>NZ_JAQCNJ010000092.1 GCF_028275055.1 Haloplanus sp.
TCCCGGTACTCGGGCATGTTCGTCCGGCCGACGATCACCTGATCGATGTCGATCCGTGGGTTGTTTTTTGGCTTGATCGTCTGTTCTTGAGAAGCGTGGAGAAAGTCATACAGGAACTCCCGTTGGAGCTTCAACAGTTCCTCGCCGGAGAACAGCCCGCGGTTGGCGTTGCAGAACGCGCCGGAGTAGTCGAACGCCCGCGGGTCGCTCTCGCCGTAGACGGCGATTTTCGAGTAGTTGACGTCCCCCGTCAACTCCGTCTCGTCCTGGTTTTTCTTGTCCTTTGGCTCGAACGTCTCGATACACTGGCGCTTGTTCTCCGAGGCGACCAAGCGGATGATCTCGACGTGGTTGTCGAGAACTGCCTTCAGGTCGTCGTCGTAGTGGGCCAGCAGCCGATCCATGTAGAACTCACTCGCCGGGTCGAGCGACTGCTCGTTGCGGATCGTGTACGGCGCATCGAGGGCGTCGTTCAACCGCTCCAGCACCCGATCGCGTTGTTCCTGCGGGAGAAGCACCAACGGATCCTGATTCATCGGCGAGACGACGGTGTCGTCCGCGGGATCCTGATCGCGAATGATGTCACAGAGGTTCACCCACCGGAACGTGTACATCCGCCCCGCGTCGCTCATCGTGTAGTCCTCGAAGTACCGACGAACCATCCAGTCGAAGTGGGATTTGCCGGAGCCGACCGGCCCGAGCAACAGTTTGATGCGTTTCTCGGGACCGAGACCGCGCGCCCCGCTTTTTACCTTGTTGACGAACTCGTGGATTGACTCGTGAACCTCCCGGCCGTAGAAGGTGTTTTCACCGTCGTACAGCGGGTCATCCGTGGCCATCTGGTACTCGACGACGCCGGCATCTTCGTCGTACTCCGTTCCGTAGTAGTCGAACATGTCGGCGACACGCTGGTGGGTGTTGCGGGCGATTCGGGGGTGGTCGTGGACCTCGTCGAGATACCAATCGAACCCCTTTGCTTCGCGGAGATCCGCCGGTACCGATTCCTTGTACTGCTGGCTGAGGTCTTCGAGGGTTTCCTTCGTCATTGTCGGTTCTGGGTCTCGGGGCCGACCGCCGTCAACGTCGGCCCCATCGCCGGGGTGGCGCGAGGTGTGACCACGTGCCACACCACGAGCGTGGCCGGCGGTGCCACGAGGTCACCATCGGAGACCGGCGGGCGGGGCGTCGACGGGTGGCGGCTCGGTCCACTGATAACCGAGACTATAAACAGTGTCAGGATTCGACATAAATAAGCCTTGTCCGAAAACCGCAATTCGACGCGGCGCCAATCCGTATTCGACCCGGGGATCGCGCCCCGGGCCAGCCGTCGATTTGTGGCCGTGACCGACCCACCGGGCGTGTGCAAAGGCTACTAGAGGCCGGGCCGCCGAGAAGTGGTGTGAGCTTCGACACCCTTCCGGACGGATGGACAGTCTGGCACGCGGAGTCGGACGGTCGGGCGGTGCTTGCGTACCGGCCGGACGTGTTCGACACGGAGGCTTTTCCGGCTCCCTGTCTCCCGACGATCTACCTCTCGCCGGGGTCGCCAAGGAAGCGCCTGGGCGCGCGTGAGTCCGATGGGTGGACCATCACGCTCTATCTCGAACCGGAGGTGGATGCGCGGGTCGAGACCCGCGACACCCGGGCGGACGGGGTCGCCGCAGCCGTCGAGATGGCTAACGCGTTCGCGGCTGGCGAGATCGACTACCGCGCCATCTATCAGGTCCCGCGAAAGGAGTACTGCGACAGGCTCGACGAACTCGTCGGTCGCGAGACTTAACGGGGCGGGCACAGAACGTGTCGATATGTCCGAGGTCACGCTCATCGGAACGCGCCTCGCGGAGGTGGGGCGGGAGTTCGTGTTCCGCGGCGAGTCGGCCGCGTGCGAGGGCTGCCCCTACCGCGGGCAGTGTCTTGACCTCTCCCCCGGAACCCGGTATCGTATCACCGATGTCAGGGAGAACGCACAGACGCTTGACTGTGCCGTCCACGACACCGGAGTGCGTGCCGTCGAGGTCGAACCTGCCCCTATCCCCGCGAACGTGCCGTCGCAGGCCGCCTACGCCGGTGGCAAAGCGGAACTCGCCGGTGCCTGTCCGTACACCGACTGTCCGAGCCATGCGTACTGCGTCCCCGACGGCGTCGACTTCGATGCCGAGTACCGCATCGACGAGGTTGTCGGCGACCCGCCACACGACTACTGCATGCTAGACCGGGACCTCACGCTGGTCGAACTCGCACCACACGAGGACTGACCGTTGTCGATGTCCGCGAGTCGCCCCACTCGATCGCCCGCGTAACCGAACACGTTCTCGTAGCCGTCCGACGACATCAGGACCGGATAAAACGCGTCGTCGGCCACTCGATCGTCACCGTCCGCCGCCGCAAAGGGGACTCCCGCAGCGACGCGTTCGAAGTTGTCGACAAACACCTCGTAGCCGTCTGCCGGTGCCTTCGGTACCCGGTCGGTGAGCCGGAACACCGGGATGTTTCCGTCCGCCTCTGTCCCGCCGTCCTCCGGGGCCAGCGCGCCGGTCGCGGCGAGAAACGCCTCGACGAGTGACCGTGCGTTCGCCGCCGCCGACTCAGACCCTTGGCGGCCACACTCCACCTCGACCGTCCCGGGGTAGGAGATGAGTCGGCCGTCGGCGTAGGCGGCTGTCTCCACCACCGCGTCGACGGGGAGGCGTTCACAGACCGTCGCGGCCGCCGGGTCGATTGCGTCCACCAGCGCGAACGGGTTCGCGTACGACTGTGTGGAGTGTAACGAAAGCGTCGTACAGCCGTCGAGTTCAGTCAGCAGCTCGGCCGCGAGCCGCCGTTCGTGGCTCTCAGCGTCCGTATCGCCGGGGAACACGCGGTTGAGGTCATCGTCTACGTAGCGCACCCCGGCGTCGAGAGCGCGCTCGTTTGCGATAATAAACTTCACCGGGCGCTGGAACGTCGATTCGTCGGCGAGTACGGCGTCGACCGCTCGCTGACCGCAGGGTTCGTCGCCGTGGATCGCCGCGACGACTGCCACGTCTGGGTCGTCGCCGAACTCTCGAATTCTCATTGTCAACTCCTAGTTGCCGGCGTTGAAGTGCGTTCCGTGTCGGACCGCTCCGGTTCGTCGCGGCCGTCCGCCACACATGCCACCACGTCGTGGCGGAGCGATCGGCCCGCACGGATATCGCAGACCCTCCGACCTCCCGTGTCGTATCGCGGGCGGACCGCTCGAACACCACCCGCTCGGCGGCGTGCATCCCGCGTCCCCGACCGATCGCGACACCGACGCGCCGATGCGGGCGGACACCCGATCCGCCGGTCTCCAACTTCAGGCTGCCACGTCCGGCGCCGACACGACCGGTTCGTGTTGCGACGCACCGGCCGCCTCAACGGCTCGGCCCACTACCTCGCCGAAACCGTCGACGACCTGCGGTGGGACGACCTCCCTGAGGACGCCTGATCGCCGTGGGTGTGTCTTGCATACCCCAACCGCAGGGCTTAGGCGCGTGGCCCGTCTGCGTGTGGTATGGACGACCACACCCTCGATCACGGCGTCGGCCCACCGACGTCGGGCGACCCCACGGGCTGGCGGGCCGACCGTGGCGAGTCGAACGGGTGGGAACACGGCACCCTCCGGAAGGCGGTGCTCCACGGCGTCCGCCTCTACAACGCCGGCGCGTTCCACGAATCGCACGACTGCTTCGAATCGGAGTGGTACAACTACGGGAGCGGGACCACCGAAAGCGCCTTTCTTCACGGAATGGTGCAAGTCGCGGCGGGCGCGTACAAGCATTTCGACTTCGAGAACGACGATGGGATGCGGTCGCTGTTCGAGACGGCCCTTCAGTACCTCCAGGGTGTTCCCCACGACTACTACGGCGTTGACGCCGCCGACGTCCGCAGGACGCTGCGGGATGCGCTGGCTGACCCGACGGCTCTTGAGGGATGGCGTATCGAACTCGACGGGACGGCACCCGAAGCGACCGAGGTCGACTTCGAGTACGCCGAGCGAGTGGCGTAGTCCCGACCTGTGAGCCACGAATCGGGGCCGAACCGGAACGACCACGCCGCCGGTGTCGCGGGTGGGTCCCGTCGGGTTCTGAGTTCGATGCTACCGACTCCCGGGCCGGCAACCGTCATACGTTCCCAGGGGTGATCCTGTCCGTCTCCTCTGTGGCTCCCCGAACGGCCTGGCCGCCCCCGACGACGGTCGGATCGTCACACTTCGTGGGGTTGTACTGACGAAACCGCACTCGGGCATACCGTTAACTATTGGTTCGACAATTCATAATAGCCGGTGACCGCCTGCTCGACGGGGCGGTGGCCCACGAGGGTCGACCGTCGACGTGCCGGTCGATACGACAGATAACGGACAACAATGATCGAAACGCTCCTCACCGAAGCGGCGACGGGCGCACAGTTCGGCACCCCCCTGCAGTCGCAGGGCGAGGTTCTGACCGAAATCCAAAACAATATGTTGTTGAACAGTTCGCTCTGGGTGAACATCGCCCTCGCAGGACTGTCGATTCTCCTGTTCATATATATGGGACGCAACGTTCAAGGCTCCCGTGCGAAGCTCATCTGGGCCGCGACGCTGCTCGTTCCGCTCGTGTCCATCTCCTCGTACACGAGCCTCGCGTCCGGGCTGACCGTCGGGCTGCTTGAAATGCCGGCTGGCCACGCCCTTGCCGGGCAGGAGGTTCTGTCACCGTGGGGTCGGTATCTGACGTGGACGTTCTCGACACCGGCGATCCTCGCCGCACTCGGTCTCCTCGCTGGGACCGACTTCACGAAGCTGTTCACCGCGATCACGATGGATATCGGCATGTGTATCACCGGGCTGGCAGCAGCGCTGATCACCTCCTCCGTGTTGTTCCGCTGGCTGTTCTACGTGATCAGCTGTGCCTTCTTCCTCGCGGTGGTGTACATCCTGTTGTTTGAGTGGCCTGCCGATGCCGCCGCCAACGGCACCGACGAAATCTTCGGGACACTCCGAAACCTCACCGTGGTCCTGTGGTTCGGCTACCCGGTCCTCTGGGCGCTCGGCTCCGAGGGGCTGGCGCTGCTCAGCGTGGGTGTTACCTCGTGGGGCTACTCTGGTCTCGACATCCTCGCAAAGTACGTGTTCGCGTTCCTCCTGCTTCGGTGGGTCGCAGACAACGACAGCACCCTCGCCAGTGGTAGCGGCTTCGGCGGCCCGGTTCCCGGCGACGACTGACGGAAACGGGCGGCACGTCCGGTGCGGTTTTATTCGTGGTGACCGTGAGACAGTCATGGTTCTCAGATCCGTCGCTGGCGTTGAACCGACGGTCCATGACGACGCGTACGTTGACGACGCGGCGGTCGTCGTCGGTGACGTTACGATCGAACGCGACGCCTCGGTCTGGCCGAACGCGACACTACGCGGCGACTCGGACCCGATCGTGATCCGCGAGAAAGCGAACGTCCAAGACAACGCCGTCTGTCACGAGGA
>NZ_JAQCNJ010000098.1 GCF_028275055.1 Haloplanus sp.
ACCCATCGCTTGGCTCGCTCGCACAGTGTCCCGACTGCGGGAGCACGAACACGACGAGTCGATGAGCCTCGTGTCCCGACGATCACCCGATCCAGCCGGGCGGAGGGTGCCAACCCACAGCGTTTTCACCGCCGCGGTGATTCGTCTGCTATGACACCGGTTCGGTCCGTGACCCACCGATCGACTCCGTTCCCGTCCCTGCGACGTGATCGTCTCCGGCGGCGCTCCCGACGGTGAGCGCCGACACCAGCCCCGGTGTCGGTCCCGGCCCCGGCCCCGACCCCGACCCCGACGAGGGCAACGCCGCCGATTCCGACCCCGGTCTCGGCCTCAAAGCCTGGGTGCTCGTCGCCGCCGTCGTCGTCGCCGTTCTCGTCGTCCCCATGGGCATCTACCTCTGGCCTGCCGCCGGCGGCGTTCTCGGCGCGCACTACCGGACCGCCATGCTCGTTCTCCCGTTGTTTCCGGCGATTCTGCTCGGTCTCGTCGCCGTCTGGTCGATGACCGTCGGCCGATCCAGATAACGGGCACGAGCGGTTCGATATAAACCCTATCGGCAAGACTTATATCGTGGTACACGATAGCACGCACCGAACGGTATGTTCGAAGAGTTCTCCGCCGGCTACTACCTCGGTCGACTGTACGTCGAACCCCACGACCACGACCACGGCCACGCGGTCATCCACGAAACCGACCACGAACGGGTGAACCAGCGGCTCTACGCCACCGACGAGGGCGTCGAACGGTTGGACACACCGCTCGTGATGAAACTCGACGGGGCACATTTCCCCGTCCACGGCGAGAAGGGGGTCCCGTCGGGGACGCTTGGCCTCCCTCCAAGCGTCGCCGGGGGCGACCGTGGCCTTCCCGAGCGACGTGAGGTGTTTCTCGCCAAACCCAATCGTGCGGCCGACCTCCTACGGTACGCGGGGTACGATCCGGCCGATTCGGCCGTCTAACCCCATCCGGTCCCCGTTCACCCCCCGCTCCACGGCTCGTGAGTGCCGCCGCGTCGCCACGAGGCCCTCGGTCGCTTCTGCACCGTCGTCGCCGCAGGGTAAAAGACGGCGGGGCACGCTCGCCTTCCTATGCTCGATAGGTTGCTCGGGCGGTCGGGGCTGAAAGCGCGCATCGAGGAACTCGAGGAGGAGAAGCGCCACTTGGAGCGTCGACTCGACGCCGAGAGCGACCGCCGGGCCGACGCGGTGACGGACCGACAGGCCGCCGAGAAGCGGGTCAACCGTCTCGAGGACCGGATCGCCGAACTCGAAGGCCGGCTCGACGAGGATTCGGCCGAGGCTCCCGACCTCACCCCCCGCGGGACCGAACTGCTTTGTGGCGGTCGTCTCGACGAGGTACTCACGCGGCTCCGGAGCGTCGAGACCGGCCGGGAGGGCGCGTTGACCGCCGCTGTCGGGGAGTCGGTGCCCGATGCCCTCGACGACGTTCTCGGCGACCGGACCGCCCTCGTCCGCCGTGCCGCGCCGTGTCTGGTCTGTGCCGACGACGCCGGCCTCGTGAGCGTTGCCCTCGACCCGCCGTTCTCCCCGGATCCGTTTGTCGAGTGGGGCACCGGCTTCCGCCTCGACAACGACTGGTTCCGGCCGCCCGCGGGCCTCACCGTCGCGCTGGTCCGTTCCGATCTGTTCGCCGTTGGCGTCGTCAACGATGGCACCCTCACCGACGTCGAAACCGTCGAGACGGACGTGCAGGCGACCCACTCGAAAGGCGGGTTCTCCCAGTCGCGGTTCGAACGCCGCCGCGACGAACAGGTGGCCGCCCACCTCGACGACTGCCGGGCGGTTCTCGACGGGCGCGACCCGGACCGCCTCGTTCTGCTGGGCGAACGGACCGTTCTCAACGAGTTGGACCGCGACGCCGTCGCCGTCGCACCCGTGGACGCGACCGGCGACCCGGAGGCAGCGCTCGACGACGCCTATCGCTCGTTTTCGGCCGTCGACCTGACGCTGTTGTGAGTCACCGGCTGCCCGACCACGACACGTTTCGCCCCGTGGCGGTCGTCTCGACCGATACACCCGATACGTAGTCGCCGTCCGGGCCGACGTACGTCGCCTCGCGCCCGCAGTCGGTCGTGAGCGAGCAGACCCGCGTCTCGGGCGGCCAGATAACGCGAATGCCCCTTACCGTCCGTTCGACGCTCACCGTCTGTCGGTACGTGACCGTCGTCCCCTGTGGCTCGACGAACGTCACGAGCAGCGTTACCTCGCTCACGCCGGTCGGAAGCGGGGCGGTTGCGTTCCCGACCGGGTCACGCCCGGTCACACCGGTTCGCCCCCCACCGACCTGCCACTTGACCGTCACCGAGTCGTCGACGCGGCCGATCCCGTATCTGGCGCTGCCGGCCTCCGTAACGATCCGCGCTCTCGCGGTCGTCGCCCGTGCCGGCACGCCGAGGGTCGTCGTCGCGGACACGCGGTCGCCCCGTTCGACGGATAACGGAACGAGCGCCGGATCGACCGCCGTCGTCGCGCCGGTCCAGTCGCCGCGGTAGGTGAAACGGTACGGCCGCCGGTCGCCGGTCGCATCGACGGTCTCGAACCGCTCGACGTCGCCGTCGTTCAACACGTAGAGCACATCGCCGTCAAGCCCCGGATCGTTGCGGAGATACTGGAACGGATGATTGAGCCAGTCGCCGTACGGAGTCGGGAGAAACACGACGGCGTCATCGAACGACCGCTTCTCGATGGGTTCGTACGTCGTCGCGAGGTTCGACGTGCGGAGGCGGTTCTCGTCGTACGGCTCCTCGACGGCGTCGACGGCCGCGACGCCGACGATGCCCGTCCCCATGAGGAGAGCGGCGACGAGAACGGCCCGTCGTTCCCGGCCGTCGACCCCTCGGGTCGCCGCCCGGACCCGTCCCCACAGAACGAACGCGCCGGCGGCGGCGAACGCGGACAACGGGAGAAGCAGGTCGAAATGGTAGTACGGCCCCAACAAACCGATCAGGCCGTTTTCCAAGCCGTTGAGTGTCCCCCAGAAGTAGGCGTTGCCGAGAACGACCGCCGGGACGAGGCCGACAACGACGACTCGGAGAGCCGGCGGGGCGAGCGTCGGGTCGGCGACCGACGGTCGGTCGGCGGGGAGGCGACGAAGGCCGACCAGCGCGAGGAGCGTGCCGATCGGACCGGCAACTGTCCACTCCGTCGACAGGGTGGCAAGCAGTCGGACGGTCGTCTCGGCGGCGAGCGTCGGCGTGTACAGTCGGTCGTACTCCAGCAGTTCGCGCCGGCCGAACCCGGGGCCGTCCTGCGGGCCGAACACCTGATACGGGAACAAGAACGCATCGCCGGTCACGAGCGCGTTGTAGCCGAGGGTCCCCCCGACACCCACGAGGCCGAGGCCGGTGACGGCGAGCAGTCTCGCGAGCGTCGGGCGGAAGCGATCCGACCCGCGTGTCCACCACAGCGACCCGAGCGCGTGAGCGATAAACGGCGCGGCGAAGCAGACGGCGGTGTAGGGTCGGGCAAAAAATGCGAGGCCGATGGCCGTGCCGGCGATGACCCCCCACCGCGGCGAGTCGCGGCGCATGGTCCGGACGTACGCCACCGCGAACACGAGGTTGAGAAGCGTTGTCGGGGCGTAGGGGAGAAAGACCGACGATGAGAACAGAAACAGGGGTGTGGCCGCGAGAACGACAACGGCGAGGCGGGCGATGCGCCGGCCGAACGCATCCATGGTAAGAACGTACACCAGCGCGGCGTTGCCTGCGGCGACGACGCCGAGGATCAGGTTCGGGTCGCCAAGCAGTCGTCCCACGGCGAAAAAGCCGGCTGCGACCGGGGCGTACTTCGAGTAGTACCGAAGGTCGCCGCCGGCGGCGTCCTCGACAAAAAACCACGGTCGCACGAGGTCACCGAGGGGACCGGGCCGAAGAAACAGCCGCCCCTCCAGCAGCATGGCCGCCTGCGTGAGGTAGACGCCCTCGTCGTCGTTGACGGAGTGATACGGAAAGAGGTCGACCGCCAGCCAGTAGACGACGACACCGGTGAGCGTGACCAGCACGGCGCCGAGAAGGTGGTCGCGACGGGGTCGACGGGGCACTATCGGGAATCGGATACCTCGGCCGGCCGCTGATCCCCCGGGAACCACGCGAGTTCGTGGTCGGAGTCGAGTTCGACTCGGACCCGCGTATCGAGCGGGATGGACTCGTCGTGATTGTGCATACACTGGACGCTCGTCTCGTCGTCGAGGCGGACCTCGTAGAGGATGGTCGGGCCGAGGTACCGCCGCGAGACGATCCGGCCGTCGGCGGCGTCGCCGTCAACGGGCATCGCCTTGATATCGTCCGGCCGAACGAGCACGTCGATCCGCGTTCGGTCGTAGGTGCTCGCCAGGCCGTTGATCTGGGACTGCGGGATGGGCCCGAGGCCGGTCGTCACCTCGCCGCCGTGGACGTAGCCCGGGAGAAAACTGGCGTGGCCGAGAAAGCCGGCGACGAATCTGGACTCGGGCTGTTGAAACACCTGTTCTGGATCGCCGACCTGCTCGATCCGACCGTCGTTCATGACGGCCACGCGGTCGCTGACCGACATCGCCTCCTCCTGATCGTGGGTGACGGAGACGGCGGTCACACCGGTCTTTTTGATTATCGAGCGGACCTCCTCGCGCATCTGGACGCGGAGGTCCACGTCCAAGTTGGAGAACGGCTCGTCCAACAGGAGGACCTCGGGTTCCGGTGCGAGCGAGCGCGCGAGTGCGACGCGCTGTTGTTGGCCGCCCGAGAGTTCGTCCGGGTAGGAGTCGCCCTGTGCCTCGAGTCCAACGAGGTCGAGCAGTTCGTCGACACGGGCCTTGCGGTCCTCGTCGCTCCAGCCCTCCAGCCCGAAGCCGACGTTCTCGGCGGCGGTCAGGTGGGGAAAGAGCGCGAACTCCTGGAAGACGACACCGACGCCGCGGTCCTCGGGCGCCACGAACCGGTCGGTTCCGGAGACGGTCGCGTCGTTGAGGACGACGGTGCCCGCGTCGGGACGTTCCAGCCCGGCGATGAGCCGGAGCGTCGTCGTTTTCCCACAGCCCGACGGACCGAGCAGGGTGAGGATCTCGCCTTCCTCGACCGACAGCGAGAGCTCCTCGATAACCCGTTCGGAGCCGTACGACTTGTCCACTCCGTCGAGTTCGAGAACGGTCGTACCGTCAGTGTCTGTCCGTCGATCCACCGTTCCGTTCGTTGCGTGCATCGTTCTATTTGACATCGTACCCCTCCTGTGAGAGAATGACAAGCATCGAGAGCCCGGAGACGCCCAGTAGGATGAGCGCGGGCACCGCCGCGTGGCCGTAGTAGCCCGACTCGGTCGCCGTCCAGATGTGGGTGACAAGGGTTTTGAACCCCGACGGCCGGAGCAACAGCGTCGCTGGCAGTTCCTTCATGGTCGTGAGAAAGACCAGCGCCGCGCCCCCGAGGAGGCCGGGGGCAATCAGCGGCAGCGTCACGGCGCGGAACGCGCCGAAGGAGGTGCGCCCGAGCGTCCGCGCCGCCTCGGGGAGCGCGGGGTTGACTCGGAGAAAGGAGGCCCGCATCGAACCGACCGCCTGTGGCAGAAACCGAATGACGTACGCCGCGACCAGCAGGTAGACCGTCTGGTAGAACGGCCGAGCGTACGACGTGCCCAGATAGACCAGCGCGAGGCCGAGCACCACGCCCGGCACAGCGTAGCCGACGTAGGTTGCCCGCTCGAAGGCATCGGCCAACCGAGAGCGGTAGCCGGCAGCGAGGTAGGCCACCGGCAGGCCGACGACCGTCGCGACGAGCGCCGCCCCGACCGCGACGCCGACGGAGTTGATCGCATACTCCGACCGAAAGGCGAGTGCGTTCCCGACCTCGGCGCCGCCCCGTGCCAACCACGTCAGCAGGATACCGAGCGGAACGAGCAACGCGAGACCCGCGACGGCCAGACAGGCCGCGAACGCGACGTACTTCCACGGACCGAGCCGGACGGTCCCGCCCGTCCGGCCGCCCTGCTGGCCGGCGTGCAGCGGTTCGTTGCCACGGACGTGCGATTCGAGGCCGAGAATGAGCAGGGTCACGGCGACCAGTTGCAAGGAGAGCAGCGAGGCGACGTCGCGGCCAAAGCTGGTGAACTCGACGTAGATAACGCGCGTGAAGGCGTCGAACTGCATGATCGCCGGCGTTCCAAAGTCGGAGAGGGTGTACAGCGCGACCAACAGCGATCCGGCGGTCACGGCCGGCCTGATCTGTGGCACCGTCACACGGCGGAACGCCCTCCACCGGCCGTGATCGAGCGTTCGTGCGGCGTCTATCAACGTCGTGTCCAGCGATTTCAGCGCCGCACGGGTCGTGATGAACACGTACGGATAGGTGTACAGCGTGATGACGAGTGCCGCGCCGGTGAAGCCGTAGATGTCGGGGAGCCGTTCGACGCCGAGTGGCGCGAGCAGTCGCTGGAACGCGCCCTGCGGGCCGAAGGCCGAGACGAACGCGAAGGCCCCGATGTAACTGGGGATGACCAGCGGGAGTGAGACGGCGACGGTGACCCCCCGACGGAACGGAAGGTCCGTCCGCACCGTCAGATACGCGAAGGGCACACCGATCAGCACCGAGGCGGCGGTGACGACGACGACGAGTGCGGCGCTGTTGAGAAACACCTGGACCGTCGCCGGCCGGGTCGAGATGGCAATCGCACCGTCGAGGCCAACGTTGAGGGCGGTCCTGACCAACCACACCAGCGGAAGCAACACCGCGGCCGCGACCGCGCCGCTCGCGATGGTCGTGGGGAGCGGGAGCCCCTCGCCTCCGTCGTCGACGGTGTGGTGATCGGCTGCCATGGCGTGGTGTCAGAGCATCCCGACATCGCGAAGGAGAGTGACCGTCCCTTCCAAGTCGGACAGCTGGGTTAGATCCAATCCTTCCGGGGGATTCAATTCATCGATACTCGGTAGCCGACCGATCGGGTCGATGCCGGGCACCATCGGGTACTCGAAGGTTTCGCGGGCGAAGTAGTCCTGTGCCTCGGCCGACAGTAGGTGGCGGACGAAGTCCGACGCGAGGTCGGGCGAGGACGCCGTATCCAGCACACAGGCCCCGGCGACGTTGAAAATCGAACCGGCGTCGCCCTGAGTGAAGGCGGTCGAGATAGGGGCGTCGGGTCGCCCGGCGAGCACCCGCTGGATATAATAATGGTTGGCGAAGCCGGCGCGGAGTTCGCCGTCGGCGACGGCCTGACTCACGAGAAACTCGTCGGCGTAGTTGGCGTCGAGGCCCAGTTCCAACATCCCCTCGAGCCACGACCGCGTTTCTTCCTCGCCGTTGAGTGCGCGCATCGCCGTAATGAACGCCTGAAACGAACTGTACGATGGGGCACAGGCGATGGCGTCGCGGAACGCCTCCGTCTCCGGAAACGCGAAGATATCGTCCGGGATGTCCGACTCTGAGAGCGCGTCCGTGTTGTATGGAACCGTCCGCGCCCGCCCGGACGTGCCGACCCACATCCCCTCCGGGTCGTAAAACTGGTCGGGAACGGCGTCGATGACCTCACTCGACAGTTCCATCGTGCGACCGCGGTCTTTGAGCGCGCCCAGTGACCCGGCGTTGACCGAGAAAAACACGTCAGCCGGGCTGTTTTCGCCTTCGGTTTCGATCTGGTTTACCAGATCCGCCGCAGCGTTGTACCGCGGTTGCACCGTCAGATCCGGGTAGAGATCCTCGATGAAAGAGATGAGCCGATCGACCAGTGGTTCGCCGCGGCCGGAGTAGAGGGTCAGTTCGCCGCTCAGTTCGGGCATCGCGGACATCGGGGTGCCACCCGAGAGGTCGCGTTCGCCGAACGGCGAGCGTCCGGAGCCGATCTGTCCCACCGTGTCGTCGCCGCCGCCACCGCCACCGTTGCCCCCACCGCCACCGTTGTCGCCACCGGACGAACCGCCGAGGAGTCCGCTACATCCGGCGATCGATGCGACACCGGCAACCCCTCCCATCCGCAGGATCCGTCGCCGAGAGCTTGGACTGTCGCGCATAGTTTCTTTAGGTCGCCCTAAATCACTTATACCTGCCGATTCGAGGAGGTGTCTTCCCGCCGGATCGTCGACTCCGGACGCTCGCTGTTGCCCCGCTCAGTCATCGGCTGGCACCGCTCGCGTCGCCGACCGGAGTTCGCCGAGACAGTCCAGCCAGTCGTGCATACACTCGCCGACGTGGGCGAGAAACTCACCGTTGCGGTAGTCGGCTTCGGCCGCGACCAACGCGTCGGCCATCGCCCCGAAGACCGTGGCGTACGCCTCGGCGTCCCGCCCCTCAACGACCGGATCCACGTCGTCGACCAGTTCCCAGAGGTGTTCGTTCAGTTCCAGCCCAGCCACCTCGTTGTGCAGGTCGTCGAACGTCGACCGCGGTGCCTTGTCGTGGCGACAAAGCGGGTCACCGCTGACGATCTGTTTGTCGAGTATGTCGGCGGCCCGTTTGAGAAACACCCCGCTCCAGATGTCGTCGAACCGGCCCACCGACCACTCGTTGTCGTCCATAGGGAGTTGGTAGAACGCGGGCACGACCTCCCGACGGAAGGCGAGGTTCATCGAACAGACGGTGAGATACTGTCCGGGTTCGGCGACGAAATCCGGGCCGAAGTCGTCGGCGGTGAGGCGTGTCTCGGCCTGTCCCTGTAGGTCGCCATCCATCAGAATCCGCACCGCGTCGAGGTCGGGTACGTTCGTCCACAGGCCCTGTGAGGCGACGACATCCGTGAGTTCGGTCTCGCCCGTTTCGGTCGTCTCGTCCATCGCGGAGTACGGGTAGCCACGGGGATAGAGGCCGTGTTCGTCAGCCCCGTGATACAGCACGTTCACCCAGTTCGTATCCGACCGCACCGACTCGACGGTTCGGTTCTCGGTCAGGTTGCCGATGTGCGTGCCAAAGAAGTCGACGGTGTCGTGGGGTCGGGTGTCGTCGTCGATAAAGACGGCGTAGGGGTGGTCGCTCACCCACAGGTACAGCAGGCCGAAGCTCGTCTGGGCGTGGCTCTTTGCCGGGATCAGGTGGCTGTACTCGCCGACGCCTTGCGACTCGAACCACTCCTCGCGCCGGCTCCCGTCGAACACCTCACCCTCGACGCCCAACTCGTCGAGCATCGCCTCCATCTCCCCCGTCGGACAGAAGTCCTCGGTCACCAGCACGAACTCCAGTCGGTCGGTGTCGAAGCCGTGCTTCTCGGCGTTCGCGACGTACGACCGCACGCATTCGTGCTCCCTGATCGTCGGTACGATCACACAGACGTCCGTCTCCATGGGACTCCTCTTTAGGGCCACCTAAAATAACTGTCGGTTAGGGCTGCCTAAACCGCTGGAGAACGGGTCGGTGACTCCATCCCGTTGGCCACGCCGTCGAGTCGTTCGCGTCGGTACCGACCGGACCCACGACGGACAGCCAACATCGCGGTCCCAGGCGTCGGTCATCCGTCCCGCCCGTTCGAACGGGGGACCGATACGATCGCACCGGCGTGGCCGCGATACGGCGCCGTGAGGACGGTGTCCCGGTCGTCCCGGGTATTCTCGACGATCTCGACTCGGTGGCGGTAGAGGCGGTCGGTGAGCGACCCCACGGTCGCAGTTCGAGGGTACGGCCTGCGCCCCCTCGCGCCGGCCCGCAACCGCAGGCAAGCGACGAGTTCATCGGCGTTCGTTCTCCGGACAACGCGGACGGCACCGTTGCGATCCCCCCACGATTTTAAGGGTCGATGTCGGAGCCGCCCACATGGATCGACAGTCGTTCTCCGCTCCGCCCGTCCACAACCCACGCCCCGCCGATCCGACCCGATGACCGGGGGCACGTACACGCTGTGTCTCGACCTCCCGCACGCCGTCGACGTCGAGGTCGGGGCATTGGGCGCCCACCGCCTCCCCGCGGGCGGGTACGCCTACACCGGGAGCGCCCTCGGGAGTGGTGGGTTCACGCGCGTCGACCGCCACCGCCGGGTCGCGACCGGCGAGAACGACACCCGACACTGGCACGTCGACTACCTCACCGGCCACCCCGCGACCGAACTCGTCACCGTCATCACGTCCGGTGGCGTCGACGCCGAGTGTCGGATCGCGAGGCGGCTTCCGGACGGACCGGTTCCGGAGTTTGGCGCGTCGGACTGTGACTGTCGGTCACACCTCGCGATGACCGACCGGATCACGACGCTGATCGACGCCGCCGAGTCGGCACATGCGGCGGAGAACTGATCCGACCGGCCCCGTCGTGGCCGGGACACACACCCGACCGACGACCGATGGTGACGGGTTCGCTTGTCGTGACGGATCGGCCCATCGAGCGGGCGGCTACGGTGCGTCCGGACGACCCCCGCAAGGCGGTCGACCCCGGGCGTGTTGCTCTCGGCCGAACGGAACCGGACGGGACGGGACGACTCCCCTGGCGCCCGTTCCCGCCGGGACACCGACCGGGGCGGAGACGGGGCTGGGTAGCCATCGCGACGGCGTTCCTGTTGGCCCCCTCGGCAACGACGACCTCGGAGCCGCTCGGTTGGCGCTTTTTATGATCGCCCGCGGACGGCGGCGACACCTGTCGACCGCTAAAGCGCGTCGGCGAGAACCTCGATCGGCGTCGGGGGTTTCTCGTCGTACTCGTCGCCCAGTTGGGTTCGACAGGACGCGCCGGGCGCGACGACCCGGTCGCCCGAACTGTTCTCGACCTGGTCGAACAGGATCGAGCCGATGGCCTGACTCATCGAGAAGTGTTCGACCTCGTAACCAAACGAGCCTGCCATCCCACAACAGCCCGAATCGAGGGGGTCGACCCCGTATCCGGCGCGGCGCAACACACCGACCGCGTGGTGGTCCTTTCGCGTCGACTTCTGGTGGCAGTGGCCGTGGTAGGTGAGCGTCTCGTCGGGCGCGTCGGTCGCGAGGCTCTCGTCCAACCGGAAGGTGTCGAGATACTCCATGACGCCGTATGTGTTTTCGGCGACCGTCTCGACGTCGTCGGACAGGGTCCGACTGTCACCGGCTTCGCCGGTTGCCCGAGGCGTCTCCGACGCCTCGCTGCCCGAGGAGCGTGGTTCCTCGCTGTCCGCCGCCGAGAGGAGGTCGAGGTAGTCGGACTGGAACATGACCGCGTCGGAGGGTTCGACCACCACCACGTCCCAGCCGTCCCGAACCCGGGGCGCGAGGGCATCGACGTTCGTCGCCGCCTGCTCGCGGGCCGTGTCGAGAAAGCCCTTCGAGAACGGTGGCCGGCCGCTCCCGGTCACCCCATCCGGGATCCTGACGTGAACGCCGGCCGCCTCCAACACCTCGACCGCCGCCCTGCCAGCAGACGGGGCGTTGTAATTGGTGTAGGAGTCCGGAAACATGAGTACGCGACGCTCGGCCTCGGTCTCGGGCACCTGTGCCCCGCCGCGGGCGACAAACCAGTCTTCGAGGCTCTCGCGGTGGAAGGTCGGCAGTGACCGGTCTCTCGCGACACCCACCGTTTTTTCCATCAGTGTGCGAGCGCCCGGCACCTTTCCAGCCCAGTTCGACAACGGGGCCAGCGCCGATCCGACCGCGTTCAGCCGATCGATGTTCGCGAACAGTTTGTCACGCAGCGACGACCCGTGGCGCTGGTGATGTTCGTGGGTGACCTCGGCTTTCATCTTGGCGAGGTCGACCTCACTGGGGCAGTCCTTCGAACAGCCCTTACAGCCGATACACAGGTCGAGCACCTCGTGCATGAACTCCACGTCGGTGGCGTCGCCGTCGAGGTCGCCGCTCATCGCCTGTCGGAGCAGGTTCGCCCGGCCCCGGGTACTGGTGATCTCCTCCTGACTCGCCCGGTATGTCGGACACATCACACCTCCGGTCGTCTCCTGTGGACCGCGACAGCCTCCACAGCCGTGACACAGTTCGACCATGCCCTGAAAGCCGTTCTCGTTGTCCCAGTCGAGTTCGGGGTCGAACCCGGCGTCGAAGTCGTAGTCGGACCCGAATCGGAGGTTCTCGGTCATATCCACGTCGCCACAGATGTTTCCGGGATTGAGCAGCCAGTCCGGATCGAACGCGTGCTTGAGGTCGCGGAACGACTCCCAGAGGCGGTCGCCGTACAGTTTCCGGTTCCACTGGGTCCGTGCGCGGCCGTCGCCGTGTTCGCCCGACACGGAGCCGTCGTATTTCACGACGAGGTCGGTCGCGGCATCCGCGATGGACTCCATCTGCCCGACACCCTCGACGGTCTTCGTGTTGATCAGCGGCCGGATGTGGAGAACGCCGGGGCCGGCGTGGGCGTAGTAACTCGCAAACGTCTCGTGGTCGTCGAGGATGGCCTGGAAGTCGGCCACGTAGTCGGGGAGATTCTCCGCCGGAACGGCGGTGTCCTCGATGTACGCGATGTGTTTCTCGTCGCTGGTTCGCCCGAGCAGGATCGGGAGCCCGGATTTGCGCATCTTCCAGAACTTCTCTCGGGTTTCCGCGTCGTGGGCCTCCATCACGTCGCGCGCCAGTCGGGGTGTGTCCGTCCGCTCGGCTGCCCCGTCCCGTGGCGCGCTTTCGGTCGCTGCGTTGCCCACACGGTCGGCGACGAGGTCGGCGACCTTCTGCCGGCCGTCCTCGTCGCTCTCGGCGTAGAACTCCACGAGAAGCACCGAGTCGGTCCCCGCCGGTAGCAGGCCGACCACGTCCGCAAACTCCGAGGTTTCCCGAGCCAGATCGAGCAACACGTCGTCCATCACCTCGACCGCGGCCGGGTCGTGTTCGAGGATCGGCGCGACGTCGTTCATCGCGTCGAGCAGGTCGTCGTAGGTGAGCATCGCGACCGCCTTTGTCTCCGGGAGCGGTTCCAACGAGACGGTCGCCTCGGTGACGATAGCGAGCGTTCCTTCGCTCCCGGCGAGCAGTCGGCCGAGGTTGACGGATCCGGACTCGGCCTCGTCGATCAACACGTCGAAGTTGTACCCCGAGACGTTGCGCTTGAGGTCGGGATACCGGTCGCTAATCTCGTCGGCGTCCTCGCCGATGATCCGGGCCACCTCGGCGTAGATCCGTTCCGTCACGGTTCCGTCGGGGTCGCCCCCATCCCGTAGGTCCTCGACCGCGACCTCGCCGAACGTCGTCACCGTGCCGTCGGCGAGAACCGCCTCGACCTCCTCGACGTAGGCGTCGGTCTTCCCGTATTTCAGGGAGTGTGCGCCGGTGGAGTTGTTACCGATCGCCCCTCCGAGCGCGCTCTTATCTCCCCACGCAGGATCGGGCGCGAACTTCAATCCGTGGGGCTTGAGTACGCTGTTGAGGTCGCCCAGATACACGCCGGCCTGTGCGCGGGCGCGTCTGTCGTCCGGATCCGTCTCCAGCACGTCGTCCATCCGCTTGGTGAAATCGAGAACAACCGCCTCGTTGACCGTCTGCCCGGCGAGGCTGGTCCCGCCCCCACGAGGCAGCACAGGGATCTCGCGGTCGGCACAGTACTCAACGACCGCGGAGACGTCCGCAGTCGAGGTAGGGAAGACAACACCGATCGGCGTCACCTCGTAGGCACTGGCGTCGGTGGCGTACAGTTGCCGGGAGTACTCGTCGAAGCGCACGTCGCCGTCGACCAGGTCGTCGAGGTCCTCGACCATTCCTGGGCGGTCGACATCCTCGCTTCGATAGTCGTAATCGCCAGCCAACGCGGGGTCGTCGGCGGAGTCGCCTATCGTTGCCATTGACCGCCACTTGGTGTATAGCCGGATAAAGTGCAGGTTCTCACCGGCGTCGCCACGCCGCTGCTCCGACGGATGTGACCTCCGCCACCCGATCGACCAACTAAGAACGTTGATAATAATATATTACTTAGTTCTCTCGATACTTCGGCGGAGTCTTTCCCAATAATTTATATCCGATAAATCTAGCGGGCTGAATAGATCATGTACACGCCGATCCGATTGACTATCAGCTATCTGACTGTATCGAAGTATAGACAGGTGAAATGTACATGGTAACCGGCGTCGAAACCGCGTTGGCGGCGCTCCCGCTCGTTCTCGCGGGTGCCCTGCTCGTCGGCTTTCTTTGGCCCGCAACGCGGGCGATGCCCATCGCGTGGGTTACGGCACTCGCCGTTGGCTACGTGGCTTGGAACATGCCCACAAACTGGCTCGCGGCCAGTTCTATCTCGGGCGTGATGACCGCAATCGAGATCCTCTGGATCGTCTTCGGCGCGTTGTTGCTCCTGTACACGCTGATGGAGGCCGGCGCGTTCGACCGTATCAACAAGGGCTTCGCGGCGGTCAGCGACGACCGCCGGGTGCAGATCGTGTTGATCGGTTTCTTTCTCGCGACGTTCATCGAGGGGGCAGCAGGCTTCGGGACGCCCGCGGCTGTCGTCGCACCCCTGATGCTGGGGCTCGGCTTCCCGGCGCTGGCGGCGGTCGTCGCCGCGATCATCGGCCACATCATCGCCGTCACCTACGGCGCGGTCGGCACGCCCATCGTCGTCGGGATCCGCGACCCGTTGTCCACGGCCGGCTTCGGCGAAGCCATCCAGGCCGGCGGGTTCACCGTCACCGAGTACTCCAACCAGGTCGCGGCGTGGGCGGCAACCTACCACGCCCTCGTCGGCTTCGTCATGCCCCTCTTTGCCGTCGGGATGGTCGTCTACTTCTTCGGCGGCGAGGATCGCTCGTTAACGCCCGCGTTGGAGGTCGCGCCGCTGTGCCTGTTCTCGGGTATCGCCTTTGCGATCCCGTACTGGGTCTCAGCGTGGTATATCACCGCGGAGTTCCCCAGCCTCATCGGGTCGATGGTCGGGGGGGCTATCACCGTGAGCGCCCTCCGGGCCGGCTACCTGCTTCCAGACTCGGAGTGGGACTTCCCGCCTCGCGAGGAGTGGCCCGACCACTGGGTCGGGACGATCGAACCCGGACAAAGCGGTGGGCGCGCGGACGCCGCCACCGACGGCGGGACCGTCACCTCCGACATGTCGCTGGGTAAGGCGTGGTCGCCGTACGTGATCCTCGTGGTTCTGCTCGTGATCACGCGCGCCGTTGGTCCCATCTCCTCGTTTATCAACCGTCCGTCGTTCGTGATCTCGTGGAGCGAGATTCTGGGCACCTCCATCTCCAACGGTATCGGGTGGATGAACGTGCCGGGCTTTTGGCTCATCGTCAGCGCCGTTCTCGCCATTCCGATCTTCGGAATGTCGGGCGACGAGGTGTCGGCAGCGTGGAAAGAAACCGCGCGAAAGATCGTCTCGCCGTTTATCGCGCTGATCTTCGTTATCGCGATGGTGCAGGTGATGCTCAACTCCGGTGCCCACCCCGGCGCCCCGGAAGCGGGCAGCATGATCGTCGTTCTCGCGACGCTCACCGCCGACATTCTGGGTCCGGTCTACCCGTTTTTCGCCGCGCTTATCGGCGCTCTCGGGGCCGCGATGGCCGGATCGAACACCGTCTCGAACATCACCTTCAGCGGTTTCCAGTTCGAGGCCGCACAACAACTCGGCCTCCCGACACAGATCATCGTCGGCGCACAGGCCGTCGGCGGGGCCATCGGGAACCTCGTCGCCGTCCACAACGTCGTTGCCGCCGTGGCGACCGTCGGACTGGTCGGCCAGGAAGGGCGCGTGATGCGGTTCAACCTCGTTCCGTTGCTCTACTACGCGCTTGGGGTCGGAACGCTCGCGATGTTGTTCAGTTACGTCGTCTTCCCGACGGTGTTCTGAGGCAAAACGGCTGACGCGGTCTTTTGTAGTGCGGTCGTCGCGTGCGTCGCGGCGGTGCCCGATCACCACCGCGGGACCGAAGCTACAAAATAGGCGAGTGCCAACGCCGATCCATGGCTACGACGACCACGACACTTTCGACGTTCGAGGATGCCCTCGACTCCCTCGGCGTCGACTGTACACGAACGACGGTCGAAGCGTTCGCGACGACGCTCGATGGGATCGTCCGCGACCCCGCGGTCGGCGTTCCCCTTCCTTTTAATATCGAGTACCCCGAGTCGGTCGCGGTTGACCCGACCGCCGCCGACCTAGAACGCGCGGCAACGGGGGTCACTCCCGCCAGCCTCGGTGTCGCGAACTACGGGAGTGTCCTGCTGCCTTCGACCGCCGACGGAACCGAACCGGTCAGCCTTTATCCGGAACTGCACGTTCCCGTCGTCCGGGCGAGCGACGTTGTTCCCGGCCTGCCCGAGGCGATAGACCACTTCGGTGAGGTGGCCGGCGACCGCGCCGAAAGCACCATCGTCGCCACGGGCCCGAGCGCCACCGCCGACATGGGTGCGCTCGTTCTCGGCGCGCACGGTCCCGAAACGGTCCATGTGGTGATGCTCGATGAGTAACAGCACGGACACGGACGACAAAGCCGCCGAGATTCGACGGTTGATGGCGACCGAAGGTTCCGCCATCGAGGAGAACACGAAGGGGTTCAACGAGAAGCGAAAACAGGCCGTCACCGGCCTCGAAAACTACGAAGAACTCCGAACACGGGCGCGTGAGATCAAGGAGGACGCCATCGACCGACTCCCGGAGTTGATCGAGGACCTCCGCGCGTCCATCGAGGAGAACGGCGGCCACCTCTACCTCGCCGACGACGCCGCCGATGCCAACCGGTACGTCCGCGAGGTGGTCGCCGAGGAGAACGCTGACCGGGTGGTCAAAAGCAAGTCGATGACCACGGAGGAACTCGACGTCAACGACGCCCTCGAAGCCGACGGAATCGACGTGGTCGAGACGGACCTCGGCGAGTGGGTCGTCCAGTTGGCCGACGAAACGCCCTCTCACCTGATCGCCCCGGCCATCCACCGGTCGCGGGAGAGCATCGCCGACCTGTTCGCGGAGACGTTCGATCCAGAGGACCCACCGGAGACGGCGGACGAACTCACCGGGTTCGCCCGGGAACGGCTGGGCGAACTCATCCGCGACGCCGACGTGGGGATGACCGGCGCGAACTTCGTCACCGCAGACACCGGAACGATGGCACTCGTGACAAGCGAGGGCAACGCCCGGAAATGTGCGGTGACGCCCGACACCCACATCGCCGTCGCCGGCGTCGAGAAGGTGGTCCCCTCGACTGACGACCTCTCGCCGTTTCTCGAACTGCTCGCCCGGTCGGGCACGGGACAGGATCTCACCGCCTACGTCTCCCTGCTCACCCCGCCGGTCGACTCGCCGACCCTCGACTTCGACGACGACGAGACGCCTCTCTCGGAGCGCGACTCCGACCGCGAGTTCCACCTCGTTCTCGTCGACAACGGCCGGATGGCGATGCGAGAGGACGACCAACTCCGCGAGACGCTGTACTGCATCCGGTGTGGACAATGCTCCAACTCCTGTGCCAACTTCCAACACGTCGGCGGCCACGGCTTCGGCGGCGAGACGTACTCCGGCGGCATCGGCACCGGCTGGGAGGCCGGCGTCGAGGGCCTCGACACCGCGGCCGAGTTCAACGACCTCTGCACCGGCTGTTCGCGTTGTGTCAACGGCTGTCCGACAAAGATCGACATCCCGTGGATCAACACGGTCGTCCGTGACCGGGTGAACCGCGGCGAGGCGCCCGAAGGAACCGATTTCCTCGTCGAGGGTCTCACCCCCGACGAAGAGCCTGGCGGACTCGATATAGACAAGCGCCTTTTCGGCAACTTCGAGACGCTGGCGAAACTCGGGAGCGCGACCGCCCCTGTCTCCAACTGGCTCGCGGACACCGCACCCGCCCGGTGGGCGCTCGAACGTGTCGCCGGCGTCGACACGCGGCGTGACCTCCCTGAATTCGAACGCGAGACGCTCGTCGACTGGTTCGATCGCCGCGCCTCAACCGTCCCCGATCCGACCCGGGAGGTCGTTCTCTATCCCGACGTGTACACCAACCACGTGCAGGTCGAACGCGGGAAAGCCGCGGTCCGGGCGCTGGAGGCACTCGGCGTCTCGGTCCGAGTGCCGTCGGTTCCCTCCAGCGGCCGCGCCCCGCTCTCACAGGGCATGATCGCGACCGCCGAGGACCACGCCCACGACGTGTACGGCCGTCTCGCCGAACATATCGACGCCGGTCGGGACGTTGTCGTGATCGAACCCTCGGATCTCGCCATGTTCGACCGCGAGTACGAGCGCTTCCTCCCCGAGGCGTCCGTCGAACGACTCCAGGCGCACAGCTACGAGATCATGGAGTACGTCTACGGACTGCTGGAAAACGGTGCCGACGCGGCCGCCCTCCGTGGCGGTGACGAGGCCGTCGCCTACCACGCCCACTGCCAGCAGCGAACCCTTGGTCTCGACGCCCACACCGTGACCGTTCTCGAAGACCTGGGCTACGACGTGGTCACCTCGGACGTGGAGTGTTGCGGGATGGCCGGCTCCTTCGGCTACAAGTCGGACTACTACGATCTAAGTATGGACGTGGGTGACGACCTCGCGGAACAGTTCACGGCCA
This sequence comes from Haloplanus sp., assembly GCF_028275055.1. Classification (GTDB taxonomy): domain Archaea; phylum Halobacteriota; class Halobacteria; order Halobacteriales; family Haloferacaceae; genus Haloplanus. The sequence goes on from NZ_JAQCNJ010000098.1 coordinate 18,342, forward strand.
CGGACACCCGCGACCGCGAGGTGGTCGCCAGCGGCACCTCCTGTCTCGAACAGCTTGACGCCCTGCTCTCGCGGCGGCCCACACATCCGATCCAACTGGTCGCACCACGGTAGCCACGGCCGTCACCATCCGCGAACTATTAATACCCGTCATGAACAGGGTGTGGACATGGACGCCACGCCACAGGAGATCACGACGCTCGTCGGGCGCGAGGTGTACTCGAACAACGGGGTTTTCGTCGGCGAGGTCGAGGACGTTCGCCTCGACCTCGGCGGCCAAACCGTCACCGGCCTCGCGCTCGGTGAACTCAGTCAGGAACTGTTCGCCGGTCGCATCGAGTCCGGAAAAGGTGTCATGATTCCATACCGGTGGGTCCGCGCGGTCGGCGACGTGATCCTGATCAACGACGTGGTAGAACGACTCGAAGACGACGACGAGAACGACGATGTCGTCGCCTGACCCGAGTCGTCAGCCCCCGTTCCCCGTTTCTCCGGTGCTCTCGACACCCATCGCGTCGAACAACTTCTTGCGGACCGCCTCCTCGGCCAGCGAGAGAAGCGTATCGCGGTTGTCCTCGCTCGCTTCGATACCCGTAAAGAGGCCAAGCGGGATCTCGACGCTTCCTTGCGTGGAGTGGCCGCCCGCCTCCCCGACGCCACCGTAGGCGTCGTCGAGAACGTTCCCGATGTTGATGCGGATGTCCTTGGACCGCGCGGCGAGATAGATGGTGTCGTCGGCGATGCCAAACACGGCCGTCGTGGTGATCCCCTCCAGGTTCAGGAGGTGTTGTGCCGCCTGTGCGAGGGCGTCACGGTCGCGGACGAACCCCGCGTTCGAGACGAGGTGACTCCCCTGCACCTGCCGGCTCTGGATCGCCTCCGCAAGCACGTCGAGTGTCTCCGGCGACATCGACGGCGACTCCACCTGTTCGAGCGTATCGTGGTCGGCGAAGGGGTAGAGATACGCCGCCGCCGTCAGGTCTGCCGGCGTCGTGTCCCGTTTGAAATCGAGGGTTTCGGCGCGGATACCGTACAACAGCGCGGTCGCAACCGCCTCGGTCGGCGAGGGGTCGAACTCCTGGATATACTTCGTGAGGATGGTCGACATCGCGGAGACGTTCGGCCGCACGTCGACAAAATCGGCGTCGTAATCGGTCTCGGGGTCACAACGGTCGATGAAAATCTCGACATCGGTGTCGAGACTGAGTTCCCCCGACTTCATGTGATCGACCAGCGCGACCAACGGGTAGTTCTCCAGCGACTCCACCTCGGAGAGCGCGAGCAGTTCGATACCGAGCAGATTCACGAACGCTCGGTTTTCCTGGTGCCCGATGTCGCCGTCGTAAAGAATGTCCGCCTCCACGCCGTGGGACTCGGCGATGTCTTGGAGCGCAACCGCGCTCGCGATGGAGTCCGGATCGGGGTTGTCGTGTGTCATGATGGCGAGTTTCCCGTCGGTCGATCCGAGGAGGTCCACGAGTTGCTGGGCCTTGTACTCCAACTCGCCCGTCTCCAGTGCGCGCAACGCGGACTCCGCGATCACCTGCGAGGGATTGATAACCACGTCGGCCCCCGATTCGGTGAGTTTGTCCTCGGACACGGGATCGGACGCCCGGACGATGATCAACTGGTCGCCGCCTCGTTCCCTGATCATCGACACCGCCGCCTCGTTCACCTCCACGTCCGACGCGAGAATGAGGAGCACGTCCCTGTCTGCCACCATGTCCGCGACCTCCTCGTCGCGGATATCCGTCCGGCGCGCGTCGAGATCCTGATCGCGGAGTGCTTCGACACGGCTCTCGTCCCGATCAAGGATCAACACGTCCTGGCCGTCCTCGGCGAGGTCCTCGGCCACAGCGTGACCGACGCTCCCGCAACCGAGGATCGCGTACGAGGACATCGTCGAGACTGGAGCCACAGTACCCATGTGATCCGACGTATCGTAGCGTCTCACTTAACGCCGTCCCTTCGTCCTACCGGGGGCGAAGGGAAACGCCTTTTAGTTGCCCACCGATAGAATCCGATGAGGGCCGGTAGCTCAGATAGGTAGAGCGACGGACTCTTAATCCGTCGGTCGGGGGTTCAACTCCCTCCCGGCCCG
>NZ_JAQCNJ010000007.1 GCF_028275055.1 Haloplanus sp.
TGATGCTCAAGATGAGCTACTACTTCACCGACCCGAGCTGGCTCGACGGCGGAGCGGGGCAGTCGTTCATCAATTTCACACTGTACGACACCGGCGACGCCCCGACCGGGTCGTCCTCGCAGGACTTCCCGATCCAGAACGGCTACAACAAAGATTACCCGCTCGCACAGCCGACTGGTTCCGGGTTCGGTCCCAAAAACACCGAGGACTACGCATTCAACGTCGGCGAGGAGTACTATATGGTGGTCACGGTCGACACGACCGGCCCCGACGCGTCACCGGACGACGACCTCTCCGGAATCGCGGAGTTCTTCGCTGGCCAAGAAACGAACGGGTACGGGTACGACCGAACTGATCCGCCGATATAGAAATCCACCTCCACACCCGCGCCCTCTCCGACGCCGAAGTAACAGAATTGTTTAATATCGGCCAGGAGTGAGGCAGAAGCAGAACGGTTGCAACCGGCACAGACCCGGCCACCCACATCAAGCGATCCCTTCAGCGTCTTCAACCACACCATAACCAAACCCCTACTACAACAAACTCACAGAAGAGCCACCGATGCTGCCGCACCGCCGCACCGTGATCCTCGCCGTCGCCCTCGTAGCGGCGGCATCGCTCGCCTTCACCACGGGCGCGGCGGTCATCAGCGACGACGCCGACACCGTCGCGGAGGACCGCCTTGCGGTCCAGCCCGCCGAGGGGCCGAACGGGAAGTACGCCTACTTGAACGGCGACGACGAGATCGTGGTCGACCTCTCGCCGACCAACCCGAACCTCTCGGCGGAGTTCAAGGGCGTCAACCCCGACACGCTCGCGTCGGCCGACGGCGTCTTTACCGTCACCTACACCGCCGACGAGTTCGCGCGGGTCTGGATCGAACACGAGGGCGAGAACGTCACCTTCGTCACCGACAGCGACGCCATCGAGGGCAGGACCACTGACTCCCTCGAGGGCGAGGCCAACAACGTCACGCTCGCGCCGAACGAGACGGTCGCGGTCGGCCTGCGGATCGACGCCCGCGACGAGGTTGCGGGCACGCAGCTCGGCGCCGAGGAGTTCTCGATCCGCGCGGAGGTCGCCGATCCCGACGACGCGTCGGGGGCGTCGACCACCGACGACGAGGACGAACTGTCGACGAGCGTGATCTCGCCGGCCACGGACGAACGGCAGTTCGCTGCGACCGACACCCAACCCGGCGGGAGCGTCACGTTCGACGCCGACGGGATGCAGATGGACGGCGAGAGCATCACCCTAGAGCAGCTCGAACTGACCGGCACGCCGGGCGGGGACCTCCAACTGGACGCCGCCGGCAGCCCCGACGCGTTCGACGAGGCGAGCACGCTCGACGCTCCGACGGAGCCGCGGCCGCTGGCGTACCTCTCCCTGCAGCACAACATCGACTCAGAGGAGTCCGACGGGATGACGCTGCGGTTCAGCACCGATCCCGCGTACCTCGACCGCGCGGGCGTCGATCGCGGGAACGTGGCGCTCTACCGCCAGACCGACGCCGGCGACTGGGAGCGGTTGCCGACCCAGCCCCTCGACGACGCGGCCGCCCGCGAGCGCGGCCTCCCCGACGACCGCGTCCACTTCCGCGCACGCACTGACGACCTCTCCACCTTCGCCGTGGGCGAGGAGGTCCCGCGGCTGGACGTCACCGATACGGCGACCGACGCGACGACCCTCGCGCCCGGCGAGTCGCTTACCGTGCGCACGACCGTCACGAACGCCGGCGGCGCGGCCGGCGAGCGAACGGTCACGCTCACCGCCAACGGCGAGCCGATCGCGACCGAGCGGGTGACGCTCGACGCGGGCGCCTCGACGACGGTCGAACTCACCGGACGGGTGGAGGCGAGCGGCGAGGCCGTTCTCGCCGTCGACGGCGCCCGGGTGGAGACGCTGCGCGTGGAACAGCCCGACAACGGAACCGAACCGGCGGTTGAACGCTCCGAGGGCGCGGCGACGCCCGCGGACACCGGGTCCGACGGTCCGGTTCCGGAGCCGAGCGGCACCGACCTCGGCGACCTCGGCGGGTTGGCGTTGCTCGTCGGAATCGCCCTCGCAACCGTCTCACTCGTCCGACGGATGCCCCGATGACCACGGACCACCGGCTCGCCGCCCGACGCGAGTCGGCGTGGAGGCCCTCGGACGCGCCCGGAGCCGGCGCGACGCGCGGCACCCCGCGCGACCGGCGGGTGATGCCGTGACACGAAGCCTGTCCGACGACGCCGGCGCGGCGACCGACGACCGTTCCGGGGGCGTCGACGACGGCGGAGCCGGCGACGACCGCCCTATGCAGGCTGACACGGCGACCGACACCGGCGGCTTCCGGCACGACCTGCTCGTGGGCGCCCGCGTCGTCGATGTGGCCGTTCTCTGTGCGGTCCCGGCCGTCCTGGTCGCCGTCTTCACACTCCCGGCGGAGGTCCGCCGGTCGTTCGCGTTCGCCTACACCGACCCGACGCTGCCAACGGCGTTCACCGCGCACTACGTCCACCTCCGGGCCACGCACCTCGCGGGGAACCTGGTCGGCTACGGGCTGCTCGCGGGCGTGGGTTACGCGCTCGCCGTTCTGGGTGATCGACGGCGGTTCTTCCTGACCGCGCTGGCGACGTTTCTGCTCGCGTTCCCGTTCGTCCTCTCGGCGCTGAACCTGGCGGTGCCGCGGAACGCCATCGGGTTCGGCTTCTCGGGCATCAACATGGCGCTCCTGGGACTCCTCCCGCTTCTGCTGTGGGGCTACGCCCGCGAGCGGTTCGCCTCCGACGCGTCCGTCCGACCGCTCCCCGCCGCCTTCTTCCTGCTCGTCGGGTGGATCGCGCTCCTGGCGCTGCCGGTGTCCACGACCGGTGTCGGGATCGCGGGGCTCGCGACGGCCGCCGCCGGGCTCGCCGTCGGGGTCGTCTACGCGCTGAGTGCTGGTGTGGAGCTTCGGCTGCCGACCCGCGACCTGCTCCGAACGGTGACGTCGCGGCCGGGCTACGGCGACCTGTTCGTGGCCGGGGGCGTCCTGCTCGTCGGCTATCCGATCGTCGGGTTCCCCGCCGACCCCACCGGCACCGGGCGCGTCGTGAACCTGTACGTCCACCTGCTCGGGTTCTGTCTCGCGTTCATCGGCGCGTTCGTCCTGCTCGCGGGCGACGTGGTCGACGAATGAGGTCCCGTCCGACGCTGCTCCGTGTGCGACTCACAGACACGCCGGGACGGTCGCGTGTAGCGACGCGACTGCCGGCCGGAACACCGCTCCCGGACGGGAGTGGAAGGGGCACAAAAACGCGGGAGGCTCCCGGGACCTCCCCCGCAGCATTCCCGCCGACCGCACTCCCACCCAGACAGTACCGCCGGCGTCCGAACCACGAATTTATAATGATTCGATGACAGCATCGGAGCGAAGCCGTCGGATCGGTCCTGCACGCGCAGCCGACCGCCCCCAACGACGGCACAAGACACGCCATGTCCCCCAAACGATTCCTCTCGGTCGCGCTCCAGGCCACCGTTGTGGTTGTGATCCTCTCGTTGGTGGTCGGGCAGTTCCTCGGCCAGCCGGTCCTCCTGAGTTTCGTCGAGACCGGGAGTATGCAGCCGACGCTCGACCCCGGCGACGGGTTCATCGCAATCCCCACCGCGATCGCGGGCGACATCGGCACCGGCGACGTCGTGACGTTCGAGGCCCAGGAGATCCAGGGTGGCGGGCTGACGACCCATCGCGTCGTCGAGGAGACCGAACGGGGGTACGTCACCCAGGGAGACAACAACCCCTTCACCGACCAGGACGGCGGCGAACCGGTCGTCCAGGAGGCCGAGATCGTCGCGAAGGCGCTCACCCTCGGCGGGGGTGTCGTCGTCATCCCACACCTCGGGACGGTCGCGATGGGGTTTCAGACCGCGTTCGAGTCGGTCCAGACCCAGCTCGCGGTCACGTTCGGCGTCCGGTCGCTCCAGGGGACCCAGGGGCTCGCGTACGTCCTCTTCGGGCTCTCGGCGGTCGCGTACGCGCTCGATTGGTACACGGATCGGGGGGGTCGCGACCGGCCCGAGCGCGACCGCTCGCGCGACGACGGCACGTCGGTGTTCGCGATCGTATTGATCCTGGCGCTCGTGTTGATGGCGACTGCGACCGCCGCGATGGTCGTTCCCGGGGGGACCCAGGAGTACGGGGTCGTGAGCGCCGAGTTCGAGTCGGAGAACCCCACCGTCATCGAGCGCGGCACGAGCCAGGAGATCGAGTACGTCGTCCCCAACGCCGGCCTCGTCCCGGTGTACACCTACGTCGCTCCCGCGAGCCCGGGCGTCGACGTCGATCCCCAACGGGTCTACGTGGGGAGCCGCGGCGAGAGGACCACCACGGTGACGCTGTCGGCGCCCGACGAGACCGGCTACTACCGGCTGTTCGTCACCGAACACCGCTACCTCGCGGTCCTGCCTCCCGGCGTGATCGACGAGCTCTACGGCGTCCACCCGTGGGCGCCGCTGCTCGCGATCAACGGGCTGCTGGGCGGCGGCATCGTCGCCCTCGGGGTCGCGCTCTTCCGCGGCGAACCCGCGCGGATCCGCTCCCGCGGCTCGCGCGCGAACACACCGTCGTACCGCCGTCTGCTCCGCGAACTATACAAGTAACTGAATGAGCTCCTCGACACAACCCAGCGAAACCCGGCTTCGGCTTCGGGCGCTACTGCACGCACAGTTCACCCTGATCGTCGTCGTCTGCGTTCTCGCTACCGCGGCCGGCGCCGGGTTGGTGTACACGACCCACGTCGAACCCGGCACCACGACGGAGACGCGGACTGTCTCCCCGCTCACCGTCGAGACGGAGTACGTCCACAGCGCGGAGGTGACCGAGCCGAACTCCGTGTTCGCGACCGGGACGGTTCTCGACGGCCGGAGCACGTACTTCACGCGGATCGCGCCGGAACTCGACGTCGACATCGAGACCCGGTACACCGCGACCGCCGCGAGCGACGTCACCGTCGACATCGCCTCCGAACTCGTCATCCGGAACGTCGGCGAGGACGGCGAGGTGGTCTACTGGCGGAACCGGGAACCGCTGGCGGACAGGCGGTTCTCGGACGTCGGCTCCGGGGACACGGTCGCCGCGTCGGCCGTCCTCAACGCCTCGGCGATCGACGCGACCGCGGCGTCGATCGAGGAGGAACTCGGCGCGTCGCCCGGAACGACCGAGGTCCTCGTCGTCTCTGCGGTCGCGGTGAACGGGACGTTCGACGGCGAGTCGACGACGTACACGCGGACGATCGAGATGACCGTCGAACCCGGTGACGGCACCTACGCGGTGTCGGAGCCGGGACTCCAGTCGGGGGGGCCCGAGCGGACCGAACGCAGCACCGTCCAGCGGAGCTACGGCCCGCTCCGATCGATCAGCGGCCCGGCCGTTCTCTCCCTGGGAATCGTCGGAATCGGCGTGCTGCTGTACGTCCGTATCTGGGTCCAACCGCTCACGCCCGAGGAGGAGGCGTACCTTTCGTACCGCGACGACCGCTCGGAGTTCGCCGAGTGGATCACCCGGATCCGCCTGCCCGACCCGGTGTTCGAGCGCCCCCAGGCGGCGGCGTCGAGTCTCAAGGACCTCGTCGATTTCGCGATCGATAACGACACCGGCGTCGTCGAGGACCCCGAGACGGGCGTGTTCCACGCCGTCACCGGTGACCTGCTGTACACGTACCGACCGCCCGACCCGACGAGCGCTCCGGCGGGCGAGGACGGTGGTGACCCGGGTGCCGACGAGGCCGGCGGCGCGAACGAGGCCGGCGGCGCGAACGAGGCCGGCTCCCCCCCGGACGCAAACCAGTCCAACGATTCCGGGCCGGCAGCGGACGACGACGACCCGGAGTAACTCAACACCAGTACCGGCCCGAAGTCGCCGTCAGCGGCGTCCGTTATGGCCCTGGCGGGTACCAGTGACGTGATGATCAGGGGAGTCACGCCCCCGGCGGGAATGCTCCCACGAACTCGGTATCAGCCGCATCGGTCATAGTCCGGGACCAAGCCTCGCCGTCTCTGAAGAGTGGGGCGGACATCCGCGACCCCGAGAGGGGCTGACGCTGAACACAGCCGGTGCGGAGGCGCGGTCAGCACACCCGTGATATCATTCCTGAAAACGCCACACAAGCGTTTTCAAGACACTCACAACAGGTATGGTATGACTCCCACTACCCAGCAACGGTTTCGGGTGTTGCACGTTGACGACGACCCGGACTTCGCAGATCTAACCCGAACGTACCTCGAACGCGAGGACGACCGGTTCACCGTCAAAACGGTGACCAGCGCCGACGAGGGATTACAGCGCATCAGCGACCGCCCGCCCGACTGCGTCGTCTCGGATTACAATATGCCCGGTATGGACGGAATCGAGTTCCTACAGGCCGTTCGGGAGGAGTTTTCCGACCTCCCGTTCATTCTCTTCACCGGCAAAGGCTCCGAGGAGATCGCCAGCGAGGCGATCTCCAAAGGTGTGACCGACTACCTACAGAAAGACACCGGGACCGACCACTATGCCGTCCTCGCCAACCGAATCCGGAACGCCGCCGAGCGGCGGGCGGCCGAACGGGAACGGAACCGTCACCTCGAAGCGATCGAAACCGCACAGGAGGGGATCAGCATCCTCGACGAGGACGGCCACTACATCTACGTCAACCAGCGATTCGCAGACATCCACGGCTACGATGCCGAGGAGATGATCGGCAAACAGTACACGGTCGCGTATCCGGACGAGGACATCCCGGAAGTCCAATCGGAGATCCTCCCGGAAGTCGAACGGACGGGCTACTGGCGCGGCGAAACCACCAGCCTCCGCTCAGATGGGGGTATAGTACCCGTCGACCACACGCTTGCGATGACCGATCGTGGCGAACTCGTCTGTACCGTGCGGGACATCTCCAGTCGACGGGAACGCGAGCAGGAACTGCAACGCACCGAGCGCCAGTACCAGGCCATTCTGGAGGATCCGAACATCCTCGCCGCCGTGACCGACACCGATGGGAAACTCGTTGAAGCCAACCAGACTGCGCTGGACTACATCGACGCCGACCGAAAAAGTATCATCGGAGAGCCGTTCTGGAACACGCCGTGGTGGACCGACGAAACCCGACCGGACGTCCGTGCGAAAGTGACGCAGGCCGCTTCCGGCGAGTACGTCGAGTACGAAGCGGACCTCGAACGACCCGACGGCACACCCTACAGCGTCGAAGGCGTCATCCGGCCAGTAACGGACGAGACGGACAACGTGGTGTCGCTCGTCATATCCGCCCGTGACGTAACCCGCCGCAAGGAAGGGAAACAGGCGCTCCAGGAGGTGAATCAGCGGTTCGAACTGCTGGCGGAGGCCGTGCCCAACGGCCTATTCCTCGTTGCGGCCGACTACTCCGAACTCCACTACTGCAACTCCGCGGCAGAGGCGCTCTACGGCGTCGACTTCGAGGAACTCCGGGACGATCCACGGCTGTGGCGGCGTCACGTTCATCCCGACGACGTCAGCCGGTTGGAGAACGACATCGAACTCCAACGAACCGGCTGTATTGACGGTACACAGCGGCAAAAATTCCGGATTCAGCATCCGGACGAGGGAACGCGGTGGCTGGAAGTCGAGATCTATCCGGTTGAGGAGGACGGTGAAACGAACCGTCTCGCCGGCGTCGCCACAGACATCACTGACCGCAGGGAGCGCAAGCAGAAACTCGAAATGGTCGAGACGCTCTTCAGACACGCCCGGGAGTGCCAGTTCATCGTCGACGTTGCGGACGGCGACTTCGAGTTACGCTACGCAAACGACCACTACGAACGGGTTGCCGGAGCCTCGCCCGGCGAAACAGTCACCGGCCGGACCCTGACCGAACTGTTCGGAGAAACCGCCGGACGGGCGGTTCTCGACCGCTACAGGGAGTGTGTCGAAACGGGCGAACCAGTCACCTATACGGCTGAACTCCCCGTCCCGGAGGAGGGAACAGTCTACCGGACAGTTCTCGTACCGGTCGTCACCGATGGCGAGGTGACACACGTTGTCGGGACGGCCCAAGACATCACCGAGCAGAAACACCGCGAGGAGCAACTGCAACGTCAGAACGACCGGTTGGAGGAGTTCGCCAGCGTCGTCAGCCACGACCTGCGGAATCCACTGCGGGTAGCCAACGGACGGTTAGAACTCGCCCGTGAGGAGTGTGAGAGCCAGTCCCTCGACGAGGTCGACCGAGCCTTGGATCGAATGGACGCCCTGGTTGGAGACCTCCTGACCCTGGCCCACGAGGGCGAGGCGGTCACCGACCTCGAACCAGTCAACCTCGCAGCGGTAGCCGAAGGATGCTGGGCGAACGTCGACACGAGAGACGCTATGCTCGTCACGGACGTCGATCAAACAATCTACGCCGACGAGAGCCGCTTGAAGCAGGTGTTCGAGAACCTCGTCCGTAACGCGGTCGAACACGGCGGGGAGGAGGTGATCGTGACTGTCGGTGACCTCGACGACGGCTTCTACGTCGAAGACGACGGCCCGGGGATCCCTGGAGACGGCCGTGACGACGTGTTCGACGCGGGATACACCACGACCGACGAAGGAACTGGCTTCGGGTTGAGCATCGTCGAGCAAGTCGTCGACGCCCACGACTGGGGGATCTGCGTGACTGCGGGATCGGAGGGCGGCGCACGGTTCGAAATTACTGGCATCAGCGAGGCATAGCCTCCGTGCCTACCACACCCCGCCCGGTGCGTCTCGTCGTTCTTCGGCTGACGGCCCGACCTATCGAAGCGTGTCGTTCGTCGATCGGTGACGCGATCGAGCAGCTGCGGCGTTGACTCCCTCCTTCGCGACCTCGGATTTCGGTTCCGGAGGGGTTGAGACAGGCGGCCCTCCCACTGACCTCGCTGTCGCGGACTCATACTGTCGGCTATCGTCACGTGACGGATTTCGATACCCCGGGGTATCGAAAATCTTCACGTACACTAGCAAGAACCCAGAGCTATTTCACTGAATCACCCCCGTGGATCACTGGCAAACCACCAACCAAACACCCCCAGTTCAAGAAGCCAGCCAGAAACTAGCAAACCACCATACAACAGCCGGATTGCCAACGAAACACCCCCTCAAACAACCCCAGGATAGAGCAGAAACAACCGTAACTAAACCCCAAGCTCCATCTCCAACATTCAAAACCAATCTGGTAAGGTCCATACTACTCCCGCGATCTAATCTTCTCTATCGATTCCTGAGTGTATGCATCATCCCGGTGTTCTACACCAAGTACAACGACTCTGTCTCCATCCAAATCAAAGAACACCCGGTGATCTAACTCGCTGGTTTTCAGCTTCAGCCGGTAGATCTCCAAACCTTGCTTCGATAGGAGAGATGTATTTTCACCAAGCGGATCACCTACTAACCGCTTAATCCCGTCTCTGATCTGTTCTTGAATTTGTTTATCAAACTGTTTCAGGTCCTGAACAGCCCCTTCTCTGACCTCAAGATTCACTCCGACAACCCTAACTCTTCATCTAACTCTTCCAAGGTGTAGCCATCCTTTTCTCCTTCCTCGTACTCTTTGACTCGTCTCCGAAGCTTCTCCGCAACCTCAGGCCGCAAGACAAGGTCTTCCTCAACCTTGTCACGCAATGCCTCACGGACATACTCCGAAACACTGTTGTAGTTCTTCCTCTCAGCAACAGCCTCAATCTCACTTTTCTGATCATCCGGCAACTTGATGGTCAACGAAGCCACAAAAACTCACCATAGTAGTACTACAGTAAGAAAAATGTTTAAATTTACACTAAGTTCTCTATTCTTTCTAAGTTGTGTCTCCAGGTTATTGAAGCAGTCTTCTGATAGACCCGGTTATTAGTTGTTGGTCGATTTGAAGCAGTTGAGCCGCATCTTCAAACACTGAACCATCGACCGCGTCATTGAGCCGGTCCAGGTCAGATCCAGATACGTACTCTAGCACACCGGATTTCATTTCTCCGTAGTCTTTGACGTACCAGAGCAACGCGTGGAGATCAGCGACGTCTTTCACCCGTTTGTGGCTCTTATCCCGGTCTGGCAGTGATCGAATCTTCATCGCAGCCAGCAGTTCCGGCGGAACAATCTT
>NZ_JAQCNJ010000013.1 GCF_028275055.1 Haloplanus sp.
TCCGGCGAGGAACTGTTGAAGCTCCAACGGGAGTTCCTGTATGACTTTCTCCACGCTTCTCAAGAACAGACGATCAAGCCAAAAAACAACCCACGGATCGACATCGATCAGGTGATCGTCGGCCGGACGAACATGCCCGAGTACCGGGACAAGAAAGGCGACGAGAAGATGGAGGCGTTCAACGACCGCACCAAGCGAATCGATTTCCCGTATGTGCTGGAGTACAGCGAGGAGGCCGAAATCTACCGCAAGATGCTCCGGAACGCCGACGTGCCGGATATGCACATCGAGCCACACGTTATGGAGATGGCCGGCCTCTTCGGCGTTCTGACCCGGCTCACCGAGCCAGACGGCGAGACCGTCACGCTCGTCCAGAAAGCAAAAGCATACAACGGCGAGATCGACGAGACCGACGACATCGACGTCAAGAAACTCCGCGAGACCGGCGAGAAGAAGGCGGATATCGCCGAAGGAATGGACGGCGTCTCGGCCCGGTTCATCGGCGACGAAATCGCGGAAGCGATCATGGACGCCACACACCGCAACCGGGAGTACCTCTCCCCGCTGTCGGTGTTCAGCCACTTCGAAAAGAACCTCGAGAATCACGGATCGATCCCCGAGGAGAACGTCGACCGCTACCACCGCTATCTCGAACTCGTCCGCGAGGAGTACAAAGAACGGGCCATCGAGGACGTCCGTCATGCGCTGGCGTACGACGTCGACGAGATCCAGCGACAGGGCGAGAAGTACATGGATCACGTGATGGCGTACATCGACGACGCTACCGTCACCGATGACCTCACGGGCCGGGAACAGGAACCGGACGAGACGTTCCTGCGCTCGGTCGAGGAGAAATTGGAGATCCCGGGCGACCGCAAGGACGACTTCAGACAGGAGGTGTCGAACTGGGTGAGTCGTCGGGCCCGAGAGGGCGAAGGGTTCGACCCACAGGACAACGACCGCTTGCGCCGCGCGCTGGAGCGCAAACTCTGGGAGGACAAAAAGCACAACATCAACTTCTCCGCGTTGGTGTCCGCAAACGAACTCGACGACGACGAGCGGAGCGCGTGGATCGATGCGCTGATCGAACAGGGGTACTCCCGAGAGGGGGCCGCCGAAGTTCTCGAGTTCGCCGGCGCGGAGGTTGCAAAAAGCGAACTCGAAGGATGACGGATTACATCGGAGCCGCCGACGAGGAACTCTCAGGGGCGTACGAGGAGCCGATGAGCCTCGAAGCGTACATCGAGCGGGCGATGAACCGGCCCTCCATCGCCTCACACGCGCCGAAGTATCTGCTTGAGGCCATCGAGTCGATGGGGACGCGGACGGTGATCGAGGAAGGCGAACAGCGTGAGCGGTACCGCTTTTTCGACGACCCCGCCAACGACGGCGAGCACGCGGTTCTCGGCAACACAGAGACGCTCAACGGGTTCGTCGACGACCTCCGGACGATCGCAGCAGACCGGGGCAAACGCGAGAAGATCATCTGGTTCGACGGCCCGACTGCAACGGGCAAGTCCGAACTCAAACGTTGTCTGATCAACGGCCTCCGGGAGTACTCGAAGACCGAGGCGGGGCGGCGTTACACCGTCGAGTGGAACATCGCCAACGCGTCCGAGGACCGCGGTCTGAGCTACGGCGACGGGGTCGAACGCGAGGACGACTGGTACGAAAGTCCGGTGCAGTCCCACCCGCTCTCGGTGTTTCCGGACGGGGTTCGGACGTCGATCCTCGAGGAACTCAACGGAGGTGACCACATCCCGACGCGGGTCGAGGCCGACCTCGATCCGTTCTGTCGGGAGGCGTACGACATTCTTGAGGAGCGATACCGTCGGGCCGGCGGCACAACCCTCTTTTCGTCGGTCACGGATCCGCGACATCTTCGGGTGAAAAACTACGTCGTCGACGTGGGACGGGGAATCGGTGTGCTCCACTCCGAGGACGACGGCACGCCGAAAGAACGGCTGGTTGGGTCGTGGATGCCGGGAATGCTCCGCGAACTGGATTCGCGGGGGCGAAAGAACCCACAGGCGTTCTCCTACGACGGCGTTCTCTCACAGGGCAACGGCCTGGTGACCATCGTCGAGGACGCCGCCCAGCACGCCGACCTGCTCAGAAAGTTGTTGAACGTCCCGGACGAGGGACGGGTCAAGTTGGACAAGGGTATCGGAATGGACATCGACACGCAGTTGCTCATCATTTCGAACCCCGACCTCGACGTGGAACTCGACCAGTACGCCGACCGAAACGGTCGGGATCCGCTGAAAGCGCTCAAGCGCCGCCTCGATAAACATCAGTTCGGCTATCTCACCAACCTCTCACTGGAGGCGGAACTGCTCCGCCGCGAACTGACAAGCGAGACGGCCGTCTGGGAGGCGGACGGATACGCGGACCTCGAATCGCGGGTCCGCGAGGGGCTGACGCTGTCTGTGCGCGACGACGGTGCCGGTGTGGTCGACAGGGAACTCGCGCCCCACACCGTCGAGGCGGCGGCACTGTACAGCGTCGTCACGCGGTTGGACGGCGAGGATGTGCCCGGAAATCGGAGCCTTGTCGAGAAGGCCCTGCTCTTCGATCAGGGCTATCTGCAGGAGGGCGACGAACGGATCGAGGCCGACGAGTTCGACTTCGACGGCGACGACGGGAGCCACGGGGTGCCGGTCACATACACGCGGGATGTGATCGCTGACCTGCTCCAATCCGACGCCGACCGCGAACACCCCGACCTTCCGGTCGAACGGGTCGTCATGCCCGACGACGTACTGGACGCGATGGCCGAGGGATTGGCCGACGCGCCCGTTTTTTCACGGGCGGAGGCAGCCGAGTACGAGAACCGCCTCGCCATCGTCAAAAGCCACATCTTCGACCGTCAGGAGGCGGACGTACTCGACGCCCTTTTAGCCGAAAAGGGGGTGGACGAGGCGACCGTCGCGGAGTACGTCGAACACGTCTTCGCGTGGGCGAACGACGAACAGGTGTCGACCGATCGGGGCCCCGCCGACCCCGATCCGTTGTTGATGAAGGTGTTCGAGACCGAACATCTCGGGCGGTTCGGCGAGGGCGCGTACGACGGCGCGGAGCCAACGGAGCGCGTCGCCGAGTTCCGAAACGAGAAGGTCATCACCGCGATCAACCGATACGCGTGGGAGAATCGGGACGAGGACTTTGCGATCGAGGACGTGGATATCTCCGAAATCCCGGTCATCCGAGCGGTGCTCGACACCCACGACTGGAGCGATGTGGCCCGCCTGTTCGAGGAGTTCGATCCGGTCCAGTGGACCGATCCGCCGTCGGGGACCGAGACGGCGCGGCGCAAGGCCGAGACGCTCGAAAATCTCCAAGAGATGGGCTACTCGCCCGCCTCGGCGGAGTTGACCGGTCGTAAGGTGATGCGGGAGGTGAGCTACCGATGGGACTGAGAGAGGATCTCGACCGGTTCCGGGAGGTGGGTGAACGCCGGCGGGACGACCTGACCGAGTTCATCCGCTACGGTGACCTGGGCGGGAGCGACGCCGACAGTATCCGGGTGCCGATCAAGATGATCGACCTTCCGGAGTTCGCCTACGACCCCCGTGACCGCGGCGGTGTTGGTCAGGGCGACGGCGACACGCCGGATGTCGGACAGCCGGTCGGCGAGCCTCAACCCGCCGACGGCGACGACGACGGCGATGACGACGGCGAACCCGGCGACGAGGCGGGTGACCACGAATATTACGAGATGGACCCCGAGGAGTTCGCGGAGGAACTCGACGAGGAACTCGGTCTCGACCTCGAGCCGAAAGGAAAGGAGGTCGTCGAGGAAGTCGAGGGAGACTTCACCGAACTCACCCGCGCCGGCCCGGACAGCACACTTGACTTCGAGCGCCTATTCAAAAAGGGGCTGAAACGGAAGCTTGCGACCGACTTCGACGAGGAGTTCGTTCGCGAGGCGATGCGGGTCGAGGGAGCGACTCCCGACGCGGTGTTCCGGTGGTGCCGCGAACAGAACGTCCTCGTTTCGCGTGCGTGGATCGACGACGAGTGGGCGTCGATCCCCGACGAGGAGCGGGGTCGCTGGGAGAGTTTCGAGGAGATGGCCGGGTCGGTCGAACGGACGACCACGGCCGAACGCATCCGCCAAGACGGGATCCAAGAGGTTCCGTTCCGGCGGGAGGACGAGCGCTACCGCCACCCTGAGGTGGTTGAGGAGACCGAAAAGAACGTCGTCGTGGTGAACATCCGCGACGTGTCGGGGAGCATGCGCGAGGGGAAGCGTGAACTCGTCGAGCGGACGTTCACGCCCCTGGACTGGTATCTCACCGGGAAGTACGACCGCGCGGAGTTCGTGTACATCGCCCACGACGCCGAGGCGTGGGAGGTCGATCGCGAGGACTTCTTCGGCATCCGTTCTGGTGGCGGCACGCGGATCTCGTCGGCGTATGAACTCGCCGCGGAGATACTCGAAGAACGGTACCCGTGGGCGGAGTGGAACCGGTACGTCTTCGCCGCCGGCGATTCGGAGAACTCCAGCAACGACACCAAAGAGAACGTGGTTCCGATGATGGAGTCGATCCCGGCGAATCTCCACGCGTACGTGGAGACACAGCCGGGGGGGACGGCGATCAACGCCACACACGCCGAGGAGGTCGAACGCGCCTTCGAGGACGAGACGGGCGTCGTTGTCACGTACGTCTCCGACCCCGCGGACGTGACCGACGCCATCTATCGGATCCTGAGTACGGAGGACACGGAATGAGAGACGACCGCATCAACGCACGGAGAGAAGCGACCCGCCTCACCGAACCGGTCGAAGAGGCGGCGAATCTGGCGAGAAAACTCGGTCTCGAGCCGTATCCGGTCAACTACTGGATCGTCGACCACGACGAGATGAACGAACTCATCGCCTACGGCGGGTTTCAAGAGCGCTACCCCCACTGGCGATGGGGGATGGCCTACGACCGCCAGCAAAAGCAGGATCAGTTCGGTATGGGCAAGGCGTTCGAAATCGTCAACAACGACAACCCAGCCCACGCCTTTCTACAGGAGTCAAACTCGCTGGCCGACCAGAAGGCTGTTATCACCCACGTCGAGGCCCACGCCGACTTCTTTGCCAACAACGAGTGGTTCGGTTTGTTCGGCGACGGCCAAGGCGACGACCGGTCCGATCTGGACGCGGCGGCGATGCTTGAACGCCACGGCGAGACGATCAGGAGCCACGTCGAAGATCCCGACATCGACCGGGAAGAGGTTGAGCGGTTTATCGACGCGGTGCTTTGTTTGGAGGATACGATCGACCAGCATCGGGCGTTCGCGCGAGCGGACGAACGGCGCGAGAGCGACGCGCCGCCGGATCTTCGGGAGCGATTGGACGACCTGGACGTTTCGGACGACGTGCGTCGGCAGGCCTTCGACGAGGAGTGGTTGGACGACCTGGCGGAAGCCGAGGAGGCGGCGGCGCGTCTGGACGAACCACACGCGGACGTTCTCGCCTTCCTGCAGGAACACGGCCGACAGTTCGACGAGGAGACGGGGAGAGCAGAGGAGTTCGACCCGTGGCAGAAGGAGGTTCTCGACATCCTGCGGACGGAGTCGTACTACTTCGCGGGACAGAAGATGACGAAGGTGATGAACGAAGGCTGGGCCAGTTTCTGGGAGTCGCTCATGATGGGCGACGAGAACTTCGCCGACGGCGACGAGTTCGTCACCTACGCCGACCATATGGCGCGGGTACTCGGATCGCCCGGACTCAACCCCTACAAACTCGGGATGGAACTCTGGGAGTACGTCGAGAACGTGACAAACAGACGTGAGGTGGTCGACAACCTCCTGCGCGTCGAGGGTGTTACGTGGCGGAACTTCCACGACGTGATCGACTTCGAGGAGGTGGCGGAGCTACTCGCACCGGACCCGGAGATCGAGTCGGTGACCGCAGAGACACTCGACGACCTCGATCCGTCCGACCCACGCGTCGACGCCGACGCCGTGGAACGGGCGCGAGACGGCGACATGGACGTGAACGTGGACCGATACCCGTGGAAGGTGCTCACGACGGCCGGGCTCGCCGAGCGACACTTCTCGTTGTGTCGGCCACAGAACCGCGGCTTTCTCCGTCGCATCCCGCGGGCGGAACTCGAACGGCTGGCGCGGTATATGTTCGACGACGCAAAGTACGACACCGTGGCCGACGCCGTCGGAGCCGTCGACTACACCGTCGGTTGGGAGCGGATGCGGGAACTCCGCGAGAGCCACAACGACGTGACCTTTATCGACGCCTTTCTTTCCGAGGAGTTCGTCACCGAGAACGATTACTTCACCTACGAGTACTCCGAGGCGACTGCCGACTTCCGGGTTGCGTCCACCGATCCGGAAGACGTCAAAAAGAAACTCCTGTTGCAGTTCACCAACTTCGGGAAGCCGACGGTCGCGGTGTACGACGGCAACTTCGAGAACCGAAACGAACTGCTGTTGGGCCACCAGTACAACGGGATCGCACTCGACATCGAACAAGCAAAACAGGTGCTCGAACGCACCTACGACCTGTGGGGTCGGCCGGTTAATCTGATGACGGTCGTCACCGAGTACGACGAACACGAGTTGGAGATCGCTCGCCGCCGCAACCGCGAACCGACGCCAACGGAGGTCGGCAGGCGCATCCGCTACGACGGCGAGGAGTTCGAGACACACGAACTCGATCCCGAACTCAAAGAACGGATCGCCGCCGCCGACATCGACTACGACACGAAGCCCGACGAGTGGCTGAGCTGAGGAGGTCAGTCCGTTTCGATGTCGGTGTCGGTGTCGGTGTCGGTGTCGAAGTCGGTGGAGGCGGCGTCCACACCGGTCGACCGCGACACCCACGCGTGAGTGGCCGCTAAAACGCCGAAGACGATGGCGACCACCGTCGCAAGCGCCAACTCCGGGACTGCGGCGAGTGGAAACACATCGAGCCACGCCGCGGCAAGGGCCGCGAGACACAACGCGGACAGACCGAGGTACCGCCGGCTCCACCGTTGTCCATCGTTGTCGACGGCGGCCAGGTAGGCATCGAGGTCAGCGGCCCCCGCCGCGAGGGCGACGGTGCCGCGGTCGTGGTCGTAGTCGACGACCCCCGCGTCGTCGAGTTTCGGCAGGTGTGTCTGGTGGATCGAAGTGTAAACCCGCTTTCGCTGGTCGTATTCCAACTCGCCAACCTCAACCCCGTTCTCCCACGCGGCGATCCGCTCGGTGAGGTCGCCCAACTCCGCTTCGCGTTCGACGCGGTCGAGATAGCGGAGAACGTACCGCCGCCGCTCGTTGCTCAGAATCGAGAAGATCGTATCCTCGGACAGCCGCTCTGACTGTGGGCGAGCGCGAAGACGTGTGTCGGTTGGAGGCATGGGCTAGCTCCGGCGTCTGTCGGTACCGGTCGGGCGCTGGAGCCACTGAGACCGTATCACTACCCAACACGATCCATCGTCGATAACTTCACACCCCGGCGGTTGCCGTCGGTGCCGGCCCGTGGCGTGGCCGGTCGCTGACCTCGGTGTCGAGTCTCGTTCGTTCCCGTGTGTCTTTCCCGTGGGCATCTCCCGTGACACCCGGTCGAGGACTCGGACCACTGTGGCGGGGGAATCGTCCCCCGGCCCAACCTTTTTTCACTCGTCTCGTTCGGCAACGGCTGCGGCGATGCTCGGTCAGGGATTTGAACCCTGGTCGTCGGCTCGAAAGGCCAACATGATTGGCCGGACTACACCAACCGAGCGTTTCCACGGCAGACACCTCCGGTCGGTACGGAGCCGTGTGGCGTCTTACCCGCACCTGAGTTCATGAACTGGCTGTTGATAAATCCCCTCTTTTCGGTTGGTCGGATGGAGTTGCCCCTCGGATCCTGCCGACGTGACTTCAGCGGTGGCCGGGGAGAACAGCTATTCCACATCGTACCTGGGGCGTTCCGTTCCGCTGACGGCGCGTTCGTTCGGTCATACCTAGGGACCTCCCACAGGTCTCGTTCTCGGAGTGGGGAGGTGGTAGCACGACGGCACGGGCACGAAGCCTGTGTGTGGCCCACCAGAACACGGAGCGTTCCGAGACGGCCGTGGGTCGTGTCAGTCCGACTCACACGGTTCGTGCATCGGTCCGTTGTGGCAGGTGCGTGCCGCCGGCAGGGGGTTCGGTGGCCGGTGTTGGTCGGTGGTGGTCCTGACGGTCACGGTTCCGTCGGGTATCCGTTCGCTCGTCGTTATCGGTTCGTGACGAGGCGGGCTACGATCGAGAACCGGCCGGCGGCGACGGAGTACACCGCCTCAGTCGGTGGTGAGTTCGAACGACACCGAGCGCGGGTCCGAGGTGCGGTGTAACTGTAGCTCGCCGATGGCCACGCTCGCTGTCAGGTCGCCGAGTGGCCAGGCGTCGGTCCGGAGGGAGACGGCGTCCTCCCAGGTGTAAACCCCCGCGGAGTCGACGGTTCGGTCCCGTTCGCGGTTGTGCCGGACGATCAAGTCGTCGTTGCCCACGATATCGACGCCCTCCTTGAGATAGATCGTGCCGGAGGGGACACGGAGGCGGTAGCGAAAGGCAACGACGGCGGGTCGGCCGCGACGGAGAACGTCGACGCGGTTTGCATCCAGGTCGCCGGGGGTAGCCCACCGGGAGACGAGGGCGACATCGAGCATCTGTGGCTGGTACCGTCGCTCCGGTGGGGTGGTCGTTGGCGCCGGCGTCGTTGTCGTCGTCGTTCCGGTCGGCGTGGTCGTCGGGGGCGAACCGGTCGACTCCGGAGTGGGGCCATCCGACGACCCCACCGACCCACACCCCGAGAGGCCGGCAAGACCGGCACCCGCAGCGGCTAGAAGCGTCCGTCGGTCCATGTGCTGTCGGGTCTGTGGGTAAGGACTATAAGGCCGTCGCACACCGGCCGGTGATCGGGGTTGGGTGCCGATCTCCCGATCAGTGGCGGGCATCGGCGGCCGCAATCACCCGTTCACAGGCACGCTCGGCGTCGCGTTCCACCGCCGCGGCGCGCCGGACCATCTGGTCGGCGAAGGCGGGGGTAGCCGACCGGTCGGCGTTGTGTCGCACGGTGAACACGGCCGCTCGGACCGCGGCGCGGGCGAGAAACGCGCCGGTGACGGCGTCTGGAACGACGACCGGGCTGCCGGCCTCGGTCACGACCGGCGCGTGATCGAGAACGGCCGAACACGCCTCGGCAATCGCGAGGGGGACGCCGGTGGCTCGCTTCGCCTCGGGAGTCGCGCTCACATCGTCGGTCGGCTGGGTCGCCAGAAGCGTCGCGACGGCGTCGGCGTCCGCGTCGGCGAGCGTCAACAGTCGTCCCCGATACCACCGGAGGTCGTCGCGGATCGAAGGCAGGTCGGCGCCCGTCGTCCCGGTTTCGGCGGCGGTGTCGGTGTCGGCGTCGGCCGCATCGCTGCTGTGGAGGTGGGCCATCTCACAGAGCGCCGCGCCGGTCGCGCCGACTATGGCCGCCGTCGTTCCGCCGGCGGGAACGGCGGCCCCCGACGCGACGGCCGACAGAAAGTCGTCGATCGAGTCGGCGGCGTAGGTCATGGGGTCGTGACTGGGACGGGCGCACACACAAACGTTCCGTGCGCGACCGGAGTGGGTTGTAGCAGTGAGGCGACGGATCGAACGGGTCGGTCGGTCCGGGAAAGCGTGGGGGACTCCGCGGTGTCCGTTGCGGTCGGTTCGTGATCCGGCGGTTCAACCCTCAAACTCCGCGTGACACCCCTCCCCCTCCCCCCCGACGGTCCCGGTCGGAACTAGCCGGGGCGGGCCATCGGGTGCGAGCGTGAGTGTGAGTGTGAGTGTGAGTGTGAGTGTGAGTGTGAGTGTGAGTGTGAGTGTGAGACCGAGGCATACGCCATGGAGGCGGCCGACGGGAAACGAACATCTAACCCCCTCGGTGGCCCGGACGGGTCGGTACTGGGCGTCGGCCGTGGGCGCGACCTCAAGAAACGGGTCACTCCGGACCCCACGCTATGTGAGGCCTCCGGCCGCCCGACCGGTCTCGCGGCCGGAGTCATTATGAACCGGGGCGAAAGCGTAGCCCGAACCCGACAACGGTCGACCCCCGTTTCGACGACCGGCCGCTCAAAACGCCGTCGGGTCGACCTGTCGACCGACCAAGACGAGACTCCCTACGAGCAACACAACGGCGACGGGCAGGAGAAACTGGAACGCGGTCACGACGATCCCCGATGCTTGAACGCCTAAAACGAAGAGCACGACCGGGCCACAACAGGCCGTCCCCGAGAGAACGGCCGGGACGCCGGCGAGAACCCCCGACGAGGACGTCCCGATCCCGCAAGCCGAGGGCTGGTGCCACGCGAGATACGTCATCCCGAGGTTTACCCCGACGAGCGCCGCGATACCGAGTCCCAACACCGTGTTGAGCGAGAACAGGTAGGTGACTGGGCCGACAGACACGCGTGCAACGGGCGTAAACGAGAGCGGACCGAGCGCCGGTTGGAAGAACTTCGCGAAGGCGCCGGCGACGACGGTCACGTCCACGCCACCGATGCCCGGCGCGAGGTGGCCAAGCGCGTACAGGTATAACAGAACGTAGCCAAGGCCCGTCGCAGCGGCGACGGCAGTGGCATCGCGCCGGCGGAGAACGGCCCTCACGGCCGCAAGCGTCCGGGAAGCAGCACGGCCGATCCGGCCGAGACCGTCACGCGTAGACATCGGTTTCCGGGTAGTAGCCGTGCCAGGCGAACCACATCGCGTCGAAGGTGTGGAGCCTCGTGAGAGGGAGGGTGGTCGGGTCGTGCGACGACCCGCCGACCGACACCGTCGTGCCGTTGGCCGTGACGGTCCGCTCCTCGGGGTTCAGGTAGACGTATCCGGTGTCGAGACGGGGGTCGGCAACGGCGACGACAGGGGTTCGAGCAAGTTCACCGGTCATGATCCCTTCGTCGAGAAGCGTCGCCTTGTCGAACGCGACGGCTCCGTCCGGGGTCCGGGCGCCGAGGACGACGTGTTTCCGGTCGAACCGGTCGTCCTCTTCCAAGGTCTCGAACAACGTGTTCCCGTTTTTGTAGTAGCCCCTGAGCGGGTTGTACGACCCGTACGGGTCCCGACCGTAGTTCTGTGCCGATCCGGTATCCGTCGAGAGAACCTGCGTGTCCGGGTGTGTCTCCCGCCACGATCCCCAGGTCGTCCAGACGAGTCCGAACTCCCGGAGCGAGCGTGTGCTGGGGAGGTCGTTCCACGGGCCGGGAATCGAGGTGGCGAGGATCTGTGGCCACCACGTCTCGGTGGCGCGGTCGTACATGATGAGGTTGTTGTTGATCAGCCGACCGGAGACCCCGAAGGTCGTTTCGCCGCGTTCGAACCCCTGAACGGTGCCGGTGAGCGGACAGTACGTCACCGCGACGGGGAGGTCGTCGAGGTGGTCGTTGACGATCTCGTGATTGACGAGGATCTTCTGAGGGTACGCTTTGACCACCCCGTTGTGGACGACGCCGAAGACGGGGTCGCCCGGGTCCAAAAAGTCGACCGCATCGCTACCGACGAACTTCGGGTCGTCGATCGACGGGATGCCGTCCTTGGGCGGCCCGCCCGAGACGGCGCGGGACCGGAGTTCGTCGCCGCCCATCGGCAGGGGAAGCGTCTCCTCGGCGGTCGGCACCGTCTCGTCGACCGGAACAGAGGCCCCTGCACTCGGTTCGGTCGCGGTCGATGTGTCGGCCCCGGTTCGGGGTCCGGTTCCGGTTCCGGTTCGGGTTCCGGAGTCGGCACCCCCCGTACACCCGGCGACGGCACCGAGACCGGCCACGGCGACGAACCGGCGTCGAGTGACTCTCATACGCGAATTGAACGGGTGCCCCCGATTAACCCTTGACCGCTAGTGTGTTGTCCGCACACGGCCGAAGCGCCGTCCCGAAATCGTCACGCCGTGGTCGGGGTCGGATCAGAGCCGGTGGCCACACGCACAGTTTCCGAGACAGTACGTCGTCTCCGTCGACCCGTCCACACCGAGGCGGGCCATCGCAAGCGAAACCGCGGCGGCGGGGTCGTCTTGGGGCCGGACCCGGGCCGCCGTTGCCCCGTACGGACTCGGGCCGACGTCGATTCGGTCGACGATCGCCTCGCGTTCGTGATCGATGACGGCGACCTCGTCGGTCGTCTGGACCGGAGCGTACAGTGTCGTCCGTGACGGCTCCCACGTCCCGACAAAGGCCGACCCACCCAGATCGATCCGGTCGACGACCGTCCCGACCTCGAGATCGATAACGGTGAGAGCGTTCGAGCCCGGCGTGAGGACGTATCATCGCTCGGAGTCCGGGCCGATCTCGCTGGTCAGCGGCCGGGCACCGAGACCGTCGTCGGCCGTCAAACGGGTCGTCTCCTCGGGTGCCGCGGGATCTGCGAGATCCCAGAGGCTCTCGGTCCCGGACTCGCCCTCGTCGTGTTCGACAAGCAACGTCCGACCGTCCGGCGAGACGGTCGCCATCCACGGCCGGGACGCCCCCCCTGCGACCGAGGGGACGTCGATCTGTGTCTCGATCTCGAACGG
>NZ_JAQCNJ010000019.1 GCF_028275055.1 Haloplanus sp.
CTCGTCGGCGGGCTCGGACTCGAGGTCCGCGCCGAATCCCTCGGCGAGGTCGAACGCTCCGGCCGGTTCGTCGGAGGTCATACCGAGTGATAGCAAATGTGACGATATAATTCTTGTGTCGCCGATTCATTTAGTCAATTGAGGAATCACCGTGCGTCGGGAGAGAAACGGGATCCACTCTCCGAACCGAACGTCGAGTCCGCCTCGGATCGGGGGAGTCGGCGCTGCGATCTCACTGACGACTAGTCGAAAGGGCTCGTCGACGTTGTGAGGTGACCCCTACCCGCGGACGCCTTCGAGACGGCGGTCGAGGCGGGGGCCGACGGGTTGGCCGTCGTCGTCGGGTACGTGGCGGGGCGGATCGTCGGCCGATTCGGCGACGCCTTCGAGGAGATCCCGAGTCACCTACGTCCACCCGAGCGAGCGGCTGGGGCTCGGGCATTCGGTGTTACTCCGACTAGTGAACTCCGATCGGGCGGTCGAACGCAAGTTCCGTCATCGATACTCCGAGATCGTTCGGTACGGGACGTAGTATCCCATCTCGTCGATCCACGTCGACAGCCACTCGTCAGCCGTCGACTCATCGATCTTCCCAGCCTCGATAGCGGCCAACAGGACGCCGACCGATCCGACGACGGTCACGCCTTGATCTCTCGCAAACGACCGGGCATCTCCGTCGTCGGTCAGGAGGCGACCATCGTGTGCGTCGGCGAGGGCGAACGCCTGTGCCTCACCAGGACCGAGGTGGCTACTGACGACCGCCTCCCTGTTCGCGACCGCGTCCGAGATCGCCGCGACCGGAATCTCGTCGTCGAGTACATCGAGTGCCGGTCGAAGATACGGATGAGCAGCGACGCCGGTTTCGAGCTCCTCGCGAACGACCGGAACGGCGCAGACTCCGGAGAGTCCCGTAACCACCCACAGCTGGTCGATATACGAAACGTTCGAGAGGACGGTCGTGTTCAGGACGTTCGGATTCGCCGGAACCCCGTCGCCTGTCATTTCGCCGGGGCGTCCTCGTCGTCCGAGTCGGTACCATCGAACTCGAGTTCGTCCGCCGCCTTGCTCTCGTAGGTTGCGTCGTCTTCGTCAACGAGTCCGACGCGGAGTTCGACGCCGTGCTCACGGAGGATATCACGCATGGTCCAGCGGTCGACGGCGGCGAGTCTCGCGGCGTCACCGAGCGTGATCCGCTCGCGTTCGTAGAGGGCGACCGCGGCCGCGATGCGTTCGTTCTCGTGGTCCTCGAAGTATTCGCGCACGAACTCCCGCAACGCGTCGCTCTTGCCCCCGAACACCCCGGCTTCGACGGCACCCTCGATCAGGAGGTCGAGGTCGTCCGGATACGAGCCAGTGATTCGTGCCATCGCGCTACCCGGTACTAGGGATTCATATTATTTATGAACTGCGTTAGCGCCCGGCAGGGATCGGATATCCGGTACACGTCCGACGATATCGCGGAGGCGATCGCCTCGGAGACGGGTGAAAGCACACGAGATCCACTCTCCGAACCGAACGTCGAGTCCGCCTCGGATCGGGGGAGTCGACGCTGCGGTCTCACCGACGACTAGTCGAAAGGGCTCGTCGACGCCGCGGGAAGTGAGCGAACGGTCGCGACGGTGACGGGCGTGAC
>NZ_JAQCNJ010000033.1 GCF_028275055.1 Haloplanus sp.
CCGTGTCGCCTCGAAATTCTGTAACTTAGGATACCGCTGGCCGGCTCAACGTCGGCGTCGGGCCAGGAGTGCGCCCGCCGCCATCGCCGCTGCGAGCGCCACGACGCCGAACCCGTCCTGTCCGGACGTCTCCGTGCTCTCCTGACCCTGGGTGGGTGTGTCAGCCACCGTCGAGCGTGTGGTCGTGGGAGTGGGCGTCGCTGTGGCCGACGACGTCATCGTCGGGGACCGATTCGTAGTCGCGGTAGGCGATGGTGTCGCCGCGGTCGGGGTCCGGTCCGTAACCACCGTAGCAGTGGGTGTGCTCGCGACAGTCACCTCGCCAACCCGTGTTCCGTTGACCTCGAGCGTATACCGGCCGGGGCGCTCGAGCGTCTCGGAGAACTGCACCACGACGGTTTCACCGGTCTCGAGCGTTACGGACCGGCGCTCTACCAGCGTCCCGTTGACCGACAGCGTCGGCCGGGTCTCGCCGGCGCCACCGACGTTCTCGACCTGTGCGCGGACGGTGATCTCGTCCCCGGGCTCGAGCGTCTCCTGGCCTGCTGTCACGTTCGTGATCTTCAACGAGGGCGGCTGCTCCGGGGTGGGAGCAGGCGTCGATGGCGAGGGGGAGTCCGCCTCGTTCCGGTCGGGGTCGGGGCCGATGGGGACATAGATGTCGCCATTACCCGTCCCCGACTGGACACGGATCGGAACGAACTGTGTCGCCGGAGCGGTGTACTCGTCGCCCTCGTTGTCACTGATACTGTTCGTATCGATCAGTAGCTCACCATCGCCGACCGACTGCCCACGGATGGTCACCGCGATGAGTTGGCTCCCGTTTCCGTGGCCCGCGGCGGTGATGCTGCGCTCATTAGCAGTCGTGATGGTGTCGTTGAACCGCGCATCGATCGTTCTCACATCGGCAACCGAAGCGACGCCGCCGCGCGTCAGCACCGAGATGTTGAACGCCCCGACCGGCACGTCATTGCTCACTGAGACGACGATGGTGTCGCGTTCGCCCTCCTGTAGGTCGACGGTCCCCGAGTCGACCGACAGTGTTGGCTCACCGGTCTGCACGGTCGTTGCGTACCCGCCTCGGTCCGTCTGGAACGCCTGCTGGTCAACGGTCTGCCGTCCATCGGCGAGCGGGTCGACCGGAATTGCCGCGCCCGGGGCCCGGACCGCCGTGCTGGAGGAAGACCCGTTCGAACTGCTCGTGTTCCCCTCGGCTGCATCGATCTCGGACAGGAGCGCCTGGGTATCGTGGACGTCGATCTCGGCGTCTCCGGTCAGGTCGAACCGTGACCGCTGTCCTCGCAGCGACTCGTTGTTCCGGGCTTCGAACAGTAGCGCCACGTCCTCCTCGGTGAGTTCGCCGTCGCCGTTGAGGTCCTCGTAAGCACCGTCGCAGTCGGCGTCACGCGGGAGCTGCCCGCTGACGAGCGGCACCGCTGCGGAGAGGTTACGGTCGAATCCGGCCACGACACTGCCACCATTGTCGCGTCCGACCGGGTCCGACGCGTTCAGGTCGACGGTGACGGTGTCGTCCGCTTCGAGTCCGGGCGCCACCACGAACCGACGATGGCTCGCAGCGGACCGGTTCGCGGGGACCTGCCGCGCGCAGACGGCCCGGCTCACACTCCGGTTCCCGTACCGGAGTTCGATCGTCGGCTGGGCGCCGACGAAGCCGCGGTTCTCGTACGTGACGGCCACTACCGGTGTGCCGTTGTACCGGAACGTTCTGAGACCGCCTGCCCGTAGCCGGAGATCCGGCCGCAGCAGCGACACCCTGTCCAGGGATGCGTTCTGTCGGGACTGCTCAATCGGTCCGACGGCCCGGGCCGTCACCGTCCCACCGCTCGCAGTGTCGAACGAGCCGTTCCTGGCGACCACGCTCAGGTTCGCGGTCTCACCCGGTCCCAGCGTCCGATTCAGGGTCGAGTTGGCGACCGCCGTCCCGTTGCTGGAGAGCGTGAGATCGCCACGTGTGACGATCGTCGGTCCGTCGTTGCGAAGGGTCGCGTTGACCCGGACGCCGTTCTCCGTCTGGCTCTGGGTCGTTTCGGCCACGGCCAGGTCCGGCCGGGTCGCGATGAGGGTCGCAGTGTTGTTCCCCTCGTTCAGCTCTGCGATGTCATCGTTGGGGTCGGCGATCAGTCGGATCCGGCCGGTGTCACCGACGGTCCGTTCGACCGTGACCGTCGAGCTGTTGCCGGGCGCGATCGTCCCGGCATCGATCGTCGTTGCGGTGCCGTTCCGGTCGGTCTCGACACCCAGGGTAACGGCCGAGGCGGGTTCCTCGTCGCCCGTGTTCGTGACCGTCGCATTGAACCGGACCGTCTCCCCGACGGTCGCGTTCGCGACTGCTTCGGTCGCTGCAGTCGAAACCCGCACCGACAGCTCCGGCTGGTAGGAGTGGTCGACGAAGTACAGTTCGTCATCAGCCTGCTCGCCGAAGTCGGCCCCGGCGGCCACCGAGAGGAAGCTCTCCTCGTTCGTGGTGACCGAGTGGTCGTACAGGATCTGTGTGCCGTTCAGTGCCTGGGCGACGGTCCGCGGTGCCGACCACGCACCGTTCCGGAACAGCTGGTAGTAGGTGGTCCGCTGGTTCGGGAGTGCACCCTCGTCGGCCGACGGGCTGGCACCTTGATACTGCAGCAACCGGCGGTCCCCGACGGTGGCGAGCCGCAGCTCACGGACCGTCGTACCGTTGCCGAGTGGGACGGTCGCCGTCTCCCCGTCCGAGCGGAGCCGGACTTCGTCGGCGAAGCCGCCGCCGGGACCGGACCCGTATGCCACCGAATCGTTGGCCACGTCGTACGTCGTCAGGTTCCCGACCGGAACGGAGTGGACCGGGGTGACCGAGCGGTTCACCTCGGCCACCTCCAGGACCGGTGTGCTACCGTCCCGTGGGCGCTCATACGCTAGCCGGGCGTTCCCACCGCCGTCGGCAGCCCGGAGGTTGAGACCGTCACCGACGGTTCCGTTCGAGACGACGGCGGCGCTCCCGTTCAGCCGCACGTACTCGACCGTCACGTCCGTGCGGGAGGTGAAGTTGTAGTCGTTGTCGCGTTCCCATGCGAGGACGAACCCGTCACGGTAGCTGACGACCGCCGGGTCACCCTGATACCGCGAATCGTTGGTCACCACGCGCGGCGACGACCAGCCGGAGCCGTCGTTGATCGCATACGCCACTTCGGAGGTGTTCCGGACGTCCTGGAAGTCGGGGGTCGTCCCCTCGAGCGAGTCGGCCTCCATCCGCTCCCAGGCGACGACCGCCACACCGTCACTGCGGGCGACCGACGGGTTGATGTTGTACGCCGTATCGTCGGTGACCCGGACCCGATTCGAGAAGCTACCGTCACCGGTC
This sequence comes from Haloplanus sp., assembly GCF_028275055.1. Classification (GTDB taxonomy): domain Archaea; phylum Halobacteriota; class Halobacteria; order Halobacteriales; family Haloferacaceae; genus Haloplanus. The sequence continues at coordinate 3,356 of NZ_JAQCNJ010000033.1, forward strand.
GCGTAGCTCCTGACGTAGATCTCCTTTCGCTCGTGCTGCGGTCGATCCGGTGCCTCGCCACTCCACGCGATGGTGTAGTTCTGCCCGTTCCCGGCCAGTGCCGGGTCCGTGTCGTTGAGCGCGTTATCAGTCAGTTGGCCCTCGGCCGGAGTGTACAGCCAGCGGCCGAAGGTTGGCTTCCTGTCACGCAGTCCCTGGTCGCTCAACGGCGAA
>NZ_JAQCNJ010000040.1 GCF_028275055.1 Haloplanus sp.
CCATCTCCAGATACTCGTCACAGCGCCCGGTACGATCCATATCCGGGCCGCCCGAGAGAACGAGTCCGTCGACATCCAACGCCTCCGGTCGTGTGGTGTTGTCGACGATTTCGGTGTCCACGCCCGCGTCGCGGAGCGCGCGACGTTCCAGATGCGTGAACTGCCCGTGGTTGTCGACGACGACGATCCGAGTCATTGGCTCCCGGTAGTCCGCAGGCGCGTAAAAACCGCTCGGAAGCGCAACTGAGACGGCTCAGTCGCGGTCGTCCCGCTCCGCGGCAGTCCGGAAGCCGAACTCCGCGTGCTCCCTGCTCCGGCGCTTCTCGCGGGCCGCAAGCGCCTCGGCGTCCGGGCCGGCGTCGTCGTCGACTCGCGCCCACCCCTCGTGGACCTTCGCGTGACACCACCGACACAGCGCCACCGTGATCTCGTGAGCCGGGTCGTTGTCGTCACCGGCCGCCCCGTAGGAGAGGTGGTGCTCCTCGAGCAGTGGCCGCGCGTCGTCGTGGGCCATCCGAACCTCGTCGAGACCGCAACGACGGCACTCGCCCCCATCGGTCGTCGAGCGGTAGTGTGGGCAGTCGCACCACTCGGCGTTCTCGGCTGCGGCGATACACTCGTACCCGGTAGCGCGGCGCTCGGCCGCAAAGTTGGGGTCGGCAGCGGCGCGTTCAAGCGCGAACCGGCACCGACCGTCCGAGGTCAGGTGGTCACACCGGCCGGCGTGGCGGTAAGGGTCGTCGACTCCAACGGGCGTCCCCGTGGGCGTCCGCTCCATACGGGATCGTTAGGCCCGCAAAATATGAACCTGTCTACGCTTGGTAGCCCGCATAGTCCATCAACTGGGCAAAGACATCCGAATTCATCGCGTCCTCGTAGACGACGGCGTTGACCATCCCACCGGGGTAACTGGTGCCGTTCATGGCGTGGCTCACCTTGTGACAGTGCATGAGGTAGATCCCCGGATCGGCGTCGGCCTCGAACTCGATGGTCTTTCGCTCGGCCGGTGACAGGGGCATGACATCCTGCTTGATCCGCTGGTTCTCGGGGATCGGTGAGCCGTCCTTCTCGACGACCTGGTATCGGTGGTTGTGAACGTGGATCGGGTGTTGCATGTAGCCGTTGTTGCCGAAGTGGACCCTGACGGTGTCACCCTCGGAGACGAGTACCGGTGACCCGTCCTCGGGGTGGAGCGTCCGCGGGGCTACCCGACCGTTCATCGTGAACACGTCGGGGTGGCGCTGACGCGGGCTGTAGTCCACGTTCTCGCCGGCCATCTGGCGGTTGAGCCGCGAGTCCCAGTCTTTCACCGTCATGAACAGCTCCTGATCCGCCGGTTCGTACCCTTCGGGGTCGACGCGGAAGAAGCCGTACATCCCCATGTCGATGTGCCGGTGGGTCTGGTAGTGGCAGTGATATAGATGGGTACCCGGCACGTTCGCCGGAATCTCGTAGGTGTGTTTCTCGCCGGGCATGACGGTCATCCCGGTCGTGGTCGGAACGCCGTCGTTCTCCCACGTCTTGCGGACGCCGTGGAAGTGGACGGTGTGGGGCATGTTCGCGTCCGTGTTGTCGAGGGTCACCTCGATGTCCTCGCCTTCCGTGGTCCGGATGACCGGTCCGGGGACGCTAGGGGTTCGGTCGTCGGCCTGCCACGCCCACACCCGCGGCAACTCGACGGGACCACCCATCGCATCGCCGGGGTGGGCAGGCATCCGCGAGGTGACCGCTCGTAGCGTTACCTGATTGTTCTGCTCGTCCACGTCGACGATCTGTGGCTTGCCCGACAGGGGCAGGTCGCCGCCGTTCTGTTGTGGTGCCGCCCCGGTGCCGGTGCTGGCGCCGGTCTCCCCCGCGCTCCCGTCTCCCTGCCGTGCGGGGTCGCCGTTCATCGGGGCCGAACATCCCGCGAGGCCGCCGATGCCCACCGCCCCGGTCGCTTTCAGGAACCGCCGGCGCGAGAGGTCCGTTCCGGGTGCTCCGATGTTGTCGGCCATACGGGCTACTCGTAGGGGGGACGGAAAGCACCCCGCGACGTTTCTCAACTGCTGGAAAAAAACCGTACGGAGGCGCTCAGTCGCCTGAAAACGAGATGTGAGTACGTCGCTATCACGGACACCCCTCCCGACGCCGCCGACCCCGAGAACGACAGCTCCGATGCCGGCTCCGACCACTTACCCGAGAAACACGTCGACGATGTCGCTCCCCCGCGACCCCGTGTCGCGGTACAGCTCGGAGTACCCACACGAGGCACACGACACCACCCGAAACGAGTTGGTCTGGATGTCGAACATCTTGCTGAGGCCGCCACCGGTCGTAGAGATTTCGCCCACGTCCGCCTCGGTGTGGCCACACTTCGGACAGCCGCGGTTGCCGTCGCGATCCATGTTCGGACGGTCGCCGGCCTCGATCAAAACCCCAACGATGGGTCAAAACACCGTTTGCGCGACGCGTCGGTCCGGGCGTCGCTACGCGTACCGCTCGTAGATGGTGTCCGCGTCGTCGGCGCTGCGGGACGCGAGATAACGCATGTCGTCGGCGATCTCCTCGAACGCGTCGGCTCGGCCCGGAAGGTCGTCGAGCAGTTCGTCAAGCCGGTCCTCGACGTCGCTCAACACCCCGTAGGCGCGGTCGGCCGTGTCGGCGGCCCGGTCCGTTCGGTCGTCCACGACCTCGTCGCGGGCCCGTTCGATCATCGACACGCCGTTCCGGATCTCATCGGCCTCGCCGGCGAGCGTGGAGAGTGCCTCCGCCTCGCTGGCCAACTGCGACACCTTGTTTTCGTACTCCGTCTCATCCATCACGTCGAGAACGGCCGCGCTCGCAGCGTTCATCTCGTCTCGAACGATAGCCATCGGATCGTCGACCTCCTCGGCAGCGGTTTCGGCGGTTTCGATGCCGGTCTCGGCGGCGTCTAGGTCACCATCGTCTATGTCGTTGTACGCCTCGGACAGTGCGTCGTGGCCGTCGATGAGCCACGACTGCGCGTCCGTCGCTTGGGTGAGAAAGCGTTGTACCGTATCGAGCGACTCGACGGTCGCTCGTTGGTCGTCGGTCGTTGCCTCGGCCTCCGCCTCGGCGAGCGACCGCTGCACTCCACCAAGCCGGAGCAGAACCTCACGCGCCCGGAACGACTCCGTATCGGCCGTCACGGACAGGAGGTCCCCGGAGACCCCGCCGGTGTAGACGTAGACGGCCTCCGTGAGTTGGTCCTGTACACTCCCGATCAACTCGGTCGCCGCCGCCGACGCCTCCGGTTCCGGCGTGGCCGTCGCCGTCGGTGTCGCGGTGGGTTCGGGGGTGGCCGTCGGGGTCGGTTCGACGGTGTCGGTCGCGGCGGGGTCGTCCGTCGACTGGCTCCGTCGGCCACCGAAACAGCCGGCGACAAGCGGGGTCAAGGAGACGAGGAACGTCCGTCGGTCCATACGCTCACGTACCGCTCTGTTTCAGTAAAACGTACCGATCTTGTCAGACATCTGTATGACGGATTCCGGAGGTGACGGGCGTGTGAAGGCCGCTGTGAGACGTGCGTCAGACATATATCAAATATTGATAAAAACCTATAGGTCGCCGTCGCCACAGAGTATGTAACGATGCCCCTCCAGGATTCACCGACCGGTCGTCGCGCCGTCGACGGGGTTGGCCCGCGAGCCGTCGCGCTCGTGGCCGCGTTGTTCATCGTCAACATCGCGTGGAACGCACTGCTCAACACGCTCGTCGCTCGTTCCGGCGCCGCGGCGGCGGCACGCCTCGCCTACGACGCGACACTCCCGTTCTCCGCGACGTGGGCGTCCGCCGGTCTCGCCGTCGCTACCGTCGCCGTCGTTGTCATCCTCACGGCTTTTATCCGGAGTGTCACTGCCGAAGCCGGTGCCCGCGGCGGGTCGCTCGGTGAGGCGGCGCTCACCTACGGCCGCGCCGTCGTCGTCGCCGTCGCCGGTGCCGTTGTCGCCGCCGTCGGTCTCGCCGTTCTCCTTTTTCCCGGACTGCTTGTTCTCGTCCACCTGCCGCTCGTGTTCGTCGCCGTCGCCACACGGGGCGACTCGGTCAGCCGGGCGGTCGGCCGCACGTGGTCGCTGGCCCGCGGAGCGCGGGCCCGCGTCGCCGCCGTTTGTCTCGCCGTCGCCACCGTCCCCTTGGCCGTCGCGCTGATCGCCATTTTCACCGACCTGCTCTCGCCCGTCGCTGAACTCGTTCTCGGCGCCGCCGTCACCACCCTCGCCGCCACCGCGGGGGTCGTCGCTTTCGCCGCCCTCACAGACTCGCTCGCCGACCTCTCGGCCGGCACGTCGGGAACCGACTCGGTTCCCCGGACCGGCTCCCGACAGCTCTGACCCGATGGCACGGGTCGTTCACCGGCACGACAGCAACCGATGTGTTCTCGCCGCCGACGCGGCCGTCGCCGACTCCGTTCTCGGTAAAGCACGCGGCCTGATGTTCCGACGGTCGTTTCCCGGTGACGGCTTGGTGTTCCCGTTTGGCGGTGGCGGCACCCGCACGCTCCATATGGTCTGTGTCACGTTCGATATCGACGCCGTCTGGGTGCTTGACTGCCGCGTCGAACGTGTCGCCCGCCTGCCGGCGTGGACCGGTCTCGGCCGTGCAAGCGCCGACACGGTTATCGAACTTCCGGCTGGCACGGCCGACGCGGTGACGGCCGGCGACGAAATCCGGGTCGAACGGTCGTAACATACATTACCGCCCGGAATATTAAGCGCTCCCGCCCACGATTCGGCGCATGGAGATTCGTTCGAGCGACGACGCCGAAACGGTTGAGGCGGTCCCGGATGTCCACCTCTCGCAGTTGGCGGCCGGCGACGAGATGAGCGTCCAAGGCTACACCATCGACCCCGGCGCAACGGTCCCCGCACACAGCCATCCACACGAGCAGGCGGGGTTAGCTATCCGCGGCGAGGCGACTTTTCGACTTGACGGCGAGGAGCGTGTCGTTACCGCCGGCGACAGCTACGTCATCCCGGGTGGCCAGACACACGCGGTCGAGAACCGCGGTGACGGTCCGTTTGAGGGCGTCGACGTGTTCAGCCCGCCTCGAACTGACCCGGACTGGCGGGACTAACCGTCGCGGCGCAGGCGCCGCACGACAAACGACTCGTCGAGTTCGCCCAAGAACTCGCCAAGCCGGGGGCCCTCGGTGTCGTCGAAAAAGAGCCGATAGCCCGCCGCGAAGAAGTCGCCCACCTCGACCCCGTGGTCTCGGGCCGTCTCGTACATCCGGCTCTGAATCTCCTCGCCGCCGTGGCCCGCTGCGACAAAGGCTGCGAGGTCGTCGAGGGCTGCCCGCACGTCGGCGTCGAAGTCTACCGTCGGGAGGTCGGCCTGTAGCCGGTAGTTGTACGCGTTGTCCATCCGCTTGGCCCAGGTGCGTGCGCGCTCGACCCGCTTCATCGCCGCTTCTATCGCCCACTCGGGCGTGCCGTCGTCGACGAACCCCTGACTGCGCGCCATCCGGACCCGGAGGCCGTGGTCGTCGGTCATCCCCAACACCGCCGCAAAGGTGTACGGCAGACGAACCCGTTCTTTGCGTATCTCGTCGACGACGAACGGGTACGCGCGGTCGGCCAGTGGCTTCAGATCCTCGTCCTCCTCCTCGCCGAAGAACACCCGCTCGAAGCGGTCGAACTCGTCGACGAGGAGATCGATCCGTTCGATGTCGAAGTCCTTCGCTCGTTTCGGGTTGCGAATGAAAAAGTACCGGAGCACCTCGGGTTCCAGCAGCGAGAGCACCTCGTCGACGGTGACGACGTTGCCCGACGACGACGAGAGCGGTTCGCCGTTGAGGGTGAACCACTCGTAGGTCATGGGGACCGGCGGTTCCGTCTCAAGCACCCGACTGGCAATCTCCTGCCCGCTGGGCCATGACCCTTCGGCGTGGTCCTTCCCGAAGGGCTCGAAGTCGACGCCCAACACGCGCCACTGCGCGGGCCACTCGAAGCGCCACGGGAGTTTCCCCTCGCTGAGCGTGGCGGTCCCCTCATGACCACAGCCCTCGATGTGGTCGCCGCCGGCGTCCAGTCCGGAACACCGATAGTCGACGGCTCCGGCGCCGGCATCGACGCCGCGGATGTCCTGCGTGAGGCGATCACACTCCGAACACTGTGGCATGAACGGGACGTAGTCCTCGTCGACCCCGTCCTGATATCCGGCGAGCACCTCGCGGGCGAGGTCACGTTTCTCCAATAGTTCGCGGGTAACCTCCTCGAACTCACCGGCGTCGTAGAGGTCGGTGTTCGACACCAACTCGACGGGGACCGAGACGGCCTCGGCGCTACGGGCAAGCAGGTCGGTGAAGTGTGCACCGTAGGAGTCGGTGCCGCCAAACGGATCCGGAATATCGGTGTACGGCGTGCCCAGATTCCGGCCGAGGGCGCCGGCGTCGACGTCGCCGAGGCCGACGAGGGTCCACTCGTCATCGGCGAGGGTCCGGGGCACGCTCCGGAGGGCGTCGCGGTCGTCGCTGGTAAACACCTGCCGGACCTCGTGGCCCCGGTCCCGGAGAACGCAGGCGACGAAGTAGCCTCGCATGATCTCGTTGAAGTGGCCGAGATGCGGAACACCGGACGGCGAGACGCCGCCCTTGATAACGACGGGGTCGTCGGGGTCGCGGGCCTCGATGTCGTCGGCGATGTCGTCGGCCCAGAAGGCGTTGTGGTCGGCGGTCATCGGCCCCAGAGCCCCGCGTCGTTACAGCCGGCAGGAACGATGTCGGTTCCGGAGTGGTCACCGTCGAGCACGGCCGATACGACCCGGTCGGGGTCGGTGCCGTCGAGAACGACCGTCCGTACCTTCGAACGTTCGATGAGTTTCGCCGCGAGCAGATCCACGGGTGCGGAGGCCCCCGCACCGCGGCTCATCGGGGTGATCAGATCGACCAGTTCCGTCCCGGTGAGGCGGTCGTACTGCTCCGCGCTCCCGTCGCCGTTCGGGTCGGCGCTGAAGACGCCGTCGACGCTCGTTGCGTACACCAACAGGTCGGCGTCGACGTACTCTGCAAGCGCCGCTGCGACGGCGTCGGTGGTCTGGCCCGGCATGACCCCGCCCATCACCGGCACGTCGCCCCGGCGCAACGCCTCGCCGGCCTCCTCGTACTCGTGGGCCGGCGACGGGGCCGACAGGCCGGCCAACGCCGCGATCAGCAGACGCGCGTTGATCCGGGTGACATCGATCCCGATCTGATCCAACTGTACCTCGTTCGCGCCGAGGCCGCGTGCCGCGTCGATGTAATCGCGGGCGACGCCGCCGCCCCCGACCACCGCGCCGACCTCACACCCATCGTCGACGAGGCGTTCGACCGCCGACGCATGGCCCGCGACGTGGTCGGTGTCGAGGTCCGGCGCGAGAACGCTCCCGCCAATAGAGATCACGACTCGCATTACCCGTTGGTAGCTGCGAAATCGGCTTAAGGGTTGTCAAGCGGGTGTCGTGCGCGAGCCGTCCACGTGGCCTCGGTTCACACCGTCGAGTCACAGTTAAGGGTCCGCGCCCGCGTCGGTCCTGTATGAAGACGCTCAACCTCGTCGGCCAGAATGCTGTCGGCCTCGCCGACCGACTCGTCGCCCGACTCGACGGCCGGGTTGCCACCGTGGAGACACTACCCGAAACTGCTGCTCGGGACACCGATGCCGGTGCGGCTTACGGACTCTCGGCCGACGGCTCGTGGATCGGCGCGGGCGACGACCGGACCCTCGACGACCTGCTCGACTCGCTGACCCCCGAGTACGACCACGCACTCACCGTCGGCTTCGACGACGCGCGCCTCCCGACGGTCGCCCTCGGCGACGCCGACCCGACCGGTGACGTGGTCGTCACCGCTCCCGACGCCGATGCCGCTGACATCGACGGGATCCTCGACGCCGTCGACACACTCGAACCACACGTCACGCTCGAATCCCTCATCACACGGGCAAAGGCGTCGCCACGTGCCGACCGCGCCGGCGCCATCGCCACGTTCACCGGTCGCGTCCGGGCGAAAGACGCCGAGGACGACGATCCGACCACGCACCTGGAGTTCGAAAAGTACGATGGCGTCGCGGCCGAGCGCATGCGAACGATCCGGACGGAACTCGAGGCCCGAGACGGCGTCTTCGAGGTGCTGATGCACCACCGAACCGGAGTCATCCCCGACGGTGAGGACATCGTTTTCGTGGTCGTTCTTGCAGGCCACCGAACCGAGGCCTTTCGCACCGTCGAGGACGGCATCAATCGCCTGAAAGACGAGGTGCCGATATTCAAAAAGGAGTCCACGACCGACGAGGAATTCTGGATTCACGAGCAGCCCTGAGGCCACGATCCGCCGGTTTCGGCGGCCGAGTCGGGATCATATATTCTTTCTACTCTGACGTGAATAGATGGCTAAGAATAACGTATAAAATATCTCGAGACGTTGTAAAACGTCCTGAACGTTTTCCGAAACGGGGTGAATTGCTAAAAGCGTCCGAACTTCACCGAACGTTCACCCCTTTATAATATCCCCCGACGCATGTGTGTCTTCGAGGCGACAACAAATGAGCGCAACCACAGACCCCTCCACCGACTCCGACTCCGACTCCGACTCCGACGACAGCAGGTCCAAAGAGGAACGACTCAAAGAGTACCTGCTCTCGAAAGCCCAAGACGGCGAACTCTACTTCAAGAGCAAGTTTATCGCCGACGAGGTCGGTCTCTCGCCGAAGGAGATCGGCGCCCTGATGGTCAAGCTCCGTGACTCGGCGTCGGACCTCTCGGTCGAAAAGTGGTCATACACGAGCGCGACCACGTGGCGCATCGAGACTGCCTGACCGATTTCAACCGCTCGACCCCCGCGGTCCCCGCCCGTTGTCACGGGTTTTATATCGCTGACCGACTTACCGGAAACCGATGGACGGAGCCGACGGACCACCGTCCGATGTTCTCGAAACGGTGTTTCATATCCGGGAGACCGAACACGACGGCGACCGGATCCGGTACTACGGCGAGCCGCTGGTTCCCCGGCGCTCGCTCGCGGACGAACTCCGAGAGCCGTTTCGCCGCTCGGGCTACCGCCTCGATGTCGAAACGGGGCGTGAACCACACGAAACGACGGTCGTCGCAACGCCGGCCGACGGCCGTATCGACGGTGTTCCGTGGCTGAACCTCGTCCTGTTCGCCGCCACGGTCGTCTCGACGCTTCTCGTCGGCGCTGTCGCGTGGTACTACATCCCGCCCTCTGACCTCGCGTCGAACCCCCTGCTCGCGCTCCGAGCGTGGCCGTTCACCGCCGCCGTTCTCGGTGTGTTGACGACCCACGAACTCGGCCACTACGCCCTCGGCCGCTACCACGGGGTCGACGTTTCCCTCCCGTATCTCATTCCGTTCATCCTCCCCTTTGGGACTCTCGGAGCTGTCATCCGCATGCGCGGCCGGATGCCCGACCGGAGGACCTTATTCGACATCGGCGTTGCCGGTCCGCTCGCCGGCCTCGCCGCCACCGTCGTCGTGACTGCCATCGGGCTCTCGCTGGAGCCGATGACCGTGCCCGCGAGCGTCTTCGACACCTCGGGGCAGGTGATCGTGTTCAACGACCCACCGCTGCTTGATCTCATCGCGACGGCGCTCGGTCAGCCGACGGAGTATGCCGACCCCACAAAGACCGTCCACCCCGTCGTCATCGGCGGCTGGGTCGGGATGTTTTTCACCGTTCTCAACCTGTTGCCGGTCGGGCAACTCGACGGCGGCCACATGGTTCGTGCGATGCTTGGCCGGCGTCAGGAGACGGTCGCGTCGCTTGTCCCTCTCGTGTTGTTCGCCATCGCGGCCTACCTCTACTACGTTCGGAACCTCGGGTTCAACGAGTCCGTCGGTCTGTGGGCCGTCTGGGGGCTGTTCGCCACCGCTATCGCGTACAACGGCCCCGCGAACCCAGCGGACGAAACGCCGCTCGGGTGGAAGCGACAGGCTCTCGGCCTGTTCACCTTCGGCCTCGGCGCGCTTTGTTTCCTGTTGGTCCCCATCCAGTTGTTGGGTTAGTGGGTGTACCCCCGGTCCGGTAGCGGGTCGTCGTCCGCGACGACGCCGTTCTCCGTCACCGTCCCGATGCGGGTGATCGATACCGACGTCGCCGCCTGAGCCGTCGGTAGCGCCGTCTCCGGCAGCGTGAACACGAGTTCGAAATCCTCGCCGAAGAAGGCCGCCAGATCCCGGCGGTCGACCGCGTCGGTCGCGACGGCGTCGACGCTCTGATCGACGGGGAGTCGGTCCCAGTCGACGCTGAACCCACAGCCACCCGCCGCCGCGAGCTGGTGAAGCGACCGCGCGAGGCCGTCCGAGGAGTCCATCATCGCGGTGGCGACGTCCGCGAGTTCACGCGCCGCCGCCACCCGTGGCTCGAATCGGAAGAGGTCGTTCCCACGGTCCGTGTCCCCACGCTCGAACGCCCGGATCGCGGCCCCGCTCCGGCCGAGCGTTCCCGTCACACAAACGGCCTCCCCCGGCGACGCCCCGTCCCGTGACACCGGATCGTCGACCCGCCCTACGACCGTTCCCGCGACGGTGAACTCGTCGTGATCGTCGAGGTCACCGCCGACGTACCGTGCCCCGACCGACTCACAGGCCTCGGTGGCTCCCCGGACGAACGCACGAAGCTCCTCTCGGTC
>NZ_JAQCNJ010000043.1 GCF_028275055.1 Haloplanus sp.
GCGTGGCTTCGATCCGGGAGGCGATGCGGTCACCGTCGCGGCCGGGGGTGACCTCCACCGCGACGAACACCGCACAGGTGCCGTCGTCTTGGCGCGAGACATCCGTCACCGTGAGTGACGCGTCGACGGCCCTCACAAGCCGGGACAACGTCGCCTCCGAGTCGACGTGGAAGGTGAGGTCCGTGCCGCCACCCGACAGGAGGGCATCCCGTTGTCGGATCGCACCGATGGCGTGGCCGATGGTTACGCCGAGTTCCGCTAAGGCGTCGACCCCCTCGGTCACCATCCCTTCGGGACGGTCGAGGTGTACCTCTATCGCGCCAAACCGCGTCGACTCGTGAACGACCGGCACCGCGACGAGCGTGTTGGTTCCGCGTTTTAGCCCGCGGTCGCGCCACCACACGCCGGACTCGGTGGCCACGAGATCCGTCACGGAGACCGGCGACCGTGTTTCGTAGGCTCGTCTCGCCGGGACCGCCGGCGTGGCCTCAACCGGACCGGGGTCGGTCCCGGTCCCGGTCCCGGTTTCGGTCGGTTGGGGTGTGGCTCGGGGGACATCCGAGAGGTACCCCTCAAGGCCGCCCGCCCGGGCCCTGCAGACGGTCCCGTCGGTCGAGAGGTCGACGTCTGCGACCCAAGCGCCGGTGACCGTATCCAGTCGGACGAGGCGGCGACACACCGCCGCCTCTATCTCGGCGCGGGTGTCCGCGCTCGCCACCGCCGGGCCGATGGACCGAATGAGTTGGTTGATCCTGTCCAGCCGCGACAGCCGTTCGTTCTGCCGTTCCAGTTCCCGGTCACGCTCCCGGAGACGCCGGGTTCGGGCGAGCTGTTCGAGCGCCTGTTGTGTGTTCGCGGCCCACGTCTCCGCGAGGGTCCGTGTTGTTGCCGAAAGCGAGCACCCGTCGGTCGTGGCTACGAGAAACACACCCTGTTGGCCGAGCGGACAAAGCAGCCAGTCGTCGAACGCGTCGTCGAGCCACCCGCCGGACCCGGACCCGTTGTGTGTCCGGTACGCCTCGGCCGTGAGGTGGTCCGTGCGGTCGGCGAACGCCGTCCAGACCGGGTCGACACCCCCCGAAATCGTCGGCAACGTCGGGTCGGTCTCGGGGTCGGCCGGTGCGCCGGCCGCCGGGACGAGATTACCGGTGCCGTCGTCTCTGGTAAACACCGCGGCATACGGGAAATCGAGGGCCTCCGTCGCGGTCGTGACCGCGTGTGCGGTGGCGTCATCGTCGGTTTCGGCGGCCATCAGTCCGCGCGTTGCGCGGTGAAGAGTCCGGAGGTACCGTTCACGCCTGTGCCGACCGGTGATGTCGTGGTAATGTTCGATCCGCCCGCCGGCGTACAGGCCGGTTTCGATCGGTGCGCTCCAGTATTCCAGCCACCGCTCCGTCCCGGCCTCGCCTCCGGGCACGCGAACGGTGGCGTCGAGTTGGTCCCCGTGACTCGACAACCCGGTTCGTACCAGCGACACGAGCGACCCCGCCTCGGCCTCGATGTCGGTGAAATACTCCGCCGCGGCGCTCGCGTACTCGCGGCCACGGAGGTCACTCCGGGCAACGCCGAGCAACGTCTCGGTCGCCTCGTTGGCCCACACCACGGAGCCGTCGGCGTCGACGACGACCGTCGCCTCCCGTGAACTGTCGAGTACGTCCTCGGTGAGCGATTCGTACCGCCGCTCGCTCGTTCGCTCGGCGGCCGTCCGTTGGAGGCGTTCGACGGCGGCCTGAAAGTCCTCGTCCGGAAGCTCCGTCAGCAACGACTCGACCTCCGTCTGCACCGTTGCGAGACGGTCGGTGAGCGAGCGGTACTCCTCGCTGGTTTCGAGAACCTCCGGTTTCGTTACCGCTTCGAGGGTGTCCTGTCGCTCGATCAACGAGAACAGGTTCTGGAGTTTCTCGTCGTACTCCGCGCGGGTCAACATCCGCTCGACCGTCTCGTGTAGCGCCGTGGCCTCGATCGGTTTTTCCAGATACGCGTCGAACCCCATCTGGACGACATCGAGCCCGGGTGTGACCGCCGAGACCATCACCACCCGGGGGTCGACATCGGCGTCCCGGATCGCTTCGAGGATCTCGCCCCCGGAGCGCCCGGGCAGCATCCGGTCCAGCAACACCACGTCGACGGTCTCGTCCAACTGTTCGAGGGCGTCGGCCCCATCGTAGGCGGTGTCGACGTCGTACCTCCCTTTGAGCCACCTGGCGAACAGGTCGGCCATGCTCCGGTCGTCCTCGACGATGAGAACGCCTGGGAGGGTCGACTGCCCGGTCATCGTTCTGCCGTCTCGGTTGGTCGTTCGGCCTCGGCCGTCCGGGCCGTCGGGAGCAACAGACGGACCTCCGTTCCGTCGCCGGCCACCTCCACCGACACGTCACCGCCGGCCTGGGTGACGATCATCCGGACCATCCACAGGCCCAGTCCCTGGCCATGGTTGAGCGGCGTCTCCTCGCCGGTTTCGAGCACCTTCGCTTCCATGTCCGGCAGTCCCGGGCCGTCGTCGCTCACGACCACCTCGGTCCAGCCGTCCGCCGAACGGTCGAGTTCGACCTCGATCGTAGGCTCCGCCGACGCCTCGGCGGCGTTTTCGGCCAGTTCGCGAACCGCGTCAAGCAGTGTCGCGGGGAGCTTCGATCCGGTGTCTGGCACGTCGGTCACGACGGTCACGCCGGCGTACTCCGCACGAACCGGAGCGACGGCCTCTTCCAACAACACCCCGGCCTCCCGCCCCACCCTACGCTCCTGTGTGGACCTGAGCACGGTTCGTATCTCTCTCATCTTCTCGGTCATCGACTCCCACTTGTCGAGGATTCGCTCGACGGTTTCGAACCGTTCGGCCCGTTTTTCCGCGTCCGTCTCCTCGGCAATCACCCGCGTCCAACCGCGTATCTTTGTGAGGTCGTTTCGCATGTTGTGACGCATCACCCGTTGCATGACCTCCAGGTGGCGCTTGTGTTGTTGTTGTGCCGTAATGTCTCGTCCCTCGGCGACGAGCATGGACACCTCGCCGTCGTCGTCGGTCACGGGTTTTAACGAGAAGTCGACCACTGCGAGGCCGTCGGCACCGCGTCCCTCCGTCTGATAGTGGACGAACTCGCCGTCTGCGGCCCGTTCGATGGCGTCCACGACGTCGTCACGAGCGGTCTTGGAGTGGGTCCACCACGGGGCATCGGCAATCGGTGCGCCGACGATATCGTCGCGTTCGACCCCCCCGAACTCGAGGGTGGCGTCGTTCGCTTCGAGAACCGTGCCGTCCGGGGCCAGCAGACCCGTAAACTGGAACGTCTGGTTGAAGATGCTCTCGAACCGGCGGGCTCGTTTCTTGCTCTCGGTCACGTTCCGGAGATACAACAGCATGCCGTCGATGGCGTCGTCGTCCAGCATGTTCCGGCCCCGACCCTCCGCGTTGAGCCACTCGTCGTCGCCCGATCTGAAGCGGCACTCGATCTGGAACCGTCCGCCGGGCTCCTCGATACCCCTAAAGAACGTCTTCATCGCCCGTTCCCGGGCGTCGGGGTGGAGGTAGTCGAAAAGGTTCTCGCCGACGAGATCGTCGGGGTCGTGCCCGAGAACACGGGTTGCCGATCCGCTCGCGTATCGCACCGTCCCGTCCGTATCGACGACGGTGACCACGTCGTCGGACTCCTTGACGAACTGTTCGGTCCGACGCCGCTCGCGCCGCCGGTCGGTCATATCACGAACGATCGTCGCGTAGCCACCGGAGTCGTCGTCGGTTTCGAGTGGCGCATACCGGACGTCCGCGTAGAACGTCGATCCGTCTTCGCGAACGCGCCAGCCCTCGTGGGCGCTCTCGCCGGCGATCTGTGCCTGCTGGAGCAACCGGTCGGGGAGTCTCGACTCCCGGTCGGCCTCGGGATGGAGTTCGGCCATCGACATGCCGACCGCCGCGTCAGCGTCGTAGCCGAACGTCTGTGCTGCGCTGTTGTTCCAGGTCCGAATCACGCCGTCTTCATCGACGACGAGAAACGCGTACTCGTCGACGCTCTCGGTCAGCAGTCGGAACCGTTCGCGTTCCTCGAACAGTTCCCGTTGGCGCTCGATGGTGTCGAGCACCGACGCGAGGTTGCCGGTCAGCACCTCGACCAGTTTCCGTTCGCTCTCGTCGAGACGGTCGGAGTCCGTGACGCCCACCGCGACGGCGCCGTGGTCACCGACCGGAAAGTACGCACTCGAAACGATCGATCCGCGGTCGACGCCGTCGTCGATAGCCCCACAGTCGTCGTACCAGACCGGGTCGCCGGTTTCGACGGCGTCCCACAACGGTGTCCGTCCCCGCTCGATCCGGTCGGGCGGGGTGGCGTCGCTCGTTCCCGTCATGGCCGCGCTCACGAGCGCGTCGTCCCGTCTGAAATACAGGGCCGACTGCTGGAAGTCAAACGCCGCCGACAGGGACTCGACGGCGATGGCGGCCGCGTCCTCGCTGTTGTCGGCCCGGAGCAGTTCCCGCGTCGATCCGTGGAGCGCCCGCAGGCGTTCCTCTCTGGTTTTTTCATCGGTGATGTCCCGTTGAACGCCGATGTAGTTCAGCAACTCGCCGTTCTCGCCGTGGACGGGCGTCACCGAGAGGCGGTTCCAGAACGGCGTGCCGTTCTTGCGGGA
This sequence comes from Haloplanus sp., assembly GCF_028275055.1. GTDB lineage: Archaea > Halobacteriota > Halobacteria > Halobacteriales > Haloferacaceae > Haloplanus. The sequence continues at coordinate 4,621 of NZ_JAQCNJ010000043.1, forward strand.
GTCACGCAGTTCGACGGTCGTCGCCTCGGCGTTGGCTATCGCGTCCCGCAGGTCCGCAAGCGCCGCATGGTCTGTCTCATCGGCGTGCAGGACCCGGCGGTTGCGCCCGATGGCGTCCGCGCGTGTGTACCCGGTCTGCTCGACGAACCCGTCGTTGACATACACCAGCGGGGTGTCCTCCTGGTTCGGGTCGCTGATCGTGATCCCGACGTTGGCCTCGTCCATCGCCCGTTCTTTCAGTTCGAGTTCGCGTTCGCCTTTTCTGCGGTCGGAGATATCACGGAACACGCCGTACATCACCGGACCCTGTGGAAGTCCCACCGTGGCGGTGCTGATCTCGACGGGGACCGTCTCGCCGTCGGCGTCGCGCAACTGCGGTTGTGTCCCGTCCGGAAGCTCAGAAAGCACCCTCGAATTCCCGACGGACTGCTCGAACGCCGCTTCGTACAGTTCGGCGTCGTCGGTGGGGTGGAGTTCCGTCTGACTGTGACCGACGATGTCGTCGCGGGATCGTCCGACTATCGCCTCGGCTGCGGCGTTCGCCTCGACGATGTCGCCGGTTTCGACGTCGGCGACAAACACCGGGTCGGGCGCGGCCCGCAACAACGTCCGATACCGCTCTTGGCTTTCTTCGAGTGCCCGTTCGCGTTCCTTGAGTTCGGTGATGTCGGTCGCTATCGCCACGACCCGTTCGGCCGACCCGTTCTCGTTCTCGTTCTCGTTCTCGTTCTCGTTCCGGGCCCCATCGGCGACGGCGACGGCCTGTGCGGCGACCCACACGGTGTCACCGTCCTCGTTCACGAGACGGTACTCGCCGTCCAGTGGCTCACCGGCGGCGGTCATCGTCTCGAGGTCCGACCGCAAGCGCGCGCGGTCCTCCGGGTGGACCGTTTCGATAAACGACTCGGGCGTCTCCGGCGATCCGGTGTCGGTGTTTCCCACCACCTCGTCCCAGTGTTCCGTTCCGTTCTCGAGGGTTAGTTCGGCAACCGACGTGTCCGTGTTAGAGAGCACGAGGTCGAGTTTTCGTTGTCGGTTCCGGAGTTCACGCCGACTTCGTTCGCGCTCCGTGACGTCGCGGCCGGTGACGAGCAACGACCGGACCGTTCCGGAGTCGTCGGCGACCGGCCGAACGGTTCCGGCGACGTCGCGCGGGTCGCCGTCGGGGCCGGGGTGTGTCGCGGTGTACTCGACGTACTCGCCGTCGGCCGCGCGGCGGACCCACTCCCGCAGAGCCGCCTGTTGTTCCTCCGAGCGGTTCCACCACGGCGTCTCCCAGAACGGCTCACCGCGGAGTTCCCCGGGTGTGGCGTCGACATACCCCATTGCGGTCTCGTTGGCATCCAACAACAGTCCGTCGGTGTCGAGCAGTCCCACGAGCATTCCCGGATCGTCGAACAACGACTCGAACCGCCGCTCGTTACGCCGCTGTTCGCGTTCCGCCTGTTTTCTGTCGGAGATGTCGGACACCGTTGCGAGTATCGTAACCGGTTCGCCACCGTTCTCGGAGACCGGTGTTGCCCGTGTGCCCAGCCACACAACGTCACCGGTGTCGTCGCGCACCCGGAACTCCCCGGTCCACGGGTCGCCGGTTTCGACCATCGCTTCTAACCGCCGTTGGACACGGTCACGGTCGTCGGGATGGATCGCCGCGTTCAACGCCTCGATCGATTCGACCTCCCGACCGACCAGTTCGACCAGCGTCTCGTTCCACTCCACGGTGTCCATCTCCGGATCCCACTCGACGATGCCGGTGTTTGTCCCCGACAACGTCAGTTCGAGTCGCTCGCGCTGATCCCGGAGTTCCGCCTGAGTGTTTCGGCGGTCGATCTCGTAGCCGACCCACCGCCCGACTAACCGGATAAACGACCGCTCGAACCCGTCGAAGGGGCGATCCCGGGGCTCCTTTGAGGCGAAACACAGCGTCCCGTACAGGTCGTCACCGGCGACGATTTCGCCCCCGATGTACGTTTCGAGTCCGAAGGTCTCGTAGGCCGCGTCGTCCGCCCACCCCGCCTCGGCCGCGTGGGTGAGCGCCATGGGCTTGGTTTGATCGATCGTCCGCCGGCAGTAGGACCGTTCGAGCGGTGCCGGCGCCCCCGGCTGGAGACGCTCGTGGGATCCGAGCGCCTCAACGACGGTCTGGGTGCCGGCCCCCGCGTCGTCCCGTTCGATACGTGTCAGGAACCCGTAGGGCAGGTCCAGGTGGTCCCTGCCGGCTTGAAGCAGTCCGGTGATCTTTTCGTCGAAGGTCCGCTCCGGGTCGGTCGTCAGTTCGTAGATGCGCTTGAGAAAGTCGCTTCTGGCCGCGATCCGTCGCTCGCGTTCTTTTCGCTCGGTGACGTCCTGTTGGATGCGAATAACGTTCTCGACGGCGCCGCTCTCGTCCGTGATCGGTGTGAGAGAGAGACGGGACCAGTACGGCGTGCCGTCTTTCCGCTCGGTCCGAAGCTCGAGCGAGACTGGCTCTCCGGTGGCGACCGCCTCGCGGAGTCGCGCCAGCCGCTCGGGGTCGGTGTCACGTCCGTGGAGAAATCGTGGGTTGCGACCGAGTGCGTTCTCGCGAGCGTATCCGGTCATCCGCTCGAACCCGTCGTTGACATACACCAGCGGGGCGTCCTCCGCTGTCGGGTCGGTGATCTGGATGCTGACGGTCGCCTCGTCCATCGCCCGTTCTTTCAACGTGAGTTCGCGTTCTCGTTCTCTGCGTTCGGTTTCGTCACGGACGGTACAGACGAGTCGCCCGTCGTCGATGGTGGTCAGGGAGAGTTCCGCGGGGAACGTCGACCCGTCGGGACGACTGCCGGTCACCGTCCCGCGCCAGTAGCCTTCGGATTCGAGCGCCGGAAAGGCTTCGGCCTCCAGTCGTTCGATTTCGTCGTCGTCGTACAACGCTCGCCACGTGTTCCCCAGCAGTTGGGTCTCGTTCTCGAAGCCGTACATGTCGACGTGGGTCCGGTCGACGTAGGTGTACTCCTCGCCGTCGAGAATCGCAACCCCGTCGACCGCCTTCTCGATTGCCTGTTGGAACGCCTCCAACTGTCGTTGTCGCTCGTTTCGGGCGGTGACATCCCTGAGAACGCCGGCCGTGCCGCGGAACTCCCCGTCGCCGGCCCCGATCAGCCCGAGTCGGTTCTCGACGGTTTTGTGACCGCCGTCGGCCGTCTCGAGTTCGAACTCGACGGCCGTCGACCGTTCGTCGGCCGCGACCAGCCTCTCGGCCCCTTCTTGCATCCGGTCGACGTCCGAATCGTCGATTCCGACCGACAGATGCCGGCCGATCAGCCCCTCGCCGTCACCGAACTCGCGGTCCGCCGCCTCGTTGGCGAAGGTGAACCGCCAGTCGGCGTCCAGCGCGTACACCGGATCGTCGACGGCGTCGAGAATCGTCTCGTACCGTTCCAGTTCCTCGACCCGACGGCGACGGTCGAGTTCGGTCCCGATCCACCCCGCCATGAGCGTGACGAACTCCTTTTCTTCGGGGCGAAACGCCTCCGAACGCGGCTCTTCCATCGAGAAGTTCACCGTCCCGTACGTCTCGCCGTCGACGCTAACCGGCGCTGCGATGTACGCCCGAACGGTCTCCGCCGCCGGGTGGGTCCGATGGTCGGTGGTTGCGACATCGGCAAACGCGAGCGGGTCGGTCGCGGCGGCGAGTGTTACGTCACACATCGTGTCGCCGAGGTCGTACACCGCACCCTGTTCGTGTGTGCCCGTCGCGTCGACAACGGCCTCGACCTCGTAGTCGTCCCCGTCGACACGCGAGAGAACGCCCGTATCGAGACCGAAGTGGCCACACCCGAGCGACAACAGTCGTTCGATGGTCTCGTCGAACGCCTCAACGCCGGCCGTGAGTTCGTTCAGCCGGCGGAGCGCGGTCACGTCGTTCTCGGCCGGGGGTTCGGGGGATCCCCGCCGGGGCTGTGCGTCCGACGACAGGTCGTGGGCCACCGTGTGGAGATAGCTCGTCCCGTCGACGCCGATCCGTCGGCTCGTGAGTTCGACCGTGAAATCGCCGTCGCGTGCGTGTTTGAGCGTCGTGGTGAGCGGGTCCGACGCGTCGGTGGCGGCACGTTCGAGATGCGCACGAACGGATTCGGCCGCCGCCTCCCCCGAAACGTCGGGGAGTTGGGTCGATAGGAGCGTCTCCCGGTCACGCCCCGTCAACTCGACCGCGGCCCGGTTGACCGCCACCAGCGTGCCGTCGGTGTCGCTGACGAACGTGGCATCACCCGACCGGTCGAACACCGCACGAGCGACGTCGCAATCCACGGCCGGCGGCTGCCGGTGGTCGATCCGGGCCAACGTGGCTTCGAGATTCGCCGCGATGCCTTCGATAACGGTGCTGTCCACATCACTGAGACCGTCAGACCCCGTGACACCGACGCGCAACACCCGGTCGCGCCCGACGGGAACGAGAGCCTCGGCCTGAATCGGGTCCGGGGGGTCCGTGTCGACGGTCGCTTCAGGGATGTCTCCGGCCGAGACATCGTTCCCACACTCGCCGAGTCGTTCGGCGAGCGGTTCCGGCATCCGGTCCGGAGCGCTGTCACCGCTGGACGAAGACGAGAGCGTGGTGACCGACTCCGTCGCTGGATCGTACGCACAGACTCTCACGACCGGCTGGTCGAACACCGTTTCCACCAGGTCGGTCGTGCGGGCGACCGCGGTCTCGACCGTTTCGGCTCCGTTGAGCTTCGCCGACAGAGCAAGAAGGGGTCCGGACGGTCCACGGGACGGGTGAGGGCTATGCATATACTACGTACCCATCACGCGCAATTGAACGGCTCGGTTACGCATCGTTTCCCGTAGAGCCGTGTTGCTCCGTGGCGGCCGCGGTGGCCGGAGCGAACCCATCTGTCGCGGAACGGGTCGGACTCTGCGTCTCGGCCCCCGTGGAGCGCTCGAGGCTTGATGCGTCGGTGCCCACCGCCTCACGGACACACGTCCAGGCGAAAAGCGAGGGGACCGGAGCGAACCTGATACCCACGGCATCGGTCGTTCGCCGGTACTGGACTGCCCTCGACGCATCGTCCGCCGCCGACGGGGCCTCCTCCAGAAGGCCGACCGCGGCGAGTTCGCCGACGCGGCGGTAACAGGTCGCGACGGGGATGTCCAGCGACTCGCTGAGCTGTGTCACCGACGCCGGCGTTTCCGTCGCCCCGAGAATCGCCATGCTGTACTCCCGGCCGAGCGCTCGTACGGGCTTCATGATGAGTTACTCCTCGCTAGTGTATGATTATCACTGCTGAAAGAGACAGCCCCTATTCGGATAGGCACCGACTGATCGGTGCCGATAGCTATCGGTGTGCCGGGGCTGGGTCGGCCAACAACGGCAGGCTGTGCCGGATAGACCGACGACCGTAGCGGCCAGCGGAGTGCCCATCGAATCCCGTCCACTCCGAGGGCCTCTGTCCGGCCGCCCGGGGTGGTGAGAGGTGATCGGGAGACGTCGTGTGTCTTGGCCGGTAGTCTGTCGTGAGTGAAAACGCCCGGGCGTGTCGCCACATGACCGTTCTCGTCTCGCTCGGTATCAGTCGAGCGGAGCCGACCGCCCGGGGCCGACCGTCCGCTCCTGTCGCCAAGGACACCGCCCTCAACAACGGCTTCGGTGCGGAGGTCACGGTCACCCGAACACGAGTCGGTCCCTCGTGGTGTCGGCCTATCCGAAACGTGTACATCCCGTTTGTGAGCAACGCCGGATCCCCGTGTGCATTGAGAGGCTCGCCACCCGCCGGTTCTATATAGCGACATGAACTTTATTTACTGCGGAAGGAACCGCGGAGCGGCGACCGGTTTATACCGCCACCACCCAAGGGCGTGGTATGTGCGGTCGGTACACCCTGTTCACGGCGGCGACGGCGTTGGCCGAGCGGTTCGACACGGCGACGCCCGATCTTAACCCGCGGTACAACTGCGCGCCCGGCCAGACCCTCCCGGTGATCACCGGCGACGACCCGGACCGAATGCGTGGCCACCAGTGGGGGTTGATTCCGCCGTGGGCCGACGAGGCGTCGACTGATCTCATCAACGCCCGCGCGGAGACGCTGACCGAAAAGCCCAGTTTCGCGGACGCGGTCGAACACCGGCGGTGTCTCGTCCCGGCTGACGGCTTCTACGAGTGGGTCGACCGCCACGAGGGAAAACGACCGTACCGGGTGGCGTTCGAGGACGACCGGCCGTTCGCGATGGCCGGGATCCGGTCGCGGTGGCAACCGCAAACCCGCCAGGCGGGGTTAGGAGAGTTCGAGAACGGTGGCGTGTCGGCCGACCCGGACCCCGTCGACACCTTCGCCATCGTAACCACCGAGCCAAACGACCTGATCGCCGACCTCCACCACCGGATGGCTGTCATCCTCGAACCCGGCGTGGAGTCGACGTGGCTTCACGGCTCCGTCGACGAGGCACTCGACCTTCTCGCTCCGTATCCCGCGGACGACCTGACGGCCTACCCCGTCTCGACGCGTGTGAACGATCCGACCGTCGACGATCCGTCGCTTGTCGAGCGAGTGGGATGAATCGTAGCGCTGGGCGGCAAAATTTGTATTTGTGAGTACAGTACCAACTGAACTGCAGGCTAATACCTCACTCACAGATACAACACTAAGCGGGGACAAAATACAGTACTACGGTCACATCTAAGAGCACTTATCTTTGCCTATGGTCCCAGCTTGAAGTGGTCGGGGGCCAAGGGGTAGATCATGGGAGACAGCGACAGCGTCGCGGTGAAGACGTACGTGCCACCGTATCAGAAAGAACGGTGGCGAGAACACGCCGACCGCCTCGGCATGAGTCAAAGCGAGTTCGTCCGGACGATGGTACAGGCCGGTCGGCGCGATTTCGAGGTGCCCGAGCGGTCGGCCGCGACGACGGACGACGAGCCCGGTGGAGCGGCTGATTCGGGGCTTGAACCCCAGGTGAAAGAGCTCCTTGACCCGGAGGACGGTCGTTCGTGGGACGAACTCCTCGAACGACTCACCGAGAACACGGAGAACAGGTTGGAGTCGGCACTCGACACCCTACAGGAGCGAAACGTCGTGAAGTACAGGCGACGGGAGGGCTACGTCCTCCGGGAGGAGCCATGAGCGCCGGCGACGACCCCGTGGGCTACTTTCTGCAGGATATGACCTACCACGGCAAAACCGACCGGACCTGTCGATCCTACGAGCGTGTTCTCCGGGAGTTCGAAGCGTTTCTCGGCGAAGAACGTGGGGTCGGTGACCCTGCGACCGCCGAACACAGGGACTGTATGGCGTGGGTCCACCGTCTCCGGAACACCGTTGCCGAGAGCACCGTTGCCACCTACGCCGCGTACCTCCACCGGTTCTACGCGTACATGACACAGGTCGGAGCCTTCGACGCCAACCCGATGGCACTCGTCGTCGAGGAGATGGACGAGCGGATCAACACCGATCCGACCCGGCGGGAGATTTCGGTCCCGGAGATGCGTGACTTTCTCGCCTCGATCGAGCATCCGCTGGACCGGGCGCTCCTGTTGACGATGCTCAAAACCGGGGTCCGGGTGGGTGAACTGTGCAACGTGGATCTGCGGGATCTCTCGATCCCGACGACCCGGAACCGGCCCGACGTGTCGGTCCGGCCACAGTTGGACGGTCGGGGAGACGCCCTGTTCGTCGCGGCCGACCGCGCCGTCAACGATGTCATCAAGGGCGAGCGACGGACGGCGGCGAACAAGCGCAAGCGAGCGACGGTGATTCCCGTCGACAGCGAACTGCGACGGTCGCTGGTTCGCTGGCTTGCGATCCGGCCCGACCCCGCCTCCCGGGCGGAGCCGCTCTTTCTGAGTACCGGCGACCGATGGGGCGAACGCGTCACGCCACACGTCGTTCACCACATCGTCGAGGGGCATGCGAGCGAACGCGGGTGGCACCGCGCCGGCGGCGGCGCAGCCGAAAACGTCACACCACACTACTTCCGTCACTTCTTCACAACCCATCTCCGGGACCGAACAGGCGACCGCGGCATCGTGAAATACCTCCGTGGCGACGTGGCCAGCGACGTTATCGACACCTACACCCACGACTGGGGTGACCGCGTGCGCCGAACGTACGACCGGCACATCTACACGTTGGCGTGAGCCAAGTCAATAAACTGTATGTCGCGATACGAAATCTGCGGTGCGGCTCCCCGCTACTCCCGGTCGGTCCAGAAGTCGAAGGAACGTCCCGGGGCGAAAGCGTCGACCCCGACCGCACGTTCGTCGCCGGTGTTCTCGACACGGTGGGGTTCCCACGGCGCCAGATGGACCGAGTCATATTGTGTTAGCGTCACCGCGTCGTTGGCCGTGTAGACGGTGAGTTCGCCCGACAACACCAGACAAACCTGTTCGTTCGCGTGGTCGTGCATCGGCGAGGAGTGGCCGGGCGGTTTCTCGAACCACTCGAAGCTGAACGCCTCGCTTCCGGCCAGCGACACCCGTCGCCAGCCCTCGTCGGGTTCGTACGTCTCCGCCGCGTCGAAGGATACCGGGTGCATCGGCGGGCGTACGGTTACCGGCCGTCTAAACGTGACGGGCGGTCAACCGCGCGTGGCCGACAGTATAACTTCTGGCGCTCCGAGTGGGGGACCATGGAACGCGATCGGAGGGTGAAACCGTGACGGTTCAGTTGCCGAGCGAAATCGTCGTTGAACGGTTCCTGCCAACCATCAGATCGATGCTGGCGGCGGAACTCGCCGACCGTGGGTTCCCACAGCGCGAGATAGCCGACAGACTCGGCGTCTCACAGGCGGCTGTCAGTCAGTATCTGTCGGGAGAAGGGACCACGGAGGAGCGGTTCGCGTCGGACTCGCGGGCCCAAGAGACGGTCGAACGCATCGCCGAGGGGTTCGACGCGGGGACGTTAGACGACTACGAGGCGCTGGCCGAACTGCTCGACCTCGTGCGGACGTTCGAGGATCGGGGGCCGATCTGTGCGATCCACGAGGAGGAGATGCCGGCGCTGGCGGGCATGGGGTGTGACCTCTGCGTGCGCGGGCGCGACCGAGCGGTCCAAGCCGAACGGGAGGTGCTCTCGAACGTCCGACACGCCGTCCGGCGGTTGTCGAACACTCCGGGTGTGGCCACACACGTCCCGAACGTCGGGACGAACGTGGCGATGGCACTCCCGGGGGCAACCGACGAGACCGACGTGGCGGCCGTCCCTGGGCGTATCCACGCGATGCGTGGCGGACTCAACGTGCCGTCGAACCCGGAGTTCGGGGCATCACACCACGTCGCGACGACCGTTCTCGCGGCCGTGAGCGCCGAGTCCTCGATCAGGGGGGCCCTCAACCTCGCCACGAGCGACCGCCTTCTTGAGGCGGTCCCGGCAGAGATGGACGTCGTCGCGTTCGACGCCGACTACGAGAACCGGCGGGAGCGACTCGACGGCCACTTTGCGGATGGCGTCCCACGAGTCATCTACCACGAGGGCGCGTTCGGGATCGAACCGATCACGTACGTCCTCGGGACGAGCGCCGTCGATGCCGTCGACCGTGCGGTCGACCTCATCAGCCGTATCGAGAACTGACGCGCCACGTGAGGGCTACGGTGGTACCTTCCTCATCCCGACGGTGGACACACGACGGCGAGAGCCCGGTTCGAGCGGGCCGGTCGAGTCGTCCGACGGGTATCGAAACGCCGGAGCGGGCGGCGCGCCGGTAGACTCCGACGTGTCCGGGAGCCGGTCGTTCGTCCGAGCGGTCAAACTCGCTTCGAGAACGGGGAGAGGTGGGGGATCCGAGAGATCGGGCACCGGGGTCGTCGGGTACGGTCGTTCGACTGTCAGGCGCCCTCGAACTCCTCGCCGTAATCGCCGCCGTACCGAATGAAGAAGTACGCGAGTGCGAGCACCGAAACGAGGGCACTGGTCAGCGCGACGGCGAGCGATTTGGCGCTGTCGGGGACCGTTGGACCGCCACTTCCACCGCCGCCTTCACCACCGCCCCCGCCGCCCTCGCCGCCGGAATCGGGGATGTCGCCGGCGACGACGACGCCTTTCATCCCTAGGCCGCGGTGGGGCTGGCAGAAGTACTTGGCGACGGTCGCCTCCTCAAAGGTCTGCTCGAAGGTGAACCCGGCGTCGGCGGAGAGGTCGCTTTCGAAGTCG
>NZ_JAQCNJ010000064.1 GCF_028275055.1 Haloplanus sp.
TCGATTTCTTCTGGGACGCCTTTGCCGAACGGGTCGGCTACCACGCGCCCGGTATCCCCGAGGACTGGAAAGAACGGAACTACCACCCCGATCTGGATTCGTGGGGCACCGTGTCGGCAATCAACGCCGGGTTGACCGAACTCGGACAATTCGTCTGTGAGGTGTTGAAAGACGACTACGTCGACTGGGAGACGGAGTACGAAGCGCCCGACGATCTGCCGGACTTCGAGTGACCGGTGTCACCGGCCCGACGTTGATGAAGGCCATCGGATCCGGTGCACCTCTTACCGGGCAAGTCGGGCGCTATCCGGTGACGTTGGTGTCGCCCGAACCGCTGAGGCGACACCCGGCCGGTCGTCGAACCGGAAAATCGTGGCAGAGCAGTGGGAAGGCGGCGTGACGCCGTCGGTGTCGGATGCGTGAATCGAGCGGTGGACACACCGTGTTCGGCGAACTCACATCACAGAGCAGCGATGGAGTCTGAGCGAACCTACGGCGGTCGGTCGACAGTTCGAGTTTCTCGCAGGCGGTAAGTAGGATATCGACCGAAGCGGTGGGCCGTTCGTCCGGGGGTGGCACCGTCCACGGGCACACACGAACCGTGTCACCGGCCCGAAGGGGCCTCCGGAGTCGCGGTGGTTCGTGTCGTAATGATTTGATAATTTTTTAACTTTTTCGTGAACGCACGGTTTTATTCACTCGCTGTGAAACAGTTCGTGTCGCCATGTCACAACTTGGCACAGCAGCAGACACCCACTCGGTTGAGTCTCTCTCCCAGGAGCGAAACGGGTTGTTGCGCCTGGCGTCGAACGTGGGCGCACAGGCCGCGAGGGCGGCTATCGAAGCCGCATCATCGGGGGTCACACAATCGACACAACAGGACGCTCTCACCGGCCAGACGCGACCACAGGCACAGGCAGCCCAGCTGGCACAGGCACAGCTATCGAACCAAGCGCAGGCTCAACAGCAGTTGAGTGCTCCGGGCCAGCAGGGCTACCAGAAACAACAGGCTCAACAGGGCCACGCGGCGTCGCCGTCGTTCAGTCAGCAAGCCACGTCACCGCAACTCACGGCCTTCCAACAGCAGGCTTCACAGGCAGAGGCCCAACAGCAACACTCCCCCGCAGTTGACGTGATTGAGAGCAACGAGGAGGTGCGTATCTTCGCTGACCTGCCCGGTGTGGATAGTGACTCGATCGAGATTCAGGCGTCGGACAGCACCATCAGCCTCTCGGCTGAGCGAATCGAGAGTCAACAGGAGGACCAACTTGCCAGCCCAGTCATGGCCGAACGTGGCAAAGTCATGCAACGACAGGTCCAACTCCCAGCCCAGTGTGACGTGGACGAAGCGTCCGCGACATGGGACAAGGGTGTGGTGACGATTACGCTTCCCAAGGTCGAATCGGAGAGCACGAAGCGTATCGGTGTTCAGTAGCGGGCCGCGTTCCCCGGAGTCTCAGGGCGGGCGGCTCACGCCGGCTTCACGTTTTATTCGCGCACCCGTCCGTTTGGTGTGGTACTGGCCCGGATTCGGCCGGCTCCGGGCGTGTCGGTCGCCTGTACGGCACCGGGATCGGATGTCCCGACAGCGTGGTCGAGCGTCACGCGCCATCGCTTCAGGGTGTGTTCGTGGACACCTTCGGAGCGGGCGTACGATACGGAACGAACGTCGTCTCCGAACGGATCGCAAGATGTGTCAGACGTCTAACGTGGTACCGTGTGTCGGCTCCCATGTAGGCGCTACCCACGCATCAGTTGGAGTACCTCATCGACGACACCCGGTTCGACGGCCACCACGTACTGGCTTCCCGGGGTCAGCGTCGTCTCCGGCTTCAAGATCCGGCTGCCGTCCGCACCCGAGATAACCAATGTTCCCGCTGGAAAGGACACGTCGGCGAGCGTTTTTCCGGCCGCGGGTGCGCCTTCGGCGACGCTGATCTCAAGAATCTCGATATTTCCGGTGACGGCTGCCAGGGTCTGAACCCCTCTCCCGGCGGTCTTGTTGGCTGCGACCCGTGCGCCTGCTTCTCCGGGGTAGACAACGGCGTCCACGAACCGGTCGTACGCCCCATCGGTCTCCCGGTCGACGCGGGCGACCGTCCGGATTCCGTCCGCGAGTTGCGTGGCCAGCAGACAGACCGCGAGGTTCAATCCCGTCAGTTCCGTCAACGCGGCGATGGTATCCGCACCGCCGACGCCGGCTTCTTCGAGAATGTCCGGATCGGACGCGTCGCCCTGGATCACGGTGGCGATCCACGCGTCGGCAATCTCGGCGATGCGGTTCTCGTCTGCTTCGATGATGGTTACGTTCTCGTCTCGGGCGGCGAGCAGTTCGGCCGTTTGAAAGCCGACGCGGCCGCCACCGGCGATGATGATGTCCTGTGTCATCTTATTCCTCCCTCGGCCTGTCTGCGACCGGTTGCTCCGTGGGTGTCTGCCCCTCCTCATCGGTGGTTCCCCGTGCTCGGTATTTGTTGAGTGCAACGTACATCACCGCGCCGGCACCCAACCAGCCGACACTGAGCAGAAGCGCGAGCAGATCCGTCTGGATGAGGAATCCGATCAACACGACGGCGAGTATCGCGTTCAGGACGATGGCCAGTATCGGTGGAATCGGGTAGTACGGGATCTCATAGGGTCGGTTCATGTTCGGTCGCTCCTGGCGGAGTCTGATCACGGCGACGTTGACGATGATAAACGACAACAGAAAGAACAGACTAGACATATTGCCCGCGCTTTGTGTGGGGAGAAAGACCGACCCGAGCATGACGACCGCGCTCAGTAGCACCGCGACGAACGGTGTGCCGAATCGGTAGTGAATCTGCCCGATCGACTGTACCAACTGGCCCTCCCGACCCATCGAGAAGGCAACCCGTGATGAGGCGATCACCACCGCGTTCAACGCGGTGATCGTTGAGAACACGGCCCCGAAGACGATGAGCGCGCCGCCGTTCTGAATGATGGGCACACCCGTCGGCATGAACGAGGTCGCTGCCGCCGCGATACCGGCCTCACCGGCGGCGGCCAGTTCCTCGGCACCCAACGTGCCGATCGCGACCGTCACGACCAACAGATACACCACGACGGTCGCGGCCAGGCTAACGAAGATGGCCTTGGGGATGTTCTCACGGGGGTTTTCGACCTCCTCTGTGACGGTCGTAATGAGGTCGTACCCCTCAAACGCGATAAAGGTCAGACCCATCGCGGGGAGGATACTGAACGCGCCGGTCCCCGCTGGAAACAACGGATCGAAGTTCTGGAAGGTGAAACTGGTTTCGCCGCCGCCGCCGGCGGAAAAGAACCCGAACGCGACGAACACGACGAGAATCGAGACCTTGATTATCGTGAACACCGTCTCGGCGCTTCCGCTCGCGGCGGTTGATGCCGCGTTCAACGCCACGAGTCCGGCGACTGCCACAAACGCGAGGATGAATTTCGCCGGCACACCGATCCCCACCACCGGAAGGATCACCGCGCCGACCTGATCCGGTGGCGCGACCACGCCGTAGACGTGCAGCAGTTCAAGAAAGTTCGGTGCGAATCCAAGCGCGTACAGTGCACCGGCGATCATATACGCGAACCAGAGCATCCAGCCCATGATGAACGAGCCGAAGTCGTCGAAAACCTCGCGCACGAACGCGTAGCCGCCACCGCTTTTCGGGACCGCCGACGCCAATTCCGCGTACGAGAGCCCGGTGAACGCGGTCACAACCCCGTTCAGGAGAAAGACGAGCAACGCGGCTGGGCCGGAGATTTCGGCCGCAAGACCGGTGAGCACGAAGATTCCGGCGCCGATCATCGCGCCCATCCCGATCATCGTCGCATCCAGCAGGCCCAGTTCGGCCTCCGGTTCCCTCTGGTCGTGGCTGCTCACGCTTTCGATGCCCGAGTTGTGTGTATGAGAACAGTCATTCCGCGTACACCGGTATTAACGTCTGTACCCACATCAATCTGCTCCCGGTTGGTCAAGACCCCCCTGCCATCGGACGGGGAACACGTGATCCACTGCCGTGGCCCCGGGATGCACTGACGTTTCGACCGCGCGGACGCGGCGTGTGTCGCATCCACGCAGTGGTGGAGCGGAGGGCACAGAGCCGCCACGAACGTGCGTAACCTACAATTGTATGCGCACCGAAGCGTTGCGAATGAGCGCAGACCTACGAGTCGTGATCATCGGAGGTCAACACGTCGGCTATCACGCCGCGCGACACCTCTCCGAGCGCGGTCACGACGTCGTTATCGTCGAGAAGGACCGCGACCGGGTGGAGTTTCTGAGCGACAAATACGACGCGACCATCATTCAGGGGGATGGCGGTCGCCGGTCGATTCTAAAACAGACCGGTCTCGAGCGGAGTGACGTCGTCGCGGGGCTGACCGGGTACGGCGCGATGACGAACATCGGCATCTGTACCATGGCGACGAACATCGAACCTGACATCGGAACCGTCGCGCGGATCGACCACGGCGATAGAGACGAGTACACCGGGCTCGTGGATCGGGTGGTTTATCCGGAGGAGTTGGCAGCACACGCGGCGACCAACGAGATCATGCACGTCGCAGGCAGCGGCGTCCAAACGATAGAGGAGGTTACAGGAGACCTCACGCTGCTCGAGCTCACGGTGACCGAAGACGCTCCGGTCGCCAACCGTGAACTCCAGGACGTCACCTTCCCACGCGGGGCCGTCGTCGTCGCCGGGCGTGATAGCAATCAACTGCCGGGCGCCGAGATGGTGTTGGAACCCGGGTTCCGATATCTGGTTGCCGTCAGGACGGGTGTCAGCGATGAGGTGGTTCGGCTGTTCAGAGGGTAACGTCGAGCCGTCCGTATCGTCTCGTCGGACGGGGCGTTCTTTTTCTCCACACCTTCGGGACGGCGGCCGCGATAGCCACGCGACCGATAGCTTCAGGCCGCGGTGGGCCGACAACGGTCGTACACCCGATGATCCCTGTGATGTCGGAGACACCGCTACACCACCACGACCCCGTATCGGTCGCGGAGTGTGGTTCGGCACGGCGATGGCACCGGCCACACCGTTCTCACACCCACCACCTGGGAGGCCCGCCCGGGAACGTGTCCCGGGGGCCGGCATGGTCGTGTGAATCCAAGCGGTCGGCGGGCACGATGGTCGACGGCCTGACGACACCCCGTCCGCGGAGGTCAGTATCCCCGGCCGTTCTCGAAACAACGACCACATTTCTCCGCGTCGAGTGTCTCCGTGGCCTGCTTGACGCGGATCATCCGGAGTTGGCCGTGTTCGAGGTGGTACGTCTGTCCACACAACGCTCGGAGCCCCTCGGTCCCTGTCTCGTGTTTGTGGATCGTCATGGTCGTTTCGTTCAGGATACCCCTCACGTCATCTTGCTGGGTGTTGCTCATGATGTGTACGCGGCTTTCGGTCGGTGGCCGCTTTATTTGACGACATTTTCACGCGGAACCGCGTTTTGAGGATCTGAGCGAACCGAGACCGGACGCCAAAGAGGAATGGGGTAGCGAACGAATCCGGGTGGGCGACCGTGCCCCGTTGCCGCCCCGGAGGAGTGTGCCGAACACAGGCCCGGGCAACCACCACCTCACCCGGGTCAACTGGAGAGTTGAGATCGGCGGGGGCCACCGCCGCGGTGGCCCCAGAGACGCCCGGTTAATACAGCCCCCGAGCGCTCGGCCGTGCGTGTTCGTGTGGTTCGGAAACCCCACCTCCGTCGGTTCGGTGTGTGACTCCGCAGGCATCGCGGCCGCGTCGTCCCGGCGTCGGCCGCCCAGAGAGTCTCGGAGATGATAAAACGGTTCACGCGACCCGTAGGCCGGGCCGAACCGGCCGGTTCAGCGGTCGTCGTCGAGGTCGTCGATCCGTTCGGGTTCGAACTCGTCTTCCGGTCTGCCGGCGCTGTCGAGAACGCCGTCGGTGACCGTGATCGGGCAGTCGACCCGGACGGCAAGGGCGATGGCGTCGCTGGGGCGGGCGTCGAAGACGAACGACCGGGACTGGCCCTCCTCGTACCGCTCTACGTCGATCTTGGCGTAAAAGGTGCCGTCGGCGAGGTCGTCGATGCGGATACCGTCGATCGCACCACCGAACTCGGTGAGCATCTCGACGAGGAGGTCGTGTGTCAGCGGTCGCTCGAACGGTTCGCCCGAGAGCCCGAGTTGGATCGCGCGGGCCTGATCGGCCGTGATGACGATAGGCAGATACTCCGTTCTGGCGGCGAGGAGGACCGCGGGAACGTTCGATCCGTCCTCGCCGGTGCCCACCCCGATACCGGTCACCTCGGCGGTGTGTTCCATGGCCGGCCGTTTGAACGGGAAGTATGAATAGCTACGGGCGGGCGGCGGTCAGCGTCGACGCCGTCGGAGAAAGAGAACGACCCCGACCACCGCGAGGGCGAGGAGGCCGCCGAGAAAGAAGAGAACGCCGGGCGGGAGCGAGGTCCCGGTCTCGACGGCGGCCTGTGTGGTCTCGGCATCCATCGTCGAGACGCCGCCACCGTCGTCCCCCGCGTCGGCTCCACCGGTCGCGGCGAGGCCGGGGAGTTCACCGAGGCGCCACTGGACAACGAGGCTCGCGACGCTCAACAACCCGACGGCTCCGAGCAGGCTCTTGAGAGCGTCCTCGAGCCCACTGCTCTCGGCCTCGCCGCCGGCAAACACCACGAGCGGACGGTCCGCGGGGGCATAGACGCTCATCTCCCGGCCCTTCTCGGAGTAGATGGTATCGACCTCCTCGATAAGGTCCGCGTCGTCGAGGTTGCCGAGGTGGTACTGTGCGTTCTGGAGGGTCGTGTCGACGCGGTCGGCCACACCGGAGGGCGTGTCCGGTTCGTCGTGGAGGGTTGCAAGCACCTCGCGGGCGGTGTCGGAGGAGAGCGCCGACAGGAGGTCGTCGGCGTCCTCGTTGTCGAGGCCGACGACACGGGGGTCGGGTTCCTCGGCCGCGGAGGTGTCTGGACGCGAGGGCAGCAAGTCTGCCATATCGTGGCCTACGGTGGGGGAGGGTACAAACCTTCCTTTCTCGACCGTGGCCGATCACGGGGGTGGCTGGGGGGATCGTGAGCCGGTCGTAAAACCACTCAAACCCCTGATTTCTGGCGCCTGAGGCCGTGACAACCAGTCACAGCGAAAAAGTGTAAGTGGGTGGAGTCCCTACACGTAATTGCAATGAGCAAACAGGCAGCCGTCCGACAGCAGGCCGACGAAATCGAGGCATCGGAAGCGCTCCGCATCGACCAAGACAAAAGCGAGCAGATCATCGAGGCGCTCAACACGGATCTCGCCGCGACGTACGTACTCTACCACCAGCTGAAGAAACATCACTGGAACGTCGAAGGCGCGGAGTTCCTCGGGATCCACGAGTATCTCGGTGAGGCGGCCGAGGACGCCGAGGAAGCCGCAGACGAACTCGCGGAGCGCGCACAGGCGCTCGGTGGCGTCCCGATCGCGAGCGGCAGCCGGCTCGAGGAGCACGCCCCCGTCGAACCCGAGGACAGCAACGTGTACGACATCCGGACCTCGCTGCGCAACGACATGGTGATGTACGGTGAGATCATCGAGACGGTGCGTGACCACGTCGAACTGGCCGTGGGTCTCGGCGACCACGCGACCGCCGAACTCCTCCGCCAGCAGTTGCTGACCCTCGAGGAACACGCCCACCACCTCGAACACTACCTCGAGGACGACACGCTGGTCCTCGAATCGGCGACAAACTAACCCACAACTACCTATTCTGCTGCGGACGACCGACGAGCCGGATCCGTTCGAAAGTTGGTCCGGTCACCGTCACGGTGCCGTCCTCAGACACAGCGCGTGAGGTGTGCACGGACGTTTCGCTGACACCGTTCACACGTCGCAACGACCGCCGTCACGCCGTCCAACACGGGGTGATCGACCGGTAGATCCTCGTAAAGATAGTCGACAAGACACCGGTGTTCGAGACCGACACGGCCGTGTTCGCCGGTCGACCCGTTGAGAAGCGTCTGTCGTGTGCGTGCCTGTCGCTCGCACCGCCCGAGACAGTCATCCAGTCGGTCGTGGCGCTCCCGAAGGTCGTCGAAGTCGAGAGCCGTCAGCGGTGTCCCGTCGGCGCGGTCTACCCATTCTCGGATCGTCTCGACCGCCTCACTTGCGTTCTCCAGCGACGACACCTCCCGTTCGAGTGCACTCGCCATCGTCCGCAGTTGAAAACGGCGGTCGGTCGCCGCCGAGACCACCTGTTCTTTGAACGCGGGGGTGAGCGCCGACCCGGTCGTCGGCGCAAGCGCCACCGCGAGTTCCTCGCCGAGTTCGCCCGCCATCGTCTCGAAAACGGACTCGCCGTCGGCGACGCCCGCAACGTCGCGAACCGTTGCGTCGAAGGCGTCACGGACCGCCGCACAGCCGCCCCGGTTGGTCCCCGTCGCGACGGTGGTCCCGGTGGGGGCCGACACCCCGCCCGAAACAACGTCGGTGGTCACGTTCCGGACCCGGTCGACAAACGTATCGTAGGCGGTCAGTTTCGCGTCGACGGTCGCTTGTTCGTCCCGTGCCCGTTCGATGGCCGCCGGGATCCGTGTCTCAACGGTCACGGCGACGACTCACCTCCCGCCGAGGGAAGACCGGTCCGAGAGCGCCCCGGCACGCGTGACCCACGCCTCCGGTCGGGAGCGTCCGGTCGTCGCTCACGGACGACCGGATCCCGCCACGGCGTCTCCGGGTCCCACTCCCGGAGCGTCGCCCGATACACGGCAGTCAGGCGTGCGGCAGTCGCCGCGGCCCGCCGGTCGGGAAAGTGTAGTCCCGCGACCGGGGCCGGTGGCTCCCCGGTTCGGGCACACGTTACGACGAACCACCCCTCGCCGGCCAGCGACTCGATCAGCCGACGGCACTCGCGGAGTCCCGGCGTGTTACCGCCGTGAGTCTCTGGACTGCGATGCTCGACCATAGGGTTTAGGCCTACCTAAAACAATATAAGCGTTTCGTCGGATCCCCTCACTCCACGACGAGCACCCGGAGATCGTTGACGTTCGTCCCCGTGGGACCGGTGGTGATGGCGGCGTCGCGATCGGAGAGGTAGTTGAAGACGTCGCTGTCGGCGAGAGCGCGGCGCGCGGCGTCCGCCGCTGAAACGGTGTCGCCGTCAACGACGGCACCGGCAAAGTCGCTGCTGCCGTCGCGGCCGTCGGTGTCGACACAGCCGAGCGTCGCCGAGGCGGGGAGTTCGACCGCCGCCGCCAGTGCGAACTCGGCGTTTGGACCGCCGATACCGTCGCCGCGGACCGTCGCCGTCGTCTCGCCGCCGGAAAGAACGACCGCGGGCGGGTCGACGGGGTTGCCCGTCGCCGCCATCTCCTCGGCGACGGCGACGTGTGTCAGTGCCGCCTCCCGGGCCTCGCCCCGTACCGACGAGGAGAGAACACAGGCTCCGTAGCCCCGGTTACGGGCAACGGTTCGGGCCGCGTCGATGGCGGTGAAAGCGTCCGCGAGGACGTGGTTCGTGACGCGCTCGAAAACGGGGTCGTCGGGACCGGGCGTCTCCGACAGATCACCCGCGGCACCGCGTTTTAGCCGCTCCAGAACGGCCCCGGGCGGGTCGACGCCGTACCGGGCCAGCACAGAGAGCGCGTCGTCGTACGTCGAGTCGTCCGGCGCGGTGGGGCCGCTGGCGATGACGCTCAGATCGTTTCCAACCACGTCGCTGAACACGAGGCTCGCGACGGTCGCAGGGGCGGCCAGCTGTGCGAGGCCGCCACCTTTGAGCGTCGAGACGTGCTTTCGAACCGCGTTGAGGTCGTCGATCCTCGCGCCGGCGTTCAACAACGCGTCGGTCGTCTCGCGGAGGGCATCGAGAGAGACGTTCCCGGCCGGCGCGGGCAACAACGCGCTCCCGCCGCCGGTGATGACCGCGAGCACCAGTGTCCGGTCGTCGGCGTCGTCGACGAGGCCACGGATCCGATCCGTTCCCGCGACGCCCTCGGGGCTAGGGACCGGATGATGGCCCCGGACGCGGTCGATCCGGTCGCCCTCGCCGGGATCCGGTGTGACGACGACGCCGGCGTCGATCCGGTCGCCGAGAACGTTCTCCAGTGCCGTCGCGACGCCGTCGGCGGCCTTTCCGCCGCCGACGACGAGAACCCGGTCGGTAGCCGAGAGGTCGTAGGTCGCCTCGCCGAGGTGGAGCGTGTCGCCGTCGAGGCGGACCGATGCGGCGATGACGCGACCCGGTCTGGCCGCGTCGATACCCGCGCGAAGACAGGCGAGCGCCGTCTCCCGTGCGGGGGTCGATGCCAGTGCCGCCTCGTTCTCGATGGAAACCATGCTCTGATTCCCTTCGACAAGGGTAAAAAGCGTGCGACAGTACCGCTAGGTAATGAGCGATCCCACGGCGTCGGCCGACCGGGAGGGGCGTGTTCGGGTCGTGGGCACGGCACACGTCTCGGCCGACAGCGCCCGCGAGGTCGAGGCCGTCATCGAGGAGGAGCGCCCGGACGTCGTCGCGGTGGAACTCGACGAAGGGCGGTACCGACAGCTTCAGGGCGAGACACCCGACGACATCGAGCCTGGCGATTTGTTACGGGGCAACACCGTCTTCCAGTTTCTCGCATACTGGATGCTTTCCTACGTCCAAGCCCGCCTCGGCGATCGGTTCGACATCGAGCCCGGCGCGGACATGATGGCAGCCGTCGGGACGGCGGAGACCCTCGGCATCGACGTGGCTTTGGTCGACCGCGACATCCAGATGACGATCCAGCGGTTCTGGGCGCGGCTCGGCCCGGTTGCAAAGGTCCGCCTCATCGGTGGTCTCGCTTTCGGTATCACAGACGCGCGTGGGGTCGGGTTGGTCGCCGGCGTCGCCGCCGGGCTGATCGCCGGGCCGGTCATCGGGTTGTTTGGCCCGGAACTCGGGCTCACGCTGTCCGTTCTCTCCCGGGTCACCGGCGGCGTCATAGTTGCCCTCGGCGTCGGGGTCGTCGGTCGCACCGTCGCCGACGCGGTTCTCGACCCCGACGAGGCGCTCGTCGCGGCCGTTGGCGTCGGCGTCGCCGCCGGCCTCGTGGGCGGGATCGGTCTCGGTCTCGGGGGAGGTATCGTCGACTCGCTTGGCACCTTCGTTGCCCGTGCCGTCGGGAGCCTCGCCGTCGGCATCGCCGGCGGCGCGACCGTCGGGCTGGTCGGTGGGACGGCCGCCCACCTGTTCGGCTACGGCGGAACCGACGAGGAGGGTCTGGAGGAACTCGACCTGTCCGATCTCACGGATGCCGACGTGGTGAGCGTCATGATGGAGGAGTTCCGCGCGTTCAGCCCCGGGGGGGCTCGTGCGCTCATCGACGAGCGCGACGCGTACATCGCCCACGAACTCGTCGCGTTGCGGAAGACCGGCCGGGACGTGGTGGCAGTCGTGGGCGCGGGCCACCGCGAGGGGATCGAAGCCTACCTCGCGGCCCCGGAGACGCTCCCGCCCCGCGAGTCGCTCGTCGGCACCGACTCCGGGGGTGGGATCCCGTGGCTGAAGGCCGTCGGGGTTCTCGTCTCGGTCGGCTTCGTCGCCTTCTTCGTCCTGCTTGCGATGGCCGGTGTCCGTGACGGCTTTCTCCTGCGGCTGTTCGCCGCGTGGTTCGTCATCAACGGCGTTTTTGCGGCCGGTCTCGCCAAACTCGCCGGCGCGCGCTGGTCCGCGACGGCCGTCGGCGGCCTCGTCGCGTGGATGACCTCGATCAACCCGCTGCTCGCGCCGGGGTGGTTCACCGGCTACGTCGAACTCCGGCACACGCCGGTCAACGTCGCCGACATCGGACAACTCAACGACCTCCTGAGCGACGAGGAGAAGCCGATCCGTCGACTCGTCTCGGAACTGTTCGACGTTCCCCTCTTCCGACTCATCATGATCGTCGCGATGACCAACGTCGGGAGTATGATCGCCAGTGTACTCTTTGCGGTGTACGTTCTCCCTCTCTTTGCGACGGAGATCGGCGGCGTTGAGGGCGTCGGCCGGCTGATGCTCGAGGGCGCGCGAAACAGCGCCGAACTCGTCTGGAGGACCATCGCGTGAACCTCCGGTTCAGCACGCGCGAACTCCGGGATCTGGCCGTCGCGTGGATCGTTCTCGGGGCCGCCTTCGCCATCTTCTTTGCCGGTGGCGGGAACCGGGCGATCGACAGCCTCGTCTCCGATGGCGTTCTCGTCCCCCTCGTCGTCAGCCTCGTCACCGCCGGCTTCGCCTTTCTGTTGCACGAACTCGCTCACAAGGTGACCGCGGTCCGGTTCGGCCAGGTCGCGGAGTTCCGCGCCGACTACGGCATGCTGTTTTTGGCTCTCGTGAGCGCGCTGGTTGGGTTTCTCTTTGCCGCCCCGGGTGCGGTCCACCACCGCGGCCGCCTCACGCCCCGGGAACACGGACTGATCGCGTTGGCCGGCCCCATCACCAACGGTCTTCTCGCGGTCGTTTTCGCGCCCGTCTACGTCGTCGGACTGGCCATCGGATCGCCACTCCTCTCGCTCGTGGGCGGTCGGGGCGTCGCGATCAACCTTTTTTTGGCGGCGTTTAATCTCATCCCGTTCGGCGCGCTGGACGGCCGGACCGTTCTCGACTGGAGCAAGCCCGTGTTTCTCATCACGTTCGTCCCCGCCCTCCTCCTCACCATCGCCGTGGTGTTCGTGCTCGGAATCGGGTTCTGAGCGGCCAACGGGGCGAGAGCGGAGAACGCGGGCGGAGTTCCGAAGCCTTTTGCTGACTGACCGGTCAGTTAGCCTGTGTCCGATGACCCGGTTCGCGACCGAACCGACGACATCATGTGTGCGACATACCGCGCCCTCTGTCGCCACGGCCACGCCGATCTGACGATGCAGGACATCGCCGACGAGTGGTCCAAAAGCAAGGCCGCCCTCCACTACCACTACGACACCAAACGCGGCTTATTGCTCGCCTTTCTCGAACACCTCTTTGAGTCGTACACCGACTGTGTTACCGACCCCGGCGAGGGGGACGCGACCGACCGCCTCGGTGCGCTGATCGACGATGCACTCGACCCGCCCGGAACGGCGGCCAACAGGGAACTGCGGACCGCGCTGTTCGAGATCAGGGCGTGTGCGCCCCACGATGACGAGTTCCGCGCCCGACTGGAACGGTTCGATCGGTATCTCCACGACGAGATCGAACGCATCGTGACAGAGGGCGTCGAGGCGGGCGTCTTTCGAAGCGACGTGGATCCGGAGACGACCGCAACCCTTCTGGTGACACTCGTCGACGGCGGCCATTCCCGACGGATCGTTCTCGGCGACGACGGAGGGGTCCACACGGCGATTCGAGCGGCGATCGGTGACCGTCTCGCCGGGGGAATCGGCTGATGGTGCCCGACCCCCGAGATCTGTTCAAATCCCAAGATGAGTTCGACCTGACGAGTGGCGACGTGGGACCGCCGTTGTTGTATCTCTCCCTGCCCATCGTCGTCACCAACCTTCTCCAGACGGCCTACAGCCTCGCCGACACCTTCTGGATCGGCCAGTACAGCACCGAGGCCCTCGCCGCGATCAGTTTCGCGTTCCCGATGGTGTTTCTCATCATCTCGCTGGGGTTGGGGCTCGCGGTGGCGGGGAGTATCCTCGTCGCCCAGTACACCGGGGCCGGTGAGGAGGCGGAAGCCGAGTACGCCGCCTCACAGACCGTCGGGTTCGCTGGGGTCATCTCCGTCGGTATCGGCGCGATCGCCTACCTCACCGTCGGCGACGTCCTCGTCCTCCTCGGGCCGGAACCGGACGTGTTGCCCCTCGCGACCGCGTACATGGAGATCATCTCGCTCGGTATCTTCTTTATTTTCGGCTTTCTCGTGTTCGTCTCGCTCATGCGAGGGTACGGCGACACGATCACACCGATGCTCGTCATGCTCGGATCGGTCGTTCTCAACATCGTTCTCGACCCGATTCTCATCTTCGGGTGGTGGTTCTTCCCACAGTGGGGTATCGAAGGCGCGGCCATCGCCACCGTCTTCACCCGTGGGTTGGCGTTCGTCGTTGGCCTCTGGATCATGATCACCGGGCGACGAGGTGTCCGTATCCGGCCCCGGAACGTGATTCCCGATCCCGTCTACGGGCGACGACTCCTCCGTATCGGTGTCCCCGCCTCCATCGAGGGGACCGGTCAAGCAATCGCGGTCAACCTCCTGATGTTCATCGTTGGAACGTTCTCGACGCCGGTCGTGGCGGCGTTCGGCATCGGTGTCCGGGTGTTCTCGGTGATCTTTCTGCCAGCTATCGCCGTCGCACGGGGCGTCGAGACGATGGCCGGACAGAACATCGGCGCGGGCAACTACGATCGGGCGGCCCTGACCGCCAGCGTCGCCGCACGAACCACGTTCGTCGTTCTCGCGGCCGCCGGCGTGGTCACCTTTCTGTTCGCCGATCCGATCGTTGGCCTGTTCACAGACGACGCCGAGGTCATCGAGGTAGGGGCGACCTTTCTCCGGTACGTGGCCCCCTCGTTTGGCTTCATCGGGATCATGCGCTCGTACAACGGCGGGTTCCGCGGCGCCGGCAAGACACTTACCGCCGCCGCCATCGCCGTGACGATGCTCGGCGGGATTCGTCTTCCCATCGCGTGGGTCGCGTCCGGTCCCATGGGACCGCCGGGGGTCTGGATCTCCTTTCTGATTTCGAACGTCTTCGGCGCCGTCATCGCGTACCTCTGGTACCGTCGGGGAACGTGGCGGTCGAGCGAGACGCCCGACCCACGCGTCGCCGAGGTAGTCGACGATCCGGCGGACGACTGACCACCCGGCTGCGACGGATGATCCGGGACTGCGGGCGGCCGGCGTGACACCCCGAAACCGGTCACAGGCCACCTCGGTCCGGAGCGATCCGTCCGGACCGTCGTGGTGGTCGTCGTTCTCGCCGTGGTCGGCGGCCAACGGCCGACGACCGACGGGTGCACATAGACCGAATGCACACGCCGCTCACAGCCACCCCTCCGACCGGAAGTGTCGGAGCATGGCGGCCGCGGTGAGCACCATCCCGAGTAGCACCGCCGGATAGCTGTACCGCCAGCCGAGTTCGGGCATACCGAACGGGCTGGCACCGAAGTTCATACCGTAGACGCCGACGACAAACGTCAGCGGGAGAATGATCGTCGCGACGACGGTGAGTCGCTTCATCACCTCGTTTGTCGACTGAGAAAGGGTGTTGAGGTAGATGTCGCGAGCCCCGCCGGCGAGGTCGCGGTACGTCTCGACGAGCTCGACGTGCTGGACGAGGTGGTCGTACACGTCTCGGTAGTACTTCTCCGTCGACTCCCGGACGTGGTCCGCGTCGCCTTTCGAGAGCACGCTCATCGCGTCGCGAGTCGGCCAGACGATCCGTCGGATCGACAACAGTTCGCGGCGGAGGCTGTTGAGCGTCTCCAAGGTCTCCGTGTCGGGATCGTCGATGATACGGTCCTCGACTACCTCGATGTCGTGGCCGATTTCGTCGAGCACCACGAGGTACTCGTCGACGACCGCGTCGACGACACGATAGGCGGTGAAGTCGGCGTGGTACCGGAGCAGTCGGGGATCCTCGCGCTGGATTCGGTCCCACACCGTTCCGACGGCACCGGTCTTCTCCGTCGCGACCGTGACGAGCCAGTCGTGACCGAAAAACAGTCCGACCGGGCGGTCGCGGATCTCCTCCTCGAAGGTCGTCTCGCCGCCGCGCAGGCTGGCGGTCTTGACCAGCAGGAACGTGTGCCCGGGGAATACCTCGACCTTCGGGTCGACGTTGCCCCGCACGTCCTCGATTTCGAGGGTGTGAAGATCGAAGACAGCGCTCAACCGGTCGTACTCGTCGTCGGTGGGGTCCGAGACGCGGATCCACGTGGTGCCGGTGGCGTGGCGGGCCGCGCGAAGCGAGTCGGCATCGACGGCGTCCCGCCGGTCGACGTGGTCGCCGTCGTAGACGAACGCGCTGACGGTCACGCGCCGGTCCCCCATCGGTCACCGATAGCGACGAGCGTGATGCCGATCATAACCGCGGTGAGCGAGAACGCCCGCCCGGGGTAGGCGACGACCGTTCCGAGGGCGTAGCCACACACGCCGGCACCGGTGAGGCCAGCCCCGACGAGGAACGTTCGATCCATACTGTGGACTCACGCGCCGGTCTCAAATACACCCTCGGCCGCGGGAGGACCAAACGGTGTGTTTTTGCGTCCGGCCGACGGGGTGTGGGCCATGGGTGAGGACGACGAACTCACGTACTCGGCGACCGGCGTCGACATCGCGGAGAGCGAGGCGGCCACGGCCGCCCTCGTCGATGCGGTCGGCGAGAACGAGGGCGACTACGCCGGCCTCCTCGATATCGGGGACCGGTATCTGGGGTTGGCCACCGACGGGGTCGGAACGAAACTCCTCGTGGCCGATGCCCTCGACGACTACTCCACCGTCGGCATCGACTGTATCGCCATGAACGCGAACGACCTCGTTGCAGCGGGGGTTCGTCCGGTGGCGTTCGTCGACTACCTCGCGGTCGACGAACCCGACGAGCGGTTCGCCGAACAGGTCGGCGAGGGACTCGCCGAAGGGGCCGACCGCGCCGGAATCGAACTCGTCGGCGGCGAGACGGCGGTGATGCCGGAGGTGGTCTCGGGGTTGGATCTCGCGGGGACGTGTGCCGGTCTCGCCGCAAAGACCGCCGTCTTTCCCGGTCGCGCCGAGGAGGGTGACGCCCTCGTCGGTGTGCCGTCCTCGGGTATCCACTCGAACGGGCTGACCCTCGCCCGCACGGCCGTCACGCGGGAGGGGTCGTACGCCGACCCCTGTCCGTTCGGCGACTACGACACGCTCGGTGAGGCGCTCCTCGAACCGACGCGGATCTACACCGACCTCCTTGACCCGATGCGCGACCACGGCGTCCACGGCGCCGCCCACGTGACAGGTGGTGGCTGGACCAACCTAAAGCGACTCGGCGACCACCGGTACGTTGTCGACGACGCGTTCGAGCCACAGCCCGTGTTCGGGTTCGTCCAGTCGCTCGGCAACGTCTCCGACGAGGAGATGCACCGCACGTTCAACATGGGAACCGGGTTCGTCGTGGCGGTCGATCCGGCGGCTGCGGCGTCACTGGCAGAGACGGTCGACGGCCGGGTGATCGGCCGGGTCGAAACGGGCGACGGCGTCGCGATTCGTGGTCTCGAACTGTAGCGGGCGTCCTGTGAAGCCCGGGATCGGGCGGACACACGGCAGGGTGGCCGTCCACTCAGGAAAGTTCGGCCGCGATATCGGCCTCTGTGATGATGCCGACCGCCTCCCCGCCCTCGGTGACGATGACGGCCTTGTAGTAGTCCAACAGGTTGCTGATCTTGTCCACCGAGTCCTCCCGCGACACCGTCGGAAACTGCTCGCTCATGATCTCGGCGACCGCCTTCTGGCCCACGTTCTCTCCCTCGTGACGGATGTCGCTGTAACTGATCGACCCGACCGGAAGCCCGCCCTGCAACACCGGCAACTGCGAGAAGGCCGCCTTTTCCATCCGTCGCTCGGCGTCGGAAACCGAATCGTCGGGGGCGACGCTCACCAACCCCTCGTTCATCAGATTCTCCGCGCGAACGACGCCTCCCTCGGCCTCGTCGAGGGCGGCGACGATGCAGCGTAGTGTCGACAGTCGAGGGTCGACATCGCCGCCCTCGATCCGCGCGATCAACGGCTGAGAGACCCCAGCCATCTCCGCGAGAGCGCTTTGTGTCAGCTCCAACGAAGTTCGCCGCTCCCGGAGATCCTGCGGCGTCGGTAGATCCATGGATATAATAACTATCGGTTATTAAAATTACTTTCGGCGGGGCGGTCGGCCCCAAAACTTATAAAAAACTGACGTGAACGGCATCGGTGTATGCCCGAGTGTCAGAACTGTGGGGCGTTCGTCACGCGCGCCTACGCCAGAGTGTTCACCCCCAACGGCGTCGAGAACCCACGGGTCTGTCCCCGCTGTGAGGACATCGTCCGGGATGGGGCAACCGTTCGGGACGCCCGGTCCCCGCGAAGCACCTGATCGGTCCCCGGCACCGGATCAAATGCGGGCGGTGAGCCGTGCGAGGCAATCACCGGCCGGGGTCGGCCGACCGGTTCGTGTCGACGTCATCGGCAAGGAACGGGTGCAACGGACCGCTCTGGCACCGGATCGTCCGTTCACCGGGAGCGTACGCGGCGGACCGCCGGTGTGCACCGGCCGGGGAGACCGCTACTGGAAGCCGATCCGGCCGCTGCCACCGCGTCCGGCAAGGCCCTCGCCGCCGCCGCCACCTTTGAACTGTTCTTCGATACGCTCGTAGTAGTCCATGATCTCGTCGGTGATCGTGGGTCGGACGTTCTCCATGGCCTGTCGGAAGTGACGCATCTCCACGTGTTCGGCGTCGTCGTCCTCACGGAGAGCGACCATCGCGGCCTCCCGGGCGATGCTCTCGAGATCGGAGCCGACGTAACTGTCGGTGATCTCCGCAACCTCGCGGAGGCTCACGTCGGGGGCGAGCGGGGAGTCCTGCGTGTGAATCTTCAAGATCTGCTCGCGGCCCTCCATCTCCGGTTCGCCGATGAACACCAAGCGGTCGAACCGCCCGGAACGCAGGAGCGCGGGATCGATCATGTCGGGGCGGTTGGTCGCACCGATCACCATCACGTTGCCCATCTCCTCCAGCCCGTCGAGTTCGGTCAGGAGTTGGTTGACGACCCGTTCGGAGACGTTGTTTCCGACCTCGTTACCTCTGGACGGGGCGAGCGAGTCGAGTTCGTCGAAGAAGATGACCGTGGGAGAGACCTGCCGGGCCTTGCGGAACGTCTGCCGGATCGCCTTCTCGCTCTCGCCGACCCATTTCGAGAGGAGTTGTGGCCCGCGGACCGAAATGAAGTTGGCGTTGGTCTCGTTGGCGACGGCTTTCGCCATCAGTGTCTTGCCCGTTCCCGGCGGGCCGTACAACAGGACACCTTTCGGCGGATCGATCCCCATACGGTCGAACTTCTCCGGGGAGGAGAGCGGCCACTCGACGGCCTCTTTGACGTTCTGTTTGGGGTCTTCCAACCCGCCGACATCGTCCCACGTGATCTTCGGGAGTTCGACCAGTACCTCCCGCATCGCCGAGGGTTCGACCTCGTTCAACGCGCCGCCGAAGTCCTGGCGTTTGACGATCATCCGGTCGATGAGGCTCGGCGGAATATCCTCCTCGTCCAGATCGATCTCGGGGAGGTAGCGCCGAAGCGCCTTCATCGCGGACTCCTTGGTGAGGCTTTCGATATCAGCGCCGACGAAGCCGTGTGTCTCGTCGGCGAGGTGGTTGAGGCTCACGTCATCGGAGAGGGGCATCCCCCGGGTGTGGATCTGGAGGATCTCCTTCCGGCCCGCCTCGTCGGGGACACCGATCTCGATCTCGCGGTCGAACCGGCCCGGCCGCCGCAGGGCGGGGTCGACCGAGTCGACGCGGTTGGTCGCGGCGATGACGATGACCTGCCCGCGCGTTTCGAGGCCGTCCATCATCGTCAGCAGTTGTGCGACGACACGGCGTTCGACCTCACCGGTCACGTCCTCGCGTTTGGGCGCGATGGAGTCGAGTTCGTCGATAAAGATAATAGACGGCGACTCGTCTTTGGCGTCCTCGAAGATCTCACGCAACTGTTGTTCGGACTCACCGTAGTACTTGGAGATGATCTCGGGGCCGGCGATGGAGAAGAAACTCGCAGACGTCTCGTTGGCAACCGCCTTTGCGAGAAGGGTCTTTCCGGTCCCCGGCGGGCCGTGGAGCAACACCCCCTGTGGCGGTTCGATCCCGAGTTTTTTGAAGATCTGGGGGTGTTTCATCGGGAGTTCGACCATCTCGCGGACCCGTTGGATCTCGTTTTGGAGGCCGCCGATGTCCTCGTAGGTGATGCCGCCGCCGGTCTTTTCGAACCCGGAGATGGGCTCCTCCCGGAGTTCGACCTCCGTGTCCTCGGTGATCAGGCAGACGCCGTCGGGATCGGTTTCGACGGCGATCAGCGGTATGGCCTGCCCCGGCGACCGCATGAACGGGTGGTTCGTACTGCTCATTACGGGGACGATGTCGCGTTCGACCACCGGCCGCTTGAGGATCTGCCGTTTGACCATCCCGGCGGCGTCGGAGCCAAACTGGACGCTCGCCTCTTCGGGCGGGGCGAGAACCAACTTGTCTGCCTTTGTCGCCTCTGCCTTCCGGATCGTGACGCGTTCGCCGATGCCGACATCGGCGTTCTGCCGGGTGAACCCGTCGATCCGGACGGTGTCGGTGTTCCAGTCCTGCCGGTCCGCGCGCCAGACCTTCGCGGCCGTTCGATCCGCGCCTTCGATCTCGATGATATCGCCGGGCGACAGCTTCAGATGCAGAAGCGTGTCGGGGTCCAGCCGGGCGATACCGCGTCCCGAGTCGTTCGGGTACGCCTTCGCCACTTCGAGTTGGACGTCGTTCATGATGTATCCGCGAGGATTGCGGTATCTCGCCGATGGCGGGGCATAAGCCTGTTGTTGCAGCCGATCGGCCCATCACGCGTGCCCACGAAACGTGTCATATACTGCCATACACACGGAGCGTACAAACCCCTACCGATCCACCGCCGGTCGCAAGCCGTTTGACCGTCGAGCGTGAGCGATCCGGTATGCACACGGTCGCGTTCGACGGACGGATGGGGGCGAGCGGCGACATGATCTGTGCGGCGCTGATCGACGCCGGAGCCGATCCGGCCGTTCTCGGTCCCGTGTCGGACGCACTCAACGTGCGCTACACCGTCGGGCCGACGGCCAGAGCGGGCGTCACCGCGACGACCGTCGATGTGCTCGTGGCCGGGGACGGTGCTCGGGAAAGAGCGGGCGACCACTCACACGACCACGGCGACTCGGATCACGACCACGACCACTCTCACGGCCACGACCACGACGACCCGGATCACGACCACGACCACTCTCACGGCCACGACCACGACGACCCGGATCACGATCACACACACGCCGAGGGGACCGGTCCCTTGCGCACCTATCCGGAGGTGGTCGAACTCGTCGAAGGGATGGAGCTCCCGTCTGGGGTCGAACGGGACGCACTCGCGGCCTTCCGTCACCTCGGCGAGGCGGAGGCGTCGGTCCACGGGACCGATCTCGACGCCACCCACTTCCACGAGGTCGGGGCTGACGACGCCGTCGCCGACGTGGTGGGGGCATGTCTCCTGCTCGACGATCTCGGTCCCGACCGTGTGGTGACGACCCCGGTATCGGTCGGCGGCGGGAGGGTGTCGATGAGCCACGGCACCTACCCCGTGCCGGCTCCGGCGGTGGCCGAGATCGTCGCGGACGCGGACTGGTCGATCCGAGGTGGTCCCGTCGAACGCGAACTCCTCACGCCGACCGGCGCGGCGATTTTCGCGGCGGTTGCCGACGGGGTCGATCACCTCCCCGGTCTCGACGCCGATGCGGTGGGGTATGGGGCCGGCGACGCGGACGTTGCGGGCCACCCGAACGCCCTCCGGGTTCTCGTCGGCGACGGCGGCGGTCTCCACCGGGAGCCCATCGCGGTGCTTGAAACCAACCTCGACGACGCGACACCCGAGACACTCGGGAGCCTCCAAGAGACGCTCGGGGACGCCGGCGCGCTCGACGTGTCGGTTCTGTCGGCGACGATGAAGAAGTCCCGGCCCGGTCACCTCGTGAAGGTCATCACCCGCCCGGAGGACGCCGAGCGGGTAGCCCGACGGCTCGCCGAGGAGACGGGGACACTCGGCGTTCGCGAGGGGAGCGCCGGCCACCGATGGGTCGCCGACCGCTCGATAGAAACGGTGACGGTCGAAGCCGGCGGCGAGACCCACGAGATCCAGGTGAAGGTCGCGTCCGACGCCGAGGGGTCGGTGTACGACCGGAGCGCGGAGTACGACGATGCGCTGGCGGTGGCGGCCGAGACGGGACTGACAGTGCGGGAGGTCCGGCGACGGGCGGAGGCGGCAATCGCCGACAACGGGTGAGCGACGCCCTCTCGACGCCGTGGGCCGAGCGCCCCACATGGAGCCGGAAGGCACGACGTGGGAAACGGCGGCCGACTACTCGCGCGCGGTTCGGGCCGGCGACGCGCTCCACGTCTCCGGATCCATGTCGACCGACGACGCCGGTCACGTCGGCGGCGGCCCGTACGAACGGACCGCGCGAGCGCCGGAGATCATCGACGCGTCGCCGTCGGAGCCGGATGCCTCGCTTGACGACGTGGTTCGGACCCGACTGTTCGTCACCGACATCGAGGACTGGGAGGCTGTCGGCCGCGCACACGCCGAGGCGTTCGGCGACGCCCGCCCGGCGGCGACGACGGTGCAGGTGGAGCGCCTGACCGATCCGGAGTCGCTCGTCGAGAGAAAGGCCACGGCGAAGGCGGCCTAGCCCTCCCGGTGGGCGTTCAGCGCCTCCTCGACGGTGAGGTCGCCGGCGGCCACCCGACGGGCGAGGGCGTCGTCGATGGTTCGGTCGTCGGTCGAGACGCGTCGGGAGCGGTCCTTGATCCGCTGGAGTTCGCCCGTCGTCGGCTCGATATCCCGCGAGTCGACGCGTTCGCCCTCCAGTCGGGCGATGTTGACCGCGGCGAGAACGTCCCCCATTCCACGCGCGCCAGTGCCGAGATACGGAGTCGTCCCCGCCTCGTCGACGAGTTCCACCGTTACGTCGTCGAAATCGTCGATCAGCCGTGCCCCCTGGAGCCGAGCCCCGTCGCCGATCCGGACGAGCGGATCGGCCGCGTCGGCGACCTCCCGGCGGACGGTCTCGACCGCGTCGCCGAGGGGGACGTGGAAGGCGGCAACCACCGTCTCGCCGGAAAGAACGGCGATACCGGGCCGCGTGCCAGGGTCGACACCGACGACGGTCCGGCCGCCGCCGGCCCGCAGGTGTGTGAGCGCCTCGTCGACGGCACGGCGGGCCTCCGAGGCCGTCGCGGTTACGCGCTCCGTGTCGGCGTCCGGATCGGTGGCCGGATCGTCCGGTGCGGCGACGACGACAGACGCGTTCTCCGGGAGGTCGTCGCCGGGATCGACGGTGGTGAACGCCACGCCGCGGTCCCGAAGGAGGGAGACGGCCTCGTGATACAGTTCGAAGTCGGCGGTGGCGACGACGATCACAGCGCTCTTTCGGCTCCCCGGGAATAAAACGTGGTGTCGAAGCTTTATGACTCACTGCGACCCAGTACCGTTGTGTCCGAACCAGAGTCAGCGCCGGGCGCAGCGTCGGGGTCACCACCGGTTCCGACCGGCTGTGCCCCGGTCGACGACCTGCTGGGCGGTGGGTTCGAACGCGGGACCGTCACGCAGGTGTACGGCCCGCCGGCGGCCGGGAAGACGAATCTTACGCTCTCGGCGGCGGTACAGGTCGCCGTCGGCGGCGGCACCGGCGTCTACATCGACACCGAGGGCCTTTCTGTCGACCGGTTCCGACAACTCGCGACCGCCGCGAGCGGCGACGACTTCGAGGCGGTGGCGTCCCGCCTCGTCGTTACGGAGGCCCACGACTTCGCCGAACAGGAGGAGGCGGTTCGCGACGCCGCGGAGTTCGCACCCCGGGCAGAGCTACTCGTTCTCGACAGCGCGACCGGGTTCTACCGGCTCGAACGCCACAACGCCGACGAGGGCGAAACACTCCGGAAGGTCGGCCGGCAGGTCACACAGCTGTTGTCGCTGGCGCGCAAACACGACCTCGCGGCGGTCGTGACGAACCAGGTGTTCACCGACCCCGACGGCGACCGGGCGCGTGCACTCGGCGGCCACACGCTGAACCACTGGACCGGAACGGTGCTTCGGCTGGATCGGTTCCGCGGCGGGAACAGGCGGGCGACACTCGAAAAGCACCGGTCGAAGGCCGCCGGCGGGACGGCGGCGTTCCGGGTCACCGGCGACGGGTTGGCTGCCGGCGAGGAGACGTTATAACTCGCCGAGTTTCCGAAGGAGTTGGCCGCGGTACTGTTCGTCGGCCCGGAGTCCTTTCAGTTCGAGCACGTTGCGTTCGAGCGTGTCGGCAGCAACGTGGAAGGCGTGGTCGGCACCGTAGCCCTCGCCGGAACCGCCGACCTGTCCGTGGTTGGTTCGCAGACGGATCTGGCACTGGATCAGGGGTGTTCCGCGGAGTTTCTCCTTGTGTTCGTGAAAGCGAACGTGGGCGTGGTGGACCTGCATCTTCTGGTACTTGTCCGCAACGCCGGTGATGCCCTCGACGATCTCCTCGCGGGAGATCGTATCGAGGAGTTTGACGTTGGTGATCTGAACGTCCATCCGATCCTCCTCGGTGAAGGTGAGCGCCCGGAGCACGTCGGTCTTGGTGAGAACGCCCGAGACGTCGTCGCCGTCGTCGCCGCTGGGCGTGACGACCAAGCCCGACACGTCACTGTCGAGCATCTGTCGAACGGCGTCCTCGACGGTTTCGTTCCCGACGGTCGTCAACACTGGGTCGGTCATGAGGTCGTACACCGGCAGATCGAGCATCCGGTCGAGGTCGCCGCGACGGTCACCACGGCCCTGCCGATCCGCGTCGCGGACGACGAAGTCGACGATGTCGTGGGTCGTCAGGATGCCGACGAGGAGGTCGGCGTCGTCGACGACCGGGAGGCGTGAGACGCCGTGTTCGCGAAGGCGGTTGATCGCCTGCCCGACGTGGGACTTTTCACCGATGGTGATTACGTCGTCGGTCTGAATCTGCTCGACCGTCAGGGCGTCGAGGCTGTCGAGCACCGCATCGAGGATGGCGTCGGCGGTGACGATCCCCCAGAGCGCGTTCCCTTCGTAGACCGGTGCGACCTTCGTCCCACCCTCGACGAGAACGCGGGCCACCTCGCGGACGTCCTCGGTGCGGTCGACACGGGGCGCGGATCGCATCAATACGTCGGCCTTGGTGTCGTCTTCGATCCGCGACCGGACGAGGTCCCGTTCGCCGATGACACCGGCGTACTCGCCGTCCCGCGTGACGATGAGGCCCTTTGGGTTCTCGCGCTCGAAGATCGACTGAACCTTTCCCAGTCGTTCGTCGACGTCGATCTCGATATACTCCGAGGTAGCGATATCGGCGATGTCCATGGCCACACGTGCGTCGCCCGCCGGCTTGAAACTTGTTTCTCTCGGGCGGTCGGCGGATCGACGATCCGGCGGTGCAGTCGGCGGCGTCGGCCCCGTTCCACCGCGGTATCGGCGGGCGCAGCACATTTCACCGGCGCGCCCCCACATCGCTACGTGCCACAGATCGAATCGGACATCCACATCGACGTCGATCCGGAGACTGCCTTCGAGTATATGGACGTGCCGGAACACCAAGCGGAGATCTCCCCCAGTCTCTCGTCGGTCGAAACGGTCGAGAAGCTCTCGAACGGCGGGAAACGCGCGGCGTACACCTATCGGATGGCCGGTGTTGGCCTTGACGGCGAGGTGGAAGCGATCGCTCACGACCCGCCCGAGCGCATCGTCTTCGAGATGAGCGGTGGGATCGAAGGAACCGTCGAGTGGAGCTTCGAGGCGGATGGCGACGGTGTCCGTGTCGGCTATGCCGCCGACTACCACCTCCCGGTCCCCGTTCTCGACCGCCTCGCGGAACCGTTCGTCCGAGCGTATAATAATCGTGAACTCGAGACGACGCTGGAGAACCTGAAGACACGGTTGGAGACGACGTGAACGGACTCAAGTCGTTGGAGAATCTTCGATAACGTATGCATGGGGACGACCACGACGGCCAGACCTGTGGTCGCTGCGAGGAACCGATCCCGGTCGATGCTGACTACTGCCCGATGTGTGGCTACCGACCCGCCGGCTACAACCGGACCGCGACACGGGTCGGCATGTACGTCTTCGGCGCGGTGTGTGTCGCTTCTATCGTCGTCTTTATCGCCGGGGTGAGCGGTATCGCACCCGGGATACCGACGGAGACGATCTCCAAGATGGCGATCGTCACCCCCTACACCGCCGGTATCTCCGGCTTTTTCACCTACTACCTCTACCAGAAACACGGGGCAGAGCCGACCGACGACGAGGTCTGGGGCTGAGCCGGGGACGGAGCGAGCGCGGACACCCTCCCGACGGCCTGATTGTTTTTTTCGAAGGTCGCCCAGCAGGTGAGAAGTCGAGGTGAACTGCGGGGAGAAACACCGTACTCGGATCGGCACCCCTGAAGCGTGGGCGGGATGAGAGTGGACAGTACACGGAGCAGGTGACGCTCAACGACGTGCTGGCTGTGTTCGAGGAAGCGGATCTTCCAGTCTTGACTGCCAGCGAAGTCGCTGAAGAATTGGACTGCTCGCGTCCATCTGCGTACAACAAGCTTGAGAGACTGGTTGAACAAGGTACAATTAAAAAAAGAAGATCGGGGCAAGAGCGGCGGTCTATATCTGGATGGATGAGGAATAGAGGGAACTGCGGAGGCCAGCTGCGCCTTCCCGAGGCTAATCGTTTGGTGGTGAATCTAAGCCTGTCGAAGTCCTCAGTAACTGTTACGTGCCGAATACAAAGTGTGCTTACATAGAACGTACAATGTTCCACTTTCAGAATACTTTTTACTCTATCAAATATTGGCGCAACCACACACCTATTTACGATACAATCTAAACTTCCGCCAATGGCAAGTTTAAGAGAATTTTTTATTGCCAATACTGTCGCGCTGCTCTCCATGAGAATTTTACAATTATTTATTTGGTTAGAAACGTCGGTACCATTCATTGAAGGTCAAAAATTCACGATTACTGCGGTTTCTATAGGAGTTGCCTACGGTGTAGAAACAGGCGTTGTGTTGTTAGCCTCTGGTATATTAAAGGAATCAATTAAAAATGAGTATGAGGATGAGTTGTTCACAGACTTTTTGAAAGTCTTCTCTTTGATTGTATTTTCTTATATATTACTTAACAATTCTACGGCTACACAAGAACTATTGACACGTGTAGTCTATTTTGTGTTCTTCATTGTATACTTCGTGTCTGGCTTAATTTCACTAAGCACAGATACAACACAATTAAAAGAACTCGATAAGGTGTCGGCTATCATGATGTTCCTATTTTTGATTACACCTTTATCAATAATCGGTATCTTGGTAGCCTACGTGGCCGCCCTACTCCCCACGTATTCAGTTCTAATATTTTCAGTATTGTCCCTTATTCTGGTCATTTTTTGGCTTTACAGAGTCATTGATTATGATATAGGTCCTATATTGAGCTGATATTCTGTAGATATGAGCTATGTATCCAGCAAGACTCCCAACTCTCACTAATTGGGAATCTCAACAGAGCCGCAAATCACGAAGCTATCCGATGTCTTCAAGCGCGTCCTGTCGATTTTCTGGTGGGGGGCTTGGTCCGTAGCGCATCGTTGTCTGCTTTCGCTTGTGACGGAGTTGTGCCTGCGTCGGGGCGAGGCCCCGTTCCTGCGTCACGTACGTCCCGGTGGAATGGCGGAGCGCGTACCACGTCAGGTCACGCTCAACCCCGGCTATCTCACGGAGGTTATCAAGTGGCTGATCCCGTGATTTCGACCGTCGGTAGTGTTATTCGTTCACGGAATCTAATTTATTGTAACCGACAGACGTGACCGAGGCGCGGGCGTCGGGCGCATCCTGTTGGAAGGAGACACACCATCGAATCGCATGACAGCGTCGGTGTGTTGTACTTCGCGGAGAAGCGGTAACAGGATGGGTTGGGGCGGATTCGAACCGCCGGCCTGCTCCGTGTGAAGGAGCCGTCATAACCGGGCTAGACCACCAACCCGCTCCGAACGGGAATACTTCCGACGACGACTTAAGAATTGCCTTACTCCGACGGCCGGTCGCTTCGGTACCGTCGGAGCCGCTCGCGGGCGTCCGAAACGGCGGTTTTGGCCTCCCCCTCGGCCCGTGCTTCCAGTTCTTTGAGGTCGTCCTGCAGTTTCTGGAGTCGCGAGGGTTCGGGTTCGTCGTCCGCCTCCGCCCCTGTGAGTTCGCGGACCCGCGTTTCGAGCGGACCGATCTCTTCCATAACGCCTTCCTTTGTGTGTTCGCCGGCGCGTCCGAGATAGTACAGCGTGTCCTCGAAATGTTTGTTCATATCTGACCGAACGCGGAGGACAAATATAGCTCTTGTGGGAGATCACCGGTTTCGCGCCCGCAACAACAGGGCTACGGCCGATAATACGAGCGCAATCATCGTCGCCGGCGTGCCGACCCCGGGCGCTGTGGCGTCGGTCGGCGTCGGCGACGGCGGGACGCCACCCCGACGGAGCGGCACCGGAACGGCCACCGCTGAATCGTTCGAGCGGTACGGGTCGTCGACGCGGTCCGGCGTCCCGCGCACGGCGACGGCCCGAAGGTAGCTGTTCCCATTGACGCTGACGCCGACGATGACGACGGCGTGGGTTCCGGGGGTGAGGTAGGAGGAGCGGCCGACCGACGTGCCCCCGTCGCGAACCTTGACGTAGCCGCCGTTGGAAAGTGTCACGTTCTCCACGGCAACCTGAAACGGACGAATCCGCTCGCCGGAGACGGGTCGAACGGTGTCGCTCAGCGAGGCCCGACCGAGGGTCGCGGGGCGGCGCTCGGCCACCTCGAACCGCTGTACGTCGGCGTCTCCGTCGACCTGTACCTCGAGCGTGTACATCCCGGGCGTGACAGCCGCCGGGACGGCGAGTCGGGCGGTCCAACGGCCGTCGTACCCCCACGACTCAACGACGACGAACCCGAAGCGGTCGGCGTCGGGACCGGCGGTCACCGACAGGTCGATCGCGTTGTCGTCGGGGCGGCGGTCGGTCGTGCCACGAACGAGCAGGGTCGACCCGGGGTCGACAGGGTGGACGCCGGAGCGGTTCGAGCGGTTGTCGGAAACGACATCGAGGATGGCGACGGAGCGTGGCGGAGCGGCGTCGACGCCACCGGTGGTCGCGTGTGGCGACGCCGTGGCACCCTCGTCGGCCCAGACACAAACGGCCCCGACCGTCGAAACCGCCACGACGAACGCGAGGAGAACGGCGAACGCACGCACCGGTGACAGTTGCGTGTCGTTCCTCAAATCGATCTTGCCCGTCAGTACGTGGGCCGATCCACCTGGGCGCCGTCCCGCCGGTTGACGAGTCGTCCGAACGTAAAGAGGGCGTCGGAGAGTCGGTTCAGGTAGGCGATGGCTTCGGCGTTGACGGGGTTTGTGCCGGCGAGGTCGACCGCCCGCCGTTCGGCCCGCCGGACCACCGTTCGGGCGTGGTGGAGGGCGGCCCCGGCGTCGCTCCCACCCGGGAGGACAAAGGACTCCAGCGGTTCGAGTTCCTCGTCGGCCTCGTCGATCCACGATTCGAGTTCCTCGACGTGTTCTTCACGGACGACGGGGTCCTCGTCCTCCGGTGTGGGGTTGGCAAAGTCGGCCTGCACGATGTGGAGGTGATTCTGTATCCGTTCGAGGTGGCCGTCGATATCGTCGTATCCCGTCGGGCGGATCGTGCCGATGAGCGCGTTCGCCTCGTCGACGGTGCCGTACGCCTCGATCCGGGGACTGGTCTTGGAGACGCGGGACATGTCCCGCAGGTCTGTCATCCCCTCGTCGCCGCGGCCGGTGTAGATCTTCATGCGAGCGTCCGTTCGACGTACCGCAGGATGTTGTCGCTCTCGGCCATGGTGACACCGTGGTCGTCGTCGACCAGAACCGGAACACCGCGT
>NZ_JAQCNJ010000068.1 GCF_028275055.1 Haloplanus sp.
ATCGGCGTCGAACCCGCCTCGGCCACCTCGATCGCCGGGCTGAAGAAACTCCGTGACGAGGGCGTCGTCGGCGCCGACGAGGACGTGGTGTGTCTCACCACCGGCCACCTGCTGAAGGACCCCGACGCGGCCTACAAGGCGGGCAACAAGCCCGAACCGGTCCCGAACGACGCCGCCGCGGTGCTTGAGCACATCGGCTCGGAGTAGCGTACACCTCCTTCGGAGGCGGTCGTCCGGGCGGGGTCCGTCGTCGGCGATCGACGACGAGACCTCGACGCCGCAGACCCGCCGAAAGCCACCACCGACGGTCGGCCGGGGGTGCGCTCGGCTTACGCGGCAGACGTACCGGACTCGGCCATCTGCCAGGCGGTGAGTCCACCGGTCACGCCGAGGCCGATCGCGAACACGAACAGAACGGCGTCGATTCCGGTGGCAGCGACCAGCTCTCCGGCCACCACGGGTGCGACGAACGACCCTAGCCATCCGGCCACACTCGCGAGCGAGACGGCCGTCCCGGCGGCCCGTGGATCGACGAACTCCTGGGCCGACTGGTACATCAGCCCGATCTGGAGCTGGACGAACACCCCTGCGAGAACGAGGATCCCGACCAGCACCGCCACCGTCGCGCTGTAGAACATCGCGACCGCAAGCACCGTCGCCCCGACGAACGATGCGGCGAAGACGGGCCGTCGCCGCTGACCCAGCACCGCGTCCGAGAGCCACCCCCCGACGGGCCGTGCGAGAATCCCGACCGCAGGAAACAGCGCGACGAACGCGCCGCTCTCCGCCAGCGAGACGCCGAACTGTCGGGTGATGTACGTCGGCATCCACGAGTTGAACACCATGTACAGCGAGTAGCCGAGCACCGTGACGACGAGGATCGACCACACGTCCCGGTTCTGGATCACCCGCTTGAACCCGGGGAGCGTCATCGGTTCGGTTGACGCGCTGAACCGTGACACCCGCCCGACGGCGACGTAAAAGGCGACCGACATCACCAACACCGCGACGCCGAAGGCCGGAAACACCCCTGGCCAGCCAACGACCGCGGCGACACGCGGCGCGCCAAGGTGTCCGAGCGCGTAGCCCGCCGGATAGCCGGAGATGATCACAGATGTCGCGGTCGCCCGTCTCGTCGGTGGAAACGTACTCGCCGCAACGTTGATGCAGGTCACCCACAGCACGAACATCCCGACGCCCGCGAGCAGTCGCGTGCCGACCAACAGCGAGACGCTCCCCCCGCTCGCGGCGAACCAGTCACCGGCACTCCCGACGAGGAGCACGGCTGCTGCAACCGGCGCCGTCGCGGGACCCTCGACCCGGTCGAGGTAGATCCCGACCGGAACACCGATCACCGTTGCAGCGACCTGTGGCATCGAGACGAGCGCGGCCGCGGTGGCTTCGGTGATGCCGAGGTCGGACATCACCACCGGAAGCAGACTCGCTGGCGTGATCAGGTACGCGCCGACGAACAGGAGCAGCAGCCACCCGACCGCGATGGTCGTCACACGCCACACCGACTCCTCGGCGAACGTCCGATCGTCACCCGGTTCGGTCACGATCCTCCACCAGCGACGACACGATGAGTCGCTCGATCCCGCGTCGAAGGAGCCCACCGGCCGCCGGCTGCGAGATGTCTAGTTCGGC
Organism: Haloplanus sp.; assembly: GCF_028275055.1. Lineage (GTDB taxonomy): Archaea > Halobacteriota > Halobacteria > Halobacteriales > Haloferacaceae > Haloplanus. The sequence continues at coordinate 1,648 of NZ_JAQCNJ010000068.1, forward strand.
GGCGACCTCGCCGAGCGTTGCGTTCCGTGGCTCCTCGAAGTACCCTGCCTCGAACGCGACGAGGAGGGCCTCCCGTTGAGTGTCGGTCAGTCCGGCGTCCGCGGCGTCCAACCCCGCATACTGGTTCACACGCAGCAGCTCGATGTCGATGTCGTGCCGTCGCGCAGTGTCCCAGAGGGCGGCCAGGTTCGCTCGCTCGGGCATCCAGACGGTGAATATCCACGCGTCCTCGTCGTTCTCCATGTCCAGTACGACGCCGTTTTCGATCGAGATGATCGGCGAGAAGATCTTCGCCTCGTCGGTGTACTCGAAGCTGTAGATCGCCTCCCCGTCTCCGGTCTCGATCACGCGCTCGAACTCGCCAACCGTGTGATCCCTCCGCAGTCCGTTCTCGAACCGGCGGAAGTCGGACGACTCGACACGGTAGAAGAACTTGCCCGAACTCGGGTCGGTGCCCGCCTCCGACAGCGATCTGACGCTCGACGTCCGGTCGTGGGCGACCGTCTCCGTGAGCACGACGTCGGGGTGCTCGATCCGCACGGCGGCTTTAATATCGCTCATTATCCTGTAAAACGGGCGGCTCCGGTATATCCCCGTTCCCGACCGATCGGGTTCGCGGTGGGCCAACCGAACAGGTAGTTCCGTGTGGTTCCGTTTTGCGACGCGTCACTCACTCCTCCATCCCGTCGCCGGCGTGAATCTTTGCCTGCTCGCGGGCGCTGGGGTTGGCCGACTGCTTGAACGGAACCTTCGCCACCGTCGCGTACACGGGCTCGCCGGGCTCTTCGGCGTACTCCGCAGGGAGGTGTACCTCGAACTCCAGGTCGATGTCGGTGTCGTAGACCGAGTCGTCGAGCGGCACGTCGGCCGCGGCCTGGAGCTTCTCCGCCGGCACGTAGCCCAAGGCGAGGTTGGCTCCGAGCTCGGGACTCCATCCCGCGGAGGTCAGGTAGCCACACTCCGCGCCCGTCTCGGGGTCGGAGACGAGCCAGAAGTCCGAGGCCCACTCGACGATCGGGTCGCCCGCCATCCTCAGTCCGACCAGCTTGTGCGTGAACGGACACGCGCCGTCTTCGATGGCGTCCTTCTGGCGCTCCAGTTCGGCTTTTCCGATGTAGTCGGCGTCTTTGTCGTCGGGGACCTGGTAGCCG
>NZ_JAQCNJ010000072.1 GCF_028275055.1 Haloplanus sp.
GCCGCCGTCGGGACCGCCGAATCCGCCGCCAACGACCATCTCCGGACCGCGATCCGCGAACGGGACGTGACCATCGAGGGGACGGACTTTCTCTCGCTGGTCGAACAGGGCGCACGCGTCGACGCCCTTCTCTCCCGGGAACTCGCCGACGAGTTCGACCGCGCGGTCCAGAAGGCCCGCGAGCGCCTCGTCGACGCCCTCGCGCTCGACGACGAGGCCGACATAGCCGAACGCGTCTTCGGGGGGGAGCCGACCTTTCCGCTGGAACACGACGAAAGCGCCGTCTCCTGGCTCCGGACGGAACTGACGGCCGCACGCGACCGCCGGGCCGCTCGTCTCAAAACCGAACTGGCCGACGACCTCCGGGCGCTACGCGAGCCCGCCGATCGGCTGGTTCGAAACGCACTCGAACACGACGTGGAACTCGCGGTCGCCCGGTTCGCGGCCGACTTCGACTGCACCCTCCCCGAAATCGACGCCGACCTCTCCGGTGTCGCCGTCGAGGGCGGGTGCTCGCCGTTGCTCGACGTGGCCTTCGAGAACGTCGCCCCGGTCGATTACTCGGTGTCTGGCGTGACGCTTCTCTCCGGCGTCAACAGCGGCGGAAAGACGTCGACACTCGACCTTCTGGCGTTGGTGACGGTTCTTGCACACATGGGGTTTCCCGTCCCGGCCAACGCCGCGCGGGTCGAACGCGTCGACGAACTCCACTACTACGCAAAGAGTCAGGGGACACTGGACGCCGGCGCGTTCGAGGCGACGCTGCGGGATTTTGCCGATCTCGCCGATGGCACCGATTCTCGTCTCGTCCTCGTCGACGAACTGGAAAGCATCACCGAACCGGGCGCGAGCGCGAAGATCATCGCCGGCATCCTCGAATCGCTTGACTGCGGCGACATCACCGCGGTTTTCGTCTCCCATCTCGCCGCCGAAATCCGGGACGCGGCCGGCATCAGGGTGGCCGTCGACGGTATCGAGGCCGTTGGCCTCGTCGACGGCGAACTCCGGGTGAACCGCTCGCCGGTCACTGACCACCTCGCGCGCTCGACACCCGAACTCATCGTCGAGAAACTGGCCGAGAACACCGACCGCGACGACTTTTATACGCGCCTCTTGAAGAAGTTCTGAGGCGGTGGCGACCACACGTCGCGGGACCGTACCTGTGGCCCGACCCGTTAGCAGTACGTTTCGCCCGTTCGGCCCGTTCGAGAACGTGGCCGGGGCGTGTCGTCGACCGACGACGGTGGCGGTCGCGACGCCGCCGGGCGGATCGCACCCGGCGTCGCCGACGCCCCCGAGCTGTCACGCGCGGCCGTCCCCGCACCGCGACAACGGTTAAGTACTCACGCAAGCGAAATGTCGGTGATGACAGAGGACCCTGATGAGGGGATGCTGTCGTGGGACGAGTCGGTCTTTCGGGACGAACACGTCTTCGAAATCGACTACATCCCCGAGACGTTCGACCACCGCGAGTCACAACTGGAGAGCCTGAAGTACGCCCTCCGGCCGGCGGTTCGCGGCTCTCGCCCCCTCAACACGATGGTCCGGGGGCCGCCGGGGACCGGCAAGACCACCGCGGTCCTGAAACTGTTCGGCGAACTCTCCGGACAGCCGGGCGTCCGGACCGTTCGGGTGAACTGCCAACTTGACTCGACACGCTATGCCGTCTTTTCGCGTATCTTCGAGAACGTCTTCGACTACGAACCGCCATCCTCGGGCATCTCGTTCAAGAAACTGTTCGGCCAGGTCACTGACCGCCTCGTCGACGACGACGAGGTGTTGGTGGTCGCACTCGACGACGTGAACTACCTGTTCTACGAGAACGAGGCTTCAGATACGCTCTACTCGCTTCTACGCGCCCACGAGGGGTCCGCAGGCGTCCGGATCGGCGTCATCGTCGTCTCCTCGGACCTCGGTCTGACCATGCTTGATGAACTCGACGGCCGCGTTCAGAGCGTCTTCCGGCCGGAGGAAACGTACTTTCCGGTCTACGACGCCGACGAGATCGTCGACATCCTGCAAGAGCGGATCGACCGCGGCTTCCACGACGGCGTGATCGGACCGCAGGAACTCGACCGGGTGGCCGGACTCACCGCGGAGAGCGGCGACCTTCGGGTCGGGATCGATCTCCTGCGGCGTGCGGGCCTCAACGCAGAGATGCGCGCCAGCAAGACCATCGGCGCCGAGGACGTAGAGACGGCATACGACAAATCGAAGTACGTCCACCTCTCGCGGTGCTTGCGCGAACTCTCCGACTCCGAACGGGCGCTGGTCGAGACAATCGCGGAACACGACGGTCAGCAGGCCGGGGCGGTGTACGAGGCGTTCCACGAGACGACACAGCTCGGCTATACGCGCTACACCGAAATTGTCAACAAACTCGACCAGTTGGGCGTTATCGAGGCCGACTACGCCGACGTCGAGGGTCGGGGACGCTCGCGGTCGCTGACGCTTTCCTACGACGCAGACGCGGTGCTCGACCGGCTGTGACCGCTCGCGGGGGCGGAACACATTTACCGACGGGCTTCCGCATGAAACCATAGCATGCCGCGTGATACGTTTACACGCCGCGGGTGGCTCGCCGCCGTCGCCGCCGGATTGACGGCGGGGTGTGGCGGCCGCTCGACGTCGACGTCGACGTCGACTCCGACATCGGCATCGACATCGACGTCGACCCCGACGGCGGCGGCGGCCGACGAGGTGACGGCCGAGGCGAGCGAGTCGTTCGAACGCGGTCCGGGCAACTGCGCGCTCAACTCGACATCCATCGCCGACGGGACGTGGCCGATGCCCCACCACGATCCTGCGGGCACGAACGCGGCCCCCGCGAGCAACGGGCCTACGTCGTTCCCGCTCAACGAGCGTTGGACGATGTCGGCGCTCGAATCGCAGGTCACGTTTCCGGTCGCCGACGGGGCGTACGTTTACGCCGTCGCGGCAAACGCCGACGCGGAGGGCGTCCCGAAGTCGGCCGTTCTCTGTCACGACCCCCGCCGGAACGGCGAGATTCAGTGGCGGCACAAGGTCGACGCCACACCGATCGGGCCGCCGGTCGTGGCCGGTGACGGGGTGTACGTTCCGTTCGGGACCCGTGAAGACGCCCGCGTGGTCGCCGTCGACCGCAACGACGGCAGTTTGCTCACCGAGTACGGCCTTCCCGGCCGGTTCGTGGGTGGGCTGGCGACGGCGGGCGCGAGTCTGGTGGTGCCGACCGACCAGTCCTACCGCGTCGTCGACGCCCGTACGGCCGGCCACTGCTGGTCGTTCACCCCAAACGACGTCAGCGGGGCGACACGCCGCGACCGGAAGATCAGGGCGGCCGCGGTGGGTGGAGAGATGGCCTACGTCGGGACCGGCTACCCCGACGGCGCGCCGACGACCGACGCCGGCCACCTGTACGCGGTCGATCCGTCGGTCAGCGGCGTCCAGTGGCACGCCGAGATGGACGGCCCGGTCGGCCGCCTCGCCGTCGCCGATGAGGTCGTTCTCGCGACGACCGGAGACGGCATCTCGGGGTTCGACCCCGCGGACGGCACGCGGCTCTGGCAGGTCGTGGCCGACGCCGCCGTCCGCCCGCCCACGCTCGCGGTGGCCGACGGCACCGCGGTGTACGGCACCCGACGGACGCTCCACGGTCTCGACACCGCGACCGGCGAGGAGCGGTGGTCCCTTTCTTTCGGTGTCCGGGGCGACGTGATCCTCGTCGGCGACGTTCTCTTTGCCATCGGTCGGGCCGACCCGACGACCCAACGCATCCTGCTGGTGGCGGTCGATGCGGCGTCCGGTGGGGTCCGGTGGCAACAGGAGATTTACGACCCTATCGTCGACGTGATGGCCGCCGACGGTTATCTCTACGCCACCACGACCGACGGCCGTCTGTTCGCGTTCACGAGCATCTGAGCGTAGCCCGCCACCCACCGGGCCGTTTTTGCCCGATGCCCGTCCACCCGTGTGTATGAAAACGCCAGGTGGGTCGGACGCGGCGAAGCGTCGCGCGGGTGAACACGCCGCCGACCTCGCCGCCGACGGAATGACCGTCGGCCTCGGGACGGGCAGCACCGCCGCATACGCGATCCGCGCGCTTGGCCGGGCGGTTGCGGCCGGTCTCAACGTCGAAGGCGTGGCCACCTCGTACGCTTCCCGCGAGTTGGCCCGCGAGGTCGGGGTGCCACTCGCCGCCCTCGATTCCGTCGACCGGGTCGACCTCGCCATCGACGGGGCCGATCAGGTGAACGACGACCTCGCCCTGATCAAGGGTGGCGGCGCGGCCCACGCCCGCGAGAAGGTTGTCGCCGCCGCCGCGGAGCGGTTCGTCGTCGTCGTCGACCCCTCGAAGGAGCGGCCGACACTCGATCGGCCCGTTCCGGTCGAGGTGTTGCCCGACGCCCGAGCGACCGTCCGCCGGGCCATCCGCGACTTGGGCGGAACACCGACACCTCGCGATGCGGCCCGCAAGGACGGTCCCGTCGTGACCGACAACGGCAATCTCGTTCTCGACTGTGATTTTGGTGTTATCTCCGACCCCGACCCGCTGGCCGCCGATCTCTCCGCCGTTCCGGGTGTCGTCGAACACGGACTGTTCGTCGGCCTCACCGACGAGGTTCACGTCGGCCGCGCCGACGGCGTGACCGTTCGGACGACGGCGGGACGTGACTGACAGACGGCGTCGCTCAGTGGCTGAAACAGCTGAAACAGCGGAAAAACGGAGGCCGGATTACAGATCGCGCGGCTGCACGGTCTTCCGGTCGTTCTGTTCTGCACGACGCGAGGCGTCCTCGAGGAGTTCCTCTACCTCGTCGTCGAGGGCATTGTAGAAGTCCGAAGAGACGTTCTTATTCTGGAGCGCTTCCTTGACGGCTGCTTTAACGATGAGGTCTGCCATACGACCTACACAAGCCGACCCCTATTAATAAGATTTCCCAAATCCGCCGCGCATACGGCCACAAATGCCGTTCTGCCGCCCTCCGGTGCAGATATATAAATACTGTGGCCCGAACCGACACCTACGAGTGTCTCACCGGTCCACGACCGATATGCGCGACGTACTCGACGCGGTGGCGAGTGGCGAACTCTCACCGGCCGAGGCGGAGGCTCGCCTCGCCGGTTACGCGACAACGGATGCGGGACGGTTCGACGCCGCCCGCGAGCGCAGACGAGGGATCCCCGAGGCGGTGCTCGCGGACGGCAAAACGCCGGCCGAGGTGGCCTCGATGGCCGAGGTGGCCCTCGAAACGACCGGACGGGCCGTGATCACCCGCGCCACCGCCGACCACGTCGCGGCCGTTACCGACGACCTGCCGGTGGACGCGACGGTCCATCGCGACGACCGCGCCCGGACGCTCGTCGTCCGAGCGCCGGCGTTCGATCCCCCGGTTCTCGACGCGACCGTGGCCGTCGTCACCGCGGGCACCTCCGACGCGGCGGCGGCGGGTGAAGCGGCCGTTCTCGCCCGCACCATCGGCGCGACGGTCAACCGGGTTGACGACGTCGGCGTCGCTCACTTGGGCCGGATCGTCGACAATCTCGACGCGATCCGGGCGGCCGACGTGGCCATCGTCGCCGCCGGGCGGGAAGGGGCACTCCCCACCGTCGTCGCCGGCCTCGTCGACACGCCGGTGATCGGTCTGCCGGTGTCGACGGGCTATGGCTTCGGCGGAAACGGCGAGGCGGCTCTTAGTGGAACACTCCAGTCATGCACCGTGCTTTCGACCGTCAACATCGACGCCGGCTTCACCGCCGGCGCACAGGCGGGGCTGATCGCTCGCGCGGTCGACGCCGCTCGTGACGATTGAGCCGGTTGGCAACGCATATCCACAGTTACGACTCCTTTTGTCGATATAACTGGACATTTGTTTGTCCGTCGCGTGCGCGCGCGGCAGGCATTTACGGGTGTGGGATAAACAATGGGTACCGGCGGACGGTAGCCGGCACAATCATGGCACGCTGCGATCACTGTGGGTCACACGTCTCGGAACGCTTCGCACGGGTGTTCGCCGACGCAAACGGGCGCATCCTCGCTTGCCCCAGTTGTTCGGCCAACGCTGGCATCGCGGAGGCCTCGAGACAACGCACCCCGAACGCCTAACGGTTGTAACGCCCTTTGACCACCACACCAAGCCACCTTCGGAACGCGGGACGCGGGCGCCGACACGCGGACCACTATGTGCGGCCGGGCCGACGGTCCGACGATGCATTACGTCTACGTAATCGAGTGTTCTGACGGCACCTACTACACGGGGTACACGACCGACGTGGAGCGACGCGTCGCCGAACACGACGCCGGCGAGGGGGCAAAGTACACCCGCGGACGAACGCCCGTCGAACTCGTCCACGCCGAGTCACACGACACGCGGTCGGCGGCGATGTCCCGCGAACACGAGATCAAGTCCTTCTCCCGGCGGGCAAAGGAGCGACTGATCGAGAACAACGACGCGTGAGCACCTTTTTGCCCCTCGCCCGGGACCGGGTCGTATGGACGCCATCTCCTTCGGGACGGACGGGTGGCGCGCCCGTCTCGACGTTTTTACCGACGAGCGTGTGCGGATGGTCGGCCAAGCCGTCGCGGACTACCTCGCCGAGGAGGGAGTCGACGCCCCCGTCGCCGTCGGCTACGACGCCCGTGTGACCTCCGAGGGGTTCGCCGAGTCGCTCGGGGACGTTCTCGCGGGCAACGGATTCGACGTGTGGTTGTCCGACCGCGACTGCCCGACCCCCGTGGTCGCGTGGGGAGTCGTCGATTGCGACCTCGCGGGGGCGTTGATGATCACCGCCTCTCACAACCCGCCCGAGTACAACGGGGTGAAGTTCATCCCCGGCAACGGCGCACCGGCGCTCCCCGCCGTGACCGACGCCATCGAGGCCCGCCTCGCCGACCCGTCGACCGACGGTCCTCAGGGGTCGGTAACACGCGTCGACTTCGTTGCCGCTCACGCCGACCAGGCCCGAGACGCGATCGATCCCGACTGTGCGGGGCTGACCGTCGTCTACGACGCGATGCACGGGAGCGGCCGGGACGTTACCGACGCCCTTCTCGAATCCGCCGGCGCGACGGTGTTCCGGCGTCGCTGTGAGCGGGACGCCTCCTTCGGAGGTGGGTCGCCGGAGCCGAGCGCGGAGCGTCTCGCCGGCCTCGTCGACGCCGTCGGTGCTCACGACGCCGATCTGGGGGTCGCAAACGACGGCGACGCGGACCGCCTCGCCGTCGTCACGCCCGACCGCGGCGTTCTCGACGAGAACCTCTTTTTTGCGGCCGTCTACGATGCGTTGCTCGAATCGGACGCCGGTCCCGCCGTCCGGTCGGTCTCCACCACGTTTCTGATCGACCGGGTCGCAGACGCCCACGGGGAGGAGGTGATCGAGACGCCGGTCGGATTCAAGTGGATCGCCGAGGCGATGGTCGAGGCCGACGCCCTGATCGGCGGCGAGGAGTCCGGCGGCTTCAGCCTCCGCGGCCACGTCCCCGAGAAAGACGGCGTGGTGATGGCGTTGCTCGCCGCCGACATGACGGCGGCCGAGCCGCTGGATCGGCGCGTCGACCGCCTACTCGACGCCCACGGTGCCATCGTCGCGGACAAGGTAAGCGTCGACTGCCCCGACGACCGGAAAACGGCGGTCGTCGACGGTCTCGGCGACGTTCTCCCCGCGTCGATCGCCGGCCGCGCGGTCGACGACGTGATCACCCTCGACGGGTTCAAACTCCTGTTGTCGGACGGCTCGTGGCTCCTCATCCGGCCGAGCGGGACGGAGCCGAAAATGCGCGTCTACGCCGAGGCTCGGAGCCGCGAGCGGGTCGACGCGTTGCTTGACGAGGGTCGAGACCTGGTCGCCGGGCTGGTCTGACGGTTCTTTGTTCCGGGTTCCGCCGCCGAAGTCGACATTCCCATATTCCTCCACCCCTCACTCTTGGACATGCGTGTGACCGACTGGGACCGACGGGAGGCGTGGCCGTGAGCAATGCGCTTGGTCCCCTGTCACGGCTTCGCCGCCTCGTGTCCGCGGATCTGGCCGCCATTCGGTGGTGGTGTCTCGTCGTCGCGGCCGAGGTCGCCGTCGCGACGGCCTACATCGACCTCGCGGGACTGACCATCACCCAGCCCCGGTACGTGGTTTACCCGTTCGTTTGGATCAACGTCGGCGTCTGGGCGGTTCTCCGGACGCAGACGCCGCGTGTCGACCGCCGGCAATGGGGTATCGCGACCGCGGTGGCCGTCGGCTACCTCCTCGTGCTTCTGTGGGCCGGTGGGGTGCTTCTCGTTGGACTCCTCGAACCGCTCCCCGGCGGGGCGGCGGCGTCGGTCTACTGGGACATCCCGGGGCGAGGCCCCATCGTCGTCTACGGGACGCCCCACCTCAGGCTCTCACTCATCCCGTTCAAGCTCGTCGGGTATCTCACCCTGGCGTATCTCGTTTACGCCAGACTGCTCGATGCGACGCGGGTGGCGCTCTCCGGTGCGCTGGGATTGTTTTCGTGTGTCGGCTGTGCCTTCTCGATCCTCCTGCCCCTGCTCGGCGCGACGACGCTGTTCGGGTCGACGCTCACCGGCTTCGCGTGGGACCTCTCGACGCTCGTGTTCGTGTTCACCGTCGCGCTCCTCTACTGGGCCGACGCGGTCGGTGCCGCCGTCTCGCGCCGCCGCTAGCGTTCTCCACGAAGACGGCCGTCAGCCGGTTCGGTCTCGGTGATCTCGAACCCGAGCGACTCGTAAAACCGGCACACGTCGGGGTCGAACTCGGCGACGAGGCGGTCGCGGCGCTCGGCCGCCGCCGACACGAGGGCGGTCCCAACCCCGCGGTCGCGCCACCGGCGACGCGTCGCCACCGCGGTGATGCGGTCGCCGTCGCAAACGAGTGCGCCGACGACGTTCTCCCCGACGGTCGCCACCCGGACGCCACCGGCCTCGATGCGTTTCCGGACCGTCGCCGCGTCGGCTTCGAGCGCCGCGCCGTCGACGACCCGCATCACGTCGAGGTGGTCCTCGGCGGTGGCCGGGCGCACCCGGACGCGGTCGTCGACGACGCCGGGGTCGGGTCGCGCGCCACCCTTGAGGAGACGGAGAACGCGGACCCGGTCGGCGTCGATCGTCCCGTTCTCGGGGACGGGCGTGCCGTCGACGAGAACGGCCGCCTCGTGGGACGTGAACGAAAGCGCCGCCAGCAGGTCGCCGTACGTCGCGTCGTCGTCGAGACACAGCTCCCGCTCACCCTCGCCGACCACCTCGACGCGAACCGTCGGCATGGCTCGACCGAGGGGCGCGGCGGTCCTGAACCTTCGGATTCGGGCCACCCCTGCGGTGCCAGTCATCGTTCCGGTGGGGCCGTTTCCGGTCGGCGGCGATTCCGTTCTCCCACGCATCGGGGAAGCCGGGCACCCGGCGCCCTACGACGGGGAAACCGCCATCCGAGTCGCGGTGAACGCGAGGCGGCTGACGGCGTGACAGACGACCGGAACCGCCTCACTGCCCCCGACGGCATCGCGCAACGGCGCCCGGACGCACCGAGCCTGACCTCTGATCCACCTCCCGCTCGGTGCCGTCGCCGCGAACGCGCTCGGCGATCTCCCCGCTGCCCTCGCCGGACCGACCGACTGCCGAACACCGGTGGGTGTAGCGACGGCGACACCGACATCGAGTTCGGTGCCACAGAGCGTTGTCGGGGGTCGGTTCACCCCTCTCCACGGGTTCCCGTCTCGCTGACAACGGGCAGCGGGAGTGCGTACACCCGGCCGTGCGGGGCCATACGGGCTGGGGCCAGACTCGACGGTCCGCTACCTGTGTCACACCTCGGTGCTGGTCGTGCTATCCGCGTCCGGCGTACGCTAACACAAGCACGCCGCCGATTAGGAGTGTGTCCACGACCGGATCGGGGACCGACGTGCCGTCGCCCACAACACCGAGCGAGACGAGTGCCACCGCAACGACGACCGACCGTGGCCGGTCGGCCAGTCGACCGATCAAGGCCCGCCCCGACCAGTACGCCGCCACCGCCGCCGATGCAACGGCGACACCGGCCGGCCGATTTCCATCGGGATTCTCCGCGGGGCCGAACCGCTCGAACTCGTCGTTGTCGACGGTCAGGATCACGCCCGTGTTGCGTCGGCGTCCGTCGGCGTCCCCGACCCGAAGCAGCGTCACGCCATCCTCGCGTGTCCCGACGACGCGGTAGATTCCGTCCGGGTGGTCGGGTTCGCCTGACGACACGTGATCGAAAACCGAGGGCGACGCCATTGTCGATTGTACGCATTCGGGGATAATAACCGATCGGTCGCCGACGCTCCCCGTCTCGGGGAGTTTATGTGCCGACCGGCCTCTCGATACGGTATGAGCGAGGCCGACGGGTCGGGACCGGGCCGGGAAATCTGGATCGAGAAGTACCGCCCGAAGACCCTCGACGACGTGAACGGACAGACCGACATCGTTGACCGTCTGTCGAGTTACATCGAACGGGACGACCTGCCCCATCTCTTGTTTTCAGGCCCGGCAGGCATCGGTAAAACAACCTGCGCCACGGCTATCGCCCGCGAGGTGTACGGCGACGACTGGCGGGGGAACTTTCTCGAACTCAACGCCTCGGACCAGCGCGGGATCGACGTGGTGCGCGACCGGATCAAGAACTTCGCGCGTTCGTCGTTTGGTGGGTTCGATTATCGCATCATCTTTCTCGACGAGGCTGACTCGTTGTGCGTGCCGCCGGGGACCGAAGTGGTCACTGGGCATCCGTCGAAGCCCGAAGTGAAGCCGATAGAGGAGGTGAGCGACGAGGGGGAACCGATCCCGTCGGTCGACTTCGAGACGAACGAGATACAGTCCGACAGCGGGAAACTCGTCGACTCGGGCGTCGCGGACTTCTTCGAGATCGAACTGGCTGATGGCCGGACGGTTCTGGCGAGTCTGAGCCACCCGTTCTTCGTCGTCTACGAGGACGGGCGACTCGTCGAGAAAGAGTTACGCGAACTGTCTCCGGGGGACAAAATCGCGGATTTCAAAGACGACATCGGTGTGTCGCGGTGCGAGAGCTGTGGTGCTTGGACTGCAGGGCGGTTCTGCTCTGTCGACTGCAAGGACGAAGGACACAGTCGGGATATGAGCGGCGAACGGAACCCGATGTACGGGACCACGTGGTCGGATGAACGACGCCAGAAGATCGTTGAGAAACTCTCTGACGGTCGATTTGCGGGCGAGAACAACCCGAATTACGGTGGCTCGTTTCACGGAACCCACGTCTGGGAGATGGACGACGAGACGGTGGAACGAGTCCGCGAAACGATAAGTGAGATGCGATCCGGAACGCCGTGGGAGGAGTGGGTAGTCGATGCCGACCCTGAACGCGTAAAGGAGGAAATCGGGATGGCTTCCGCCGAGTGGTGGGCGAGTCTCGCTGATGAAGAAAAAGCGGCGATCATCGAAAAGAGCGTCGAGAACTGCGATTATCCGGTTCGTGATATCAGCGGCGACGACAACCCCATGCGCGACCCCGAAGTCGCGCAAAAAGTCTCCGAGGCATTACAGGGACACGAGCCAACGGGTGGTAACGTCAGACACAGCGACGAACTCGGTCACCTCGTCCGATCCGATTGGGAGTACGAGGTCGGAAAGGCGTTGCAGGATGCGAATATCGACTATGAGTACGAGCCGACGTTCGAACTGTCCGACTCGGTGTACCATCCCGACTTCTTGCTCGACGATACCGTAATCGAGGTCAAAGGGGTCGCCGCACTGTGGGGACAGACCGAGAAGGTAGAGGAGTTCCTCGAAACCTACGGCGACGAATACACGTTCATCGTCGTCGGCGATGAGGAGCTTCCTCATCACGAACACTATCACCGGTCGGAGTTCGATCCAACAGTGCTCTCCGATGGCGGCCTCGGAGCGGTCGAAACCGTCGAAATCAGCCACATCGAACACAACCACCGAGGAAAGGCCTACAATATCAGCATGGATGGGACGCCGAACTTCATGCTCGCGAACGGGATTTTGACCCACAACACCTCGGACGCCCAGTCAGCCCTCCGCCGAACCATGGAGCAGTTCGCCGACAACACCCGCTTCATTCTCTCGTGTAACTACTCCAGTCGGATCATCGACCCGATCCAGTCCCGGTGTGCGGTCTTTCGCTTCTCGCCGCTTCCGGACGACGCCGTCGCGGCACAGGTCCGCGAGATCGCCGCGGCCGAGGGAATCGACCTGACCGACGACGGTCTCGACGCCTTGGTGTACGCCGCCAGCGGGGACATGCGCCGCGCGATCAACACGCTTCAGGCGGCGGCGACGACCGGCGAGACCGTCGACGACGAGGCCGTTTACACCGTCACCTCGACGGTCCGGCCGGAGAAGATCGAGTCGATGATCGAGGCGGCCATCGACGGCGACTTTCCACGGGCACGGTCGACGTTGGAAACGCTTCTCGTGGATTCGGGGATGGCGGGTGGCGACGTGATCGACCAACTCCACCGGTCGGCGTGGGAGTTCGACCTCGACGACCGGCGAACGGTCCGCCTGATGGAGCGGTTGGGCGAGGCCGACTACCGCATCACTGAGGGGGCAAACGAGCAGGTGCAGTTGGAGGCGATGCTGGCGTCGCTTGCGCTTGAGGACTGAACTCCTCCCCGCCGCAGTCCGGTCCTTTTGACCCGAGATGGCCGTTCCCGGAACTGTTTTATTCGGAGCCGGGAGAAGAAGGTGGTAATGAGCGAACTCGAAGAGGCCTACCGCCTCGAGTACTTCGAGGAGGAGGGATTCACCCGACAGGAGTGTTGCTCGTGTGGCGTCCACTTTTGGGCCCGGGTGGAGCGTGACACCTGCGGCGAACCACCCTGTGACGACTACGATTTCATCGGGAACCCCGGCTTCGACGAGTCGTACACGCTGGAGGAGACGCGCGAGGCCTTTCTCTCCTTTTTCGAGAACAACGACCACGAGCGTATCGACCCCTACCCCGTTGCGGCGAACCGGTGGCGCGACGACGTTCTCCTGACGCAGGCGTCTATCTACGACTTCCAGCCGTTGGTCACGTCCGGCGAGACGCCGCCGCCGGCGAATCCGCTCACCATCTCTCAGCCCTGCATCCGGATGCAGGATATCGACAACGTCGGCAAGACGGGCCGTCACACCATGGCCTTCGAGATGATGGCCCACCACGCGTTCAACACTCGCGATGACGCCCCCGACGACTACGCCTACGAGGGCGAGGTGTACTGGAAAGACGAGACCGTCGAGTACTGCGACCGCTTTTTCCAACACATGGGGGTCGACCTCGAGGACATCACCTACATCGAGGATCCGTGGGTCGGGGGCGGAAACGCCGGCCCGGCCTTCGAGGTGATCTACCGGGGACTGGAACTCGCCACGCTCGTTTTCATGTCGATGGAACAGGACCCCGACGGCGAGTACGAGATGAAAGACGGCAACCGTTACAGCCGCATGGACACATACGTCGTCGACACCGGGTACGGACTGGAACGGTGGACGTGGATGAGTCAGGGGACACCGACCGTCTACGAGGCCATCTACCCCGATATGATCGACTTTCTCACCGATCGTGCGGGCATCGACCACTCCGAGGACGACCGGGCGCTGGTCCAGGAGGCCGCCCGCCTGTCGGGCTATCTCGACGTCGACGAGATCGACGACCTCGCCACAGCCCGGGCGGAGGTCGCCGACGAACTCGGTGTCGACGCCGCCGAACTCACCGCCCTTCTCGAACCCCTCGAGGACGTTTACGCCATCGCCGACCACTGTCGGACGCTCGCGTACATGTTCGGCGACGGCATCGTCCCGTCGAACGTCGGGACGGGGTATCTCGCCCGGATGGTGCTCCGTCGAACCAAACGCCTCGTCGACGGCCTCGGCATCGACGCTCCACTCGACGAACTCGTCGACATGCAGGTCGACCGCCTCGGCTACACCAACCGCGACACGGTCCGGGATATCGTGCGCACCGAGGAACGAAAGTACCGCGAGACACTCGACCGCGGCTCCCGAAAGGTCGAGACCATCGCCGAGGAGTACGCCGACCGCGGCGAACCGATCCCCCAGGAAACCCTGATCGAACTCTACGACTCCCACGGCATCCAGCCGGATATGGTCGCGGATATCGCCGCCGACCACGGCGCGGCCGTCGACGTCCCCGCCGACTTTTACCGACTGGTCGCCGCCCGTCACGGCGAGGACGGCGACGACGAGACGGCTGCCGGCCGCGACGGCCGCCTGGTCGACCTCCCCGAGACCGACCGCCTGTTCTACGACGAACAGGACAGAACCGAGTTCGAGGCGGTCGTTCTCGACGTGTTCGAACGGGAGGAGGGGTACGACGTGGTCCTCGACCAGACGATGTTCTACCCCGAAGGTGGCGGCCAACCGGCGGACACCGGTGTTCTCTCGACCGACGAGACGACCGTCGAGGTGACCGACGTCCAGAGTCACAACGGGGTGGTGTTCCACCGGACGGACGGCACCCCCGGCAAAGGCGAGTTCGTCCGCGGCCGGATCGACGCCGAACGGCGGTTCAGCCTGATGCGCCACCACACCGCGACCCACGTGATCGGCCACGCCGCCCGGCAGGTACTCGGCGATCACGTCCGGCAGGCCGGCGCACAGAAAGGCACCGACGGGGCCCGCCTTGACGTGCGTCACTTCCGGCGTCTCTCCCGTGAAGAGGTCACGGAGATCGAACGCGTCGCAAACGAGATCGTGACCGAGAACCGGCCGGTGACCCAGGAGTGGCCCGACCGCCACGAGGCCGAGGCCGAACACGGGTTCGACCTGTATCAGGGGGGTGTTCCCCCGGGACAGACGATCCGACTCATCCACGTCGACGACGACGTGCAGGCGTGTGCCGGCACGCACGTCGCCCGGACGGGCGACATCGGTGCGATCAAAATCGTCGACACCGAACCGATCCAGGACGGCGTCGAGCGCATCAGCTTCGCGGCGGGCGACGCCGCCATCAGGGCGACCCAGCGAACCGAGAACGCCCTCTACGAGGCCGCGGACGTTCTCGACGTTTCTCCGGAGGACGTGCCGGAGACGGCCGAGCGGTTCTTCGAGGAGTGGAAGGCCCGCGGCAAGGAGATCGACCGCCTGACGGAGGAACTCGCGGAGGCACGCGCCGCCGCGACCGACACCAAGGGTGTTGATGTCGGCGGCGTCGACGCCGTGATCCGGCGGCTGGACGCCGACGCGGACGAACTCCGCGCCACCGCCAACGCCGTCGTCGACGAGGGGTCGGTGGCCGTTCTCGGGAGCGCACAGGGCGGGAGCGCACAGTTCGTCGTCGGCGTTCCGGACGGCGTCGACATCAACGCGGGTGACGTCGTTGGCCGACTCGCGGGGCAGGCCGGCGGCGGCGGCGGCGGCCCGCCGGACTTCGCACAGGGTGGTGGCCCCGACGTCGACGCTCTGGACGACGCTCTCGAGGACGCCCCGGACGTGCTTCGGGCGGTACAGAACGCCTGAGCCGGGCCGAAGCTTCATATTCGGTCCCGCGGCCACACCCGCCGTGACTTCCTCGCCGCGGCTCCCGTCGTCCCGGCCTTTGTGGTGTCGGCGTTCAGCCTTCCCGTCGTCCCGGCCTTTGTGGTGTCGGCGTTCAGCCTCCTTCTCGCGGGTGCGATGGCGCTCCGTGCGCGTCCGACCGTCGCCGTGCCGTCGCCCGACACGACACCGGCGGCGCTTCTCACCGGGCCGTCGCCCGTCCCGCCGTCGGTCGTGTTGACCGGCGGCGCCGGCCTCGGACTCCTCCTTACGGTCGCCGTGATCGGGCCGGCGCTTCTGACCGCCCGCACGGCGTGAGCAATGCTACTAACCGCTGGGGGGCCGTAGCCCCGCCCATGCCGACCGCATCGAACGACTCGGCGTCGATCCACTACGCCGTCAACGGCGACCCCGACCGGGAGACGGTGTTGTGTCTCGGCGATGTGGGCTACGGCGCGTGGCAGTGGGGCTGGCAACACGCCGGTCTGACGGGTCCCTTCGAGACGGTGGTGATGGACCTACGGGGTGCGGGACGGTCCGACGCCCCGCCCGGTCCCTACACGGTCGAGGATTTCGTCGCCGACGCGAGGGCCGTTCTCGCCGACCACGGAGCGCGGCGAAGCCACGTCGTCGGCGCGGGAGTGGGTGGACTGGTCGCGCTCGAACTCGCCCGGTCGTCGTCGCGCCCGGCGTCGCTGGCGCTTTTGGGGACCGCCGCGACCGGCGACGGCGTCTCGCTCGATCCGTTGTTCGGGTCGCCGGCCGATCCCGACGAACTGGTGTCGTCGCTGTCGGCGGCATTTTCCTCGGGGTTTCTCGACACCCATCCCGAGGTCATCGACCGGATCGTCGATTGGCGCGCCGACGAGGACGCCACCCGCAAGGCGTGGGAAGCACAGGCCGCCGCGGTCGGGTCGTTCGACGTCTCGGACCGGTTGTACGAGGTGACCCTTCCGACGCTCGTCGTTCACGGCCGCGACGACGCCGTCTGGCCGGTCGACCGCGGCCGGCGACTCGCAGACGGGCTCCCCCGAGGCGAGTTCGTCGGCCTCGACGCGGGGCATCTCGTTGGCGTCGAGCGCTCCCGCGAGGTGAACGACCGTCTCGTCGGCTTTTTTCAGAGCGCCGGACACGAGCGGGCGTAAGCGACTACCGCCTCGCGCGTCAGAACATACATACGATGAGCCGACCCCGGATCGTTCTCCTCGACGCCTCACACGGCGCCGACCACACCCGTCGGAACTTCCGTC
Source organism: Haloplanus sp. (assembly GCF_028275055.1). Classification (GTDB taxonomy): domain Archaea; phylum Halobacteriota; class Halobacteria; order Halobacteriales; family Haloferacaceae; genus Haloplanus. The sequence continues at coordinate 16,718 of NZ_JAQCNJ010000072.1, forward strand.
GGGAACTGGACGCCGCCCTCACCGAGTTCGACGCGTCGGCCGGCGAACTGCCGCGCGAGTTCGCCTACGACGCCGCCGTCGTGACCGGATCGAAGTCCTCGGTCTACTGGGACGAGCCGTGGATCGACGGTCTCACCGACTGGATCGGGCGGGCGGCAGACCGCATGCCGATTCTCGGTGTCTGTTACGGCCACCAAGCCCTCGCGGCGGCACTCGGCGGCCGCGTCGAGGCGATGAACGACCTCGAACTCGGGTATCGGGAGATCAACCGGTCGGGCGAGGATCCACTGCTTTCGGGGCTCGACTCCCCTTTCGTCGCCTTCGAGACACACTCCGACCGGGTGGTCGAGTTGCCGCCGGATGCGACGCTTCTCGCCGAGAACGACCGCGGCGTGCAGGCATTCCGCCGCGGCGACTGCTGGGGTGTGCAGTTCCACCCCGAGTACGACCGGTCGAGCGCCGAGACGGTCACGCGGGGCAAAGACCTCCCACAGGAGCGCATCGACTCCGTCGTCGCCGATATCACCGCCGACAACTACGCCGCCGCCTGCCGGACCAAGCGTCTCTTCGACAACTTCGTCGCATACGTCCGCGAGCGGACGGCAACGGCGACGGAGCGGTCGGAGGCCTGACCCGCCCGCCCGGATCTACCAATCGTTTTGAGGCCCCGCCTCGGAGATAACGGCATGGGTCACACGATCGACGAGAAGCGTGTCTACGCCGACCGAACGGGGGCGGAAACGGTGCTGGTCGCGTCCGAACAGGGCGTCGTCGTTACGTCGCTGTCGGCCGACCGCGTCGGCGAGTTCCGCATCGATCACCGGACGGCCGCCCGCGACGTGGCCGCGACCGGTGACCGTCGCGCCGTCGCCACCGACCAGGACGTTCTCGCCGGTGGCTACGAACCGACGGGGTTCGGTCCGGCGGCCGCGGTCGGATTCGACGGCACCGATCTGCTCGCGGCCGGGCCGGACGGTCGGGTGGCCCGCCTCGACGACGAGGACGAGTGGACGACGCTCGGCCACGTCGAGACACCCCGTACCGTCCACGGCGGGATGGTCGGGGCCGCCGACGGCGTCTGGATGGTCGACGATGGCTTACGGAACGTCGGTCTCGACGGCGTCCGTGGTGTCCACGGCAACGGAATGCCGCTTGCGGCCACCGGCGACGGTCTCTACCGCCTCGGCAACGGGTGGATGACCGAACGCGACGGCGCGTTCGGTGTGGTGAGCGTTGACGCGGCCGACGACCGCGCCCACGCCGTCGGCGCTGACGGGACGTTCGTCCGCGAGTCGGTCGGCGAGTGGACGGCGGTCGAGACGCCCGCCGATCCGGTCGACGTGGCCTACACCGACGAGGCCACGGTCGCCGTGACCGAAGGGGGGGCGTTGCTCGCCGACGCCGGTGAGGGGTGGCGGACACGCGAACTGGGGGTCAGCGGCGTCGCGGCGCTCGCGGTCCGTGGCTGACTGTGGACGGAAACGGTTTTCGGGGCGGCAGTCAATCCACTCCACATGATCGTCCCCGGTTCGAACTCGCAGGCGCTCGGGGCGGCGCTGGCCGCCGAGACGGGCCGCTCGCTCGCCGACGTACGGTACGAGCGGTTTCCCGACGGCGAACGCATGGCGTCGACGCCCGGCATCGACTCCGCCGTCCACCGGGCGGTGGTCGTCGCCTCAACGACGGCAGATACCGCCTACGTCGAACTTCTCCAACTGCAAGACGCCGCCCGCGAGGCCGGAGCAGACGAACTGGTGACCGTCCTGCCGTATATGCGGTACGGGCGACAGGAGCACGCGTTCGAACACGGCCAACCCGTCTCGGCCCGCGCCGTCGCCCGCGCAGTCTCGACCGGCACGGACCGGGTCGTTCTCGTCAACCCACACGAGGCGTCGGTGACCGACTTTTTCGATGTCCCCTGTGCGGTCGTCGACGCCGCCCCCCGACTCGCCGCCCCGCTTCCCGCCAACCTCACCGATCCGCTTTTTCTCTCGCCCGACGCGGGCGCCGTTGCGCTTGCCGAATCGGCCCGGGACGCCTACGGCCGGGGTGGCGTGGACTTTTTTCAGAAGGTCCGCCACTCCGGTACCGAGGTGGAGATCACGCCGGGCGACGCCGACGTGTCGGGCCGAGACGTGATCGTCGTTGACGACATCGTCGCCACGGGGACGACGATGAGTGAGTCGGTCGGGCTTCTGACCGACCGTGGTGCCGACGGGGTGTACGTCACCTGTGTCCACCCGCTGCTCGCCCGGAACGCGCGGACGAAACTCGAACGCGCCGGCGTATCGGCCATCTACGGCACCGACACCATCGAGCGCGAGGTGACCGCAACCTCGGTCGCTCCGACCGTCGCCGATGCCCTGTGAGACATCCGTGGTCTCGCCCGACTCACCCGATCCGCCCGACTCCGACGACGCCCTCGTTCTCGCACCCGACTGCCGGCGCTGTCCCGCACTCGTGGACGCACGCGACCGGATCGCGTGGGGGAATGGACCGCGGGACGCGGCGGTTCTCGTCGTGGGTGAGGCCCCCGCCACGGGTGACCCCGACGCAGTCGACTGGCCGGGAGGCAACCGTTCGGGGCTGGCGTACACCTCGCTCCACTCGGGGCGGCGGATCCGCTCGCTGCTTGCGGCCGTCGGCCTCGACGGCGACGCCTTCTACACGAACGCGGTGAAGTGTCACCCTGCCGACGGCGATGGATCGAACCGGGAGCCGACGGACGCGGAGCGGTCGAACTGCCGGACACACCTCCGGACGGAGGTCGAAACAATCGATCCCACGGTCGTTCTCGCGACCGGCAAACACGCGACCACCACCCTACGTGCCGTCGAGAACCGGACGCTCGATGGATTCATCGACCACGTGCTCTCACCGGTCGACTGCCCGACCATGGGAACGACGCTCGTCCCACTCCTGCACCCCTCCTACGCCGACGTGTGGCGGTCGCGACTCGGTCACGACCGGGCGTCCTATCGGGAGGCGCTGGCGGCGACGCTCCGCGAGTGCGGGGTCGCCCTCGACGACTGATCGAGTACTCGCCGCCTCCGGGACGCTTTTGAGACGGGACAACGATCAAACACGTATGTCAGACTGCATCTTCTGTGACATCGTCGACGGAGACATCCCCAGTCACACGGTCCACGAGAACGAGACGGTGATGGCCTTTCTCGACGCCAACCCCCTCGCCCGGGGGCATACGCTCGTTATCCCGAAGGCCCATCACGAGCGGGTGAACGACCTGCCTGCGGATCTCGCGACGGATATCTTCGCGGCCGTCCACGACCTGACCGGCCGGATCGAACGCGCTGTCGACGCCGACGCGACGACCATCGCGTTCAACAACGGTCCCGCCGCCGGACAGGAAGTTCCCCACGTTCACGCCCACATCGTCCCCCGGTCCGAGGCCGACGGCGGGCGACCGATCCACGCCCTGATCGAGGACCGACCCGACGTGGCCGACGACGAACTCGCCGACGTGGCAGCGACCATCGGCTCCACCTGACCGCTCGCGGCCGCGGACGCCCGGAAACACCGGGAATCACTCCACCGGCTGGACCCGTACCGCCCCGTCGGAATCGGCGAAAACGAGGGATCCCTCGATCCGAAAGAAAACCTTCAGTTCCGGCGTGTACCACGACCGGTTGAGCAACAGGCCGTTGAGCGCGTCCAGATCGACGTGTTCGTGCAGTGGCCCCACATCGGCCACCTCGTCGTCCGTCCGACCGGCCAACGTTTCCGTGATTGCGGTGAGAGGTGTGATGTCGTCCCACTCGAATTCGGCGTACGTGACGTCACTCGGTGACAGTGGTGGCTGTGTCACCGACGTGTCCGGGTCGTCGCTCATCGGTTTTTCACCTGCCGTTCCCGTTCCCGTTGTGTGATCTCTCCTGCCGCGTTTCGCGCGTCCGATCTACTCATCCGTCCGTTCGAACGTTCCAGCGGTGTGGTTGTATTCGAACCTCCCGATGCTCACGGCCCCCGACTCGACATCGCCACAGGTGTGGCCCGCTCTGTCGAGTGGCCGTCCTTCGCCCTCTTTGAACTTGCTGGCCGAGGTGTCATCGAGATGGTACTCCGTCCCGTCGGAGCCGTAGAGAACGCTCGTGATCCCTTGTCCGTCCAAAGAGACCCCGGTCGGAGCAGTCGTCCCGTCGGCGCCGACGGCCGACACGCTCGCCGCCGCCGCGTTGTGGTCCCCACACAGCGTAACAAACTCGATCCCCGTCCGCTGGCAGGACACCGGCACCCGCCGGATAAATCCGACGGCGGTGTCGCTACCGGTGGCGCGGACCACGAGATCGACCCACTCTGAGCCGCCATCGGCAGTCCCCGCCGGCGCGAGTCGCACGCGGACGGTCCCCGCCTCTCCCGCCCGGATCGGTGCCGTCGAACCGGTGTCGTCGACCCGGACGCCGTTGCTCGTGTTCCGTGTTGTTACGTCAACCTCATTCAGATCGACCGCCGGAAATCGGTTGTGCACCGTAAGTGCCGTCCCCGAGCCACAGGTGAGGCCGCCGTGTGTGGTCACGCCGAGGTGTGACTCTCCACCCCCCACGGTCACCGGAGCGGTTCGATCGAACCCCGCCGCGGTGAAGCCGCCGGTCCCGGTGGCTACCAGAACGAGCAGACAGACTGTGCCGAGCAGCACTATCCGTGCGCTTGCCACGACTGGTCACTCCTGTCTGTGGGGTATGTCGCCGGCACCGAGATGCATCTCGTACCGGTTACTGTACAGGTATACTATCGACGAGACGAGCGACGCGACGGAGCTGATCCCCGCCCACTCCAAGTCCGTGAACATCGTGAACGGGTATATATGCAGCCACGCCGCGAGAATGGCCGCCACCAGCGTCCCGGACAACAACACGAAGTACGTCGCCCACGGGACCTCGTCCCCCGAGACGGTCTCCAGATAGACATCGAGTTCTTCTCCCTCCTCGGTGAGTGTGATGTCACCGGTTCGGTTGTCGAACTCTACGATGTCTGCGGCGTCCATCTTCGGCAGGTGGAACTGACGGAGCGCCGTGTGGACGTTCTTTCGCTCGTCGTAGTTGATCCGCTCGGGCGCTGTCTCGAGTTCCGCCGCCGCGACGTGTGTCGATATCTCCGAGATGTCAACCGGTCCGCGCTCGTCCTGCCGGTGCAGGTAGTCGAAGACGAGGCGCTGTCGCTGGTTGCTGAACACCTCGAATACGTCGTCTTTCGATAATGCCTGTGCGTCTCCCTCTATGCCGGTACCGCTTATCATGCGCCCTGTGTCAGTGCCGCTTGCCATGCATCCCCGTGTCACATCGTAAGGCCGGGGATACCGTTGTTATGATGGTTTATCGGTCTGATAATTAGGCCGTTACTACTCCCGAAAAAACCTCGTACCCGAAACCGACCAGCCGGTAAGATCCGCTTTCACCTCCCGAAACGGGTTGTTACCGGCCGAGAATACGGCCGCTTGGCACCTCGCAGACGCCTCTTTTTCCGATCCCCCATCGCCTGTATAACAATACCCCCTTGGCCCCCTGTATGAGGTGCGCCCGTGATACACGGGCGGTGACAACCAATGGACCGGAGAAAGTTCTTGGTCGGACTCGGATCGCTCGCCGCCGGCGGGGCGGCTGCATCAGGCACCGGCGCGTTCACGGCCGCGACGATGTCGCGGTCCGCGAACGTGGCGGTGGTCAACGACAGCAACGCGCTCGTCGCGATGGAACCCGGCGGCGCTCGCGGTCTCGGTGATCGGGTGAGCCTTGACGGCAACGGCGAACTCGCGATCGACATCGTGGGCAGCGGCAGTGGTGCCGGTGTCAACGACCAGTCGAAGTACCAGCTCGGCGCGATGAACGACGACGCACAGGGCGACGCCGTCGCCTTCGAGAGTATTTTTGACAGCGACACCAACCCGGCGGCGGCTGGCAGCGGCGAACCGTTCGTCGTCACGGGTAGTGGAGGAGTGGACCAGTCGGCGTTCGTTATCAGCAACAACAGCGGTCAGACCATCGATCTGGAGGTCGGGTTGGAACTCAACCGGAACACCGAACCCGGAACCGCAAGCGTTTTTCTGCAAGGAAAGGCGACGGCGATCAGCGCCGACCGCGGCACCACAGGCACCAACGATCCCAGCCAACTCGATGGAGCGACGGACACGACACAACTCACGCTGAGCGACAATCCGTCCGCACAGCAGGCTCTGAGCTTCAACAACGGAAACGACCCCGACGAGGCCATTCCGGCCGGGGAGCAGGTGTACGTCTCGTTCCAGGTCGACGCCACCGAGGCCGACACCTCGGGCGAGGCCCCCCTCCCGGGCAGCCTCGTGGTCAACGCCAACGAGGCCGCCGACCCCGGAACGGAGTAACCCCCCACTCCCCTACCCGTGAACCGGCGTCGATTCCTGTTGGGAACGAGCCTCGCGCTGTCCGGGAGCGCAGCCGCAAGCGGCGTCGGCGCGTTCACCGCGTCGACCATGGCCCGGTCGGCCGAAATCAGTGTCGTTGACGACACCGACGGCCTGATCGGCCTGGTGCCGAACCCGGATCTCTCGACGGTCGGGCTCTCCGACGGCGAGTTGCAGTTCGATCCCGACATCAACGTCGACTCGATCTACCAGTTCGGCGCGTTCGTGGAGGGTGGCACCGATCCGACGCCCGGCACGTTCGATCTGGTCACCGCGCCCGCGCCGAGCGACCGCTCGGGCGACTCAAGCCTTCGGTCGGCGTTCGCCATCGCCAACAACACCGCGAACACAAAGCAACTCGACTGCGAGGTGGGGTTTAGGAGGGGCGATGACGCCGACACGCGGGTGTTTTTCCAGTTCCACGACGACGGCTCGCAGACGGGGAGCCTGCTTACCGCCAACGGTGGCGGCCGCACGCTCGAGTACACCCTTTCCCCCGGCGATCACGTCGGCGTCTCGTTTCTCGCGAACGCACTGGGTGTCAGCGAACCCGAAAACGTCTCGGTGACGCTTTCGATCAGCGCGAACGCGACCTGATCGCTTCTCACAAAACATTTATTATTATGCAGAATATGACAGATATTTAAGATATGGCCTCGATCGGACGGATGGTCTCGGCGTCGCTGGAGATCGTCGCCGTGTTCGTGATTCTCGTTCTCGTCGTGGGGCAGGCGATCGGTGGGCCGGTTGTTCTCGGGTTCGTCCGGACGGGAAGCATGCAGCCGGCGCTTGACCCGGGCGACGGATTTCTGGCGGTCCCGATCGAGGTGGCTGGTCCGGTCGAATCGGGCGACGTGATCGTCTTCCGCGCCGAGGAGATTCAGGGCGGCGGACTCACCACCCACCGTGTCGTCGGCGAGACGGAACGCGGATACGTCACTAGAGGTGACAACAACGCCGTCACGGATCAGGATAGCGGCGAGCCACCGGTAAAGAACGGTCAGATCGTCTCGAAGGTCGTACGACTGAACGGACAGGTGCTTGTCCTCCCACACTTGGGTGACGCCACGTCGTCCGTTCAGGAAACGGCGGTGAACGCTCAGCGACGCCTCGCGGTCTTTCTCGGGGTCGGCTCGATTCTCGGAACGACTGGGGGATTCTCGGTCCTCGCAGCCATCGTGTTCGCGTTGTATCTCGTTGATACGATCCGAAATGGTCGCGGGCGGTCACGCGACCGAGGTCGGACGCGGAGCCGGGAGTTCGGGCTGGATCCGCGCCTCGTCGTCGGCGCGTTGACGCTCATCCTCCTCCTCGGGTTGACGCTGCCGATGGCTGTGCCGTCCGGGACAGAACGGATCGATTTCGTGAGTGCGAGCTTCGAGTCGGAACGCCCGACCGTCATCCAAACCGGCGAGTCGAAGGGACACGACCGACGGCTCTCCAACGCCGGACTGCTCCCGACAAAGGTGTACGTCAAGGCACCCGACGACGACGTCGACGTCGAACCCGGCGAGGTCCGACTGGCACCCGACAGCGAGACGAACGTCACGGTGACGCTCCACGCTCCCGACTCGACCGGTGGGTACCACCGCTTCGTCTCGCATTACCACTATCTCGCCGTTCTCCCGGACTCGATGCTCGACTCACTCTACCGGTGGCACCCGTGGCTCCCGATCATCGTCATCGACGCGCTGATGGGCGTCCCCTTCTACGTCGTCGGGTGTCGGCTCCTCGGACGCGAACGGATCGGAGGGCGCTCGCGTGACCGACCCGGTTCCCTCCGTACGAGACTCCGGCGGTTCGTCCGGTGACCGTGCGGTTCGTTCAGTCGTCCGGGGTCGGCAGCCCCACGGTGTTTCGGTCCGACGACACCCACCGGTCGTATCCAACCGACAGCAAGGCCCCGATTCCGAGACACGCAACCGCCCCGAACGCGATAATCGGCCCTCCGTCCGGGCCCGGGAACGTGCCCGACCGGAGGACAAGCGCCGAGAACACCGTGCTCACACCGAGGACGACGGACATCGCAGAGGACATCCGTGTTTCGCCATCGGCTCCGACCGACACCTCTAACTCCGTTCCGAGGTCGGTGAGTGTGACCGTTCCACACCGCCTGTCGAACTCGACAAAGCCCAGTTCGTCCATCTTGGGCAGATGTAACTGGTAGAGCGACGTCTGAACGGACTTGCGTTCGTCGTAACTGACCTCGCCCGCCGGCTTGTCGTGTTCCCACCCCGCGATGCTGGTTGCGAGGTCGCCGAGCTCGACGCTGTCTTTGTCTGTGCTTTTCAGATATCCCAGTACCAACCGCCGACGTTCGTTTCCGAGAACGGAGAACACGTCATCAAGCAACACGCCATAGTCATCAAACACCTCACGTGTGGGTGTCCCCCCCATAGAACGTATTATTGATACCAATCCTACATCTTTAATATTCCGACGACCCGTAGTCGCGTTCGATCTGGTCTTGTGCGCCGGTGGATGGGTGGACACGGCGTATAGAAGGGCGTTAAATAATATTATTACATCCGAATAAACGTATTTATGATACCCGTGCGTCCAATTTTTTGTGGAGGTGACCGACGTACGAACACGCAACACCGGCAGAATACAACACACCACCACTGCCAAATGAGGCTTGGTCAGTCTCTAGCGTACCACGTTTGGGCATATCCCTGTTCAGTTCGTGGTCGGCGCTCGCCCTTGCCCCGGCGGAGCGCCGCCGTTTTTGATTCCCCCGTTTCGTGTCGATCGTTGTGCTCGCCGAGCGACACCTAAACTCTTTAACCGGGACTGGCCCAACGAGTGCCCATGGCCGCAATCGATCTTGACGGCGTGACCAAACGGTTCGGCGACGTCACCGCCGTCTCCGACCTCGACCTCACGGTCCCCGAGGGCGAGGTGTTCGGCTTTCTCGGCCCGAACGGCGCGGGAAAGTCGACGACGATCAACATGTTGCTCGATTTCGTCCGCCCCAGCGCCGGCGAGGTGCGCGTTCTCGGTCTGGACGCGGAACGAAACAGCGTCGCGGTGCGGCGGCGTACCGGTGTGTTGCCGGAGGGATACGGCGTGTACGACCGTCTCACCGGCCGGAAACACGTCGAATTCGCAGTACGATCCAAGGAGGTCGACGCCGACCCCGACGCGTTGCTGGATCGAGTCGGCATCGCCGACGCCGCCGACCGAGCGGCCGGTGGCTACTCCAAGGGGATGCGTCAACGACTCGTTCTCGCGATGGCACTGGTCGGTGACCCCGACCTGCTCATTCTCGACGAACCCTCCTCGGGGTTGGACCCCGGCGGCGCACGCGAGATGCGCGACATCGTCCGTGCCGAGGCCGACCGCGGCGCGACGGTCTTTTTCTCCAGTCACGTTCTCGGTCAGGTCGAGGCCGTCTGTGACCGGGTCGGCATTCTACGCGAGGGCGAACTCGTCGCCAAGGACAGCATCGAGGGCCTGCGCGAGGCGGTCGACGGCGGTGAGACACTGTCGGTCACCGTCGACGCCGCGAGCGAGGCCGACCTCGAAGCCGTGCGGGCACTCGGCGGTGTGACCGCCGCCTCGACCGACGGCGGAACGGTCACCGTTTCCTGTGAGGCCGACGCCAAAACGGCGGTTATCGGCGCATTGGAGGAGGCCGACGTGACGGTGAAAGATTTCCAGACCGAGGAAACCTCGCTAGAGGACCTGTTCATCGCCTACACGGAGGGTACGGAGGTGTCGGCGTGACCTGGAACGCCGTCGCGCGCAAGGACTTCGAGGACGCCGTCCGGTCGCGGTGGGTCGCCGGACTGTCGGTGTTGTTCGTTCTGTTGGTGGCGGCCGCGGCGTATCTCGTGCGGCCGGCCCCCGGCGAGTCGTTCAGTTCGAACGCGGTGCTCAACTCGATTTTCATCCGCGACGCCCTCGTGACGACGCTCGTGCCCCTGATCGCGCTGATCGTCGCCTACAACGCCGTTGTCGGCGAACGCGAGTCGGGATCGCTGAAACTCCTGCTCTCGCTTCCCCACTCCCGGGCCGACGTCGTCTTCGGCAAGGTGATCGGCCGATCGGGCGCCATCGCCGCCCCCATCGCAGTCGGCTTTCTCCTGCCGGCACTCGTTTTTGTGATCGTTCCCTCGATCACCTTCGACGCGGCGTCGTATCTCGGCTACACGCTGTTGACGGCGGTGCTGGGCGTGGCATTTGTCAGCATCGCCGTCGGTTTCTCGACGGCGGCGTCGTCGAGCAGGCGGGCGATCGCCGGCGCGGTCGGGATCTACTTTCTTTTCGTCCCGTTGTGGGGGGCGGTTCAGTTCCGGCTTCGGTTCTATTTCGGGGCCGGCGGCGCGCCGTCGTGGCTCCCCCTCACCGGACAGGAGGTGCTGCGGATGCTCAGACTGATCAACCCGACCGGTTCGTTCAAAATCGTCTCCAACGCCTTTCTGCAGGGAGGGCTGTACACACAGGGCGACGTGAACATGCAGGTGTCGGCAACGCTCATGCTTCTCGTGTGGATTCTCGTCCCGCCGCTTCTGGGACTGCTGTGGTTCCGCGAGGCCGACCTATAACCCCGCCGCGTCCTCGATGGCGTCGGTTAGCGTTTCAATGCCCTCGACCGTGTGTTCGCCCATGTGACCGATGCGAAACGTCTCCTCAGCAATCTCGCCGTACCCGTTCGAGAACACCATGTCGTGGCGGTCCGAGACGGTTTCGATGGTCTCGGCGACGTCGATACCCCGCGTGTTCTCGATACAGGCCACCGTCTGGGATTCGTACCCCTCCTCGGGGTAGAGATCAAAGTGTTCGCGTGCCCAGTCGCGGGTGTACTCGGCCATCTCGCGGTGGCGCCGGTCGCGTGCCTCGTGGCCTTCCTCCAACATGTGTTTCATCTGTTTCCGGTAGGCGAGCATGATCGGGATGGCCGGCGTGGAGTGGGTCTGTCCTTTCCGGTCGTAGTAGTCGAGACACCGTTGAAACCCGCCGTACCACGACGCCGAGTCGCTTTCTGTCTCCTGCTCGTAGGCGTCCTCGCTGACGACACAAACCACGAGTCCTGGGGGCATGGCGAAGGCCTTCTGGGTCGACGCAAAGATGACGTCGATCCCGTGGGCGTCGATGTCGACGTGGTCGCCGCCGAGTGCAGACACCGCGTCGACGACAAAGCGGGTGTCCGGATACTCGGCGACGACGTCGCCGATCTCTTCGATCGGGTTCCGGACGCCGGTCGAACTCTCGTTCATCACGCAGGTGACGACGTCGTAGTCGACCTCGCTGCGCTCGAGTCGCCGGCGCACGTCCTCCGGTTTGACGGCGTTCCCCCAGTCGTACGCCAACCTGTCGACGGTTTTGCCCACCCGCTCGGCCACCTTCGCGTGGCGCTCACCGAAGTTGCCACAGGTGGTACAGAGGATATGCTCGTCGACGAGGTTGAGCGTCGACGCCTCCCAGAACTCCGTTCCGGACGCCGTGAGAACGATAACGTCGTTGTCGGTGCCCAGAAACGTTCTCGTATCCTCGACGATGGTGGTGTAGAGATCCGTCATCCGGTCCATGCGGTGCCCGAACATCGGTTCGGCCATCGCGTCGATAACGTCCTCGCGGACCTCGGTCGGACCCGGGATGTACAGCGTCTTGTCGGGGTAGTCGCCCGTGTACTCGCGTTCAGTCGTCATCCGGTAGAAAATATCGTGTGGCGAGACGGCATGGTCCTTTTGCCGGACCACACCGACCGACGCGGCACCGCGTAACTACCGGTTATAAGTTCTTTCGGGAATATGCACTACGCACATGACCGACGGTTTTCACACCCGGAGCCTCCACGCCGGGCAGGAGCCCGACCCGGCGACAGGTTCGCGCGCGCCACCCATCTACCAGACCACGTCGTACGTTTTCGACGACGCCGCCGACGCGGCCGAGCGGTTCAGCCTCGAGGTCGAGGACAACATCTACTCGCGCTTTTCCAACCCGACGACCCGGACGCTCGAACGCCGACTCGCCTCGTTGTCGGGGGGGACCGACGCCGTCGCTACCTCCGCCGGGATGGCGGCGCTCGACGCCGCGACGAGCGTTCTCGCGTCGGCCGGCGACAACGTCGTCGCCGCCGCCGACATGTACGGTGGGACGAGCACGTACTTCTCGAAGATGGCGTCGCGCCGTGGGATCGAGACCCGACTCGTCGACACGCTCGACTACGACGCCTACGCCGACGCCATCGACGACGACACCGCCTTTGTCCACGTCGAGACGCTGGCCAACCCGTCGCTGGTGACCCCCGATATCGAACGCCTCGCCGCGGTGGCCCACGACCGGGCAACCCCACTTTTTGTCGACAACACGTTCGCGACACCGTACCTTTGTCGCCCCATCGAACACGGCGCCGACCTCGTGTGGGAGTCGACGACCAAGTGGATCCACGGATCGGGGACGACCCTCGGCGGCGTTCTCGTCGACGGTGGTACCTTTCCGTGGGACCACCCCGACGCCGACTATCCGGAACTCGCGGGCGAAAATCCCGCTTACGGCTTCGACTTCGGCGACCGGTTCGACGACCGGGCGCTCGCGGCCGCCGTCCGCTACCGCTCGGTTCGGAGCCTCGGCAACGGGCAGTCCCCCTTCGACGCGTGGGTCACGATGCAGGGATTGGAGACGCTCCCCTTGCGGATGGACCGCCACTGTGAAAACGCCCGCATCGTCGCCGAACATCTCGACGACCACCCGGCCGTCGACTGGGTGACATATCCCGGCCTCGACACACACGAAACCCACGACGCCGCGAGCGAGTACCTCGACGGCTACGGCGGCATGGTCACCTTCGGCCTCGCCGACGGCTACGAGGCGGCCAAACAGTTGTGCGAACGGGTCGAGTTGGCGAGTTTCCTCGCCAACATCGGTGACGCAAAGACGCTCGTCGTCCATCCCGCCTCCACCACCCACTCGCAGTTGAGCGAGAACGAACAACGGGCGGCGGGTGTCACGCCCGACATGGTCCGTCTCTCGGTCGGACTGGAGGACAGCGAGGATATCGTCGCGGACCTCGACCGGGGTCTTTGATGACGTCGGTCGAGAGCGGGACGCGGAGTCTCGGAACGTTCACCTTCGAGTGTGGCGAATCCGTCGAGGACCTGCAGGTCGCCTACGAGGCGTACGGCGACTTCGAGGCCGATCCCGAGGGCGGAAGCAACGCCGTTTTGCTCTGTCACGCACTCACCGGGAGCCAGAACGTCGCCAGCGCGGGCGTCGCCGAGACGGCGGGGCAGGCGCGGGCGTGGTGGAACGACATCGTCGGCCCGGGCAAAGCGATAGACACCACCGAGTACTACGTGGTCTGTGCGAACGTTCCCGGCTCCTGTTATGGCTCGTCCGGCCCGCCGGCCGAGCATCCGGAGACCGGCGAACCGTGGGGGACCGACTTTCCGCCCGTGACCGTCGGCGACTGGACGCGCAGTCAACGGCGCCTGCTCGATGACCTCGGCGTTGGCCGCCTGCACACCGTCGTCGGCGGCAGCGCCGGCGGGATGAACGTTCTCGATTGGGCGGTGCAGTACCCCGACGATGTCAGACGGATCGTCCCCGTCGCCGCGGCCGCCCGCCTCGACGCCCAGTGTCTCGGACTCGACGCCATCGCACGCCGAGCGATCACGACCGACGACGACTGGCAGGGCGGGGACTACTACGACGGTGACCCGCCCACCGACGGCCTTGCGCTCGCCCGACAGATCGGCCACGTCATGTACCTCTCGAAGGCCTCGATGGCGGATCGCTTCGGCCGCCGGGCGGCCGGCCGGGACGCAGTACGGTCGTTTCCCGCCGACCGCGCCGCCGCCTTTTTTCCGTACCGCGAGGTTGAGTCCTACCTCGACTACCAGGCCGAGACGTTCGTCGACCGCTTCGACCCCAACTCCTACCTCTATCTCACCCGCGCCATGGACGACTACGACCTCAGCGAGGGGTACGAGAGCGACGCCGACGCTCTCGCGGCCTTCGAGGGGGAGGCGCTGATCATGTCGTTTACCGGTGACTGGCATTTCACCGTCGCTCAGTCGGAGTCGCTCGCCGAGGCGAGCCGTGAGGCCGGCGTCCCGGTCGCCCACCACGTCGTCCAGTCCGACCACGGCCACGACGCCTTTCTCGTCGAACCCGAGAAGGTGGGGCCGCCGCTCCGGGACTTTCTGTCGGCGGGACCGGAGGGCCGCGCGATTCACGACACGGTCGAGGCGGACGAGATCGAGGGGTCCGACGACTTCGCGCCCGTCCACAACTCGTTGTTCGGCGGCTGATCCGACCCGTCGACCGCGGTCGGTAGCGATACCCACTCTACTATGTATGCGAACTGTTGTCTTGGACGTACTCCATAAACGTTAATGGAGATAAGCCACGGAAACTACAACAGAAGAATGTCTGATAAACGTGTTCGGCGACGGCGGTTCGTCAAAGCGGCAGGCACAGCGGGTATCGTTGGACTCGCCGGTTGTTCCGGCGGTGGCGGTGGCGACGGTGGCGATGGCGGCGACGGTGGCGATGGCAGCGACGGCGGCGATGGTGGCGACGGTGGCGACATGGACAACGGCGACGGCGGTGACGGTGGCGACGGTGGCGATTCGATCCTCGTCGGCACCCTCGCCCCGTTCAGCCAGGGTCTCGGCTGGGTCGGCCCGAACGCCGCCCGCGGCCGCGACGTCGCCCTCGCCGACATCAACGACGCCGGCGTTCTCGGGAGCGAAATCGAGATCAACGAACAGGACACGGAGACGACGCCGCAGGCGGCGGTTTCGGGGTTCCAGACGCTCAACAACGCCGGCGTGGTGGCCACGCTCGGTCCGTCGAGTACGGTGATCCCGAACCTGTTCCAGCCGGTCAAGAACGCCGAGCTGCCGATGATCTCCATCTCCGCCGGGACGACACAACTGGACTCCGTCGGCGGTCCCGACGACTACCTCTGGCGGACGGTCCCGAGCGACGCCATCGCCGGGCGCGCACAGGGCCAGTACGCCCTCGACAACGACTTCACCCAGATGGCGGTCACATACAAGGACGACAAGGGGTCCCAGAGCTTCTCGGCGGCGGTGGCCGACTACTTCACCAGCCAGGGCGGCGAACAGGTCGCCGACGTGCCCCTCGCCATCAACTCCGATTCCTACCGCAGCGAAATCCAGCAGATCGCCGACTCCGGCGCCGACGTCATCTCGATGACCGCCGGAACCGAGGTGTCGGCGCTGTTCATGCGGAACTACATCGAGGCCGGCCTCGACATCCCCGTGTTCATCGGGAACGACGTCGTTACGGCCGACTTCATCGAGCGCGTCGGTGCCGACGTGATGGCCGAGAACCCGATCTTCGGGCAGGCCCCCGCGCCCGGTCCGGCGTACAACCAGTTCGAGCAGGCACACCGCGACATGCACGACCAGGCACCGGGCACGTTCGGTGCCGCGGGCTACGACGCGATGAATATCATCGCGCTGGCGGCCCAGCGCGCCGGCGAGGCCAGTCGCCAAGCCATCACGGACAACATCAACCCGGTGGCGCGTCCCGATGGGACCGAGGTGTCGACGTTCTCCGAGGGGAAGGCGGAACTCGAGGCCGGCAACGAGATCAACTACCAGGGCGCCTCGAACCCACAGGACTTCAACGAGAACGGCGACCCGGTCGGGCCGTTCTCGGTTCTCGAAGTCTCGGACGGGTCGTGGACCGAGGTGTCGACGTTCTCGGCCGAAGATCTGACCTCGTAACGACCGCCTGCACCGTTCACAGACGACCACACTACTATTAATATTCCACACATGCACCACACGGATCCATGGCACTCGTAGACCTCCTGTTGGTCGTCGGCATCATCGCCGGCGTCTACTCGTTGTTAGCGATCGGTATGAACATGCACTGGGGCGACACCGGCCTCCTGAACTTCGCCCACGCGGGCTTTTTTGCGGTCGGTGCGTACACGTCCGCGATACTCACGACGCCGCCGGCGACCGGCAGCCTCGCGACGCGAGTCGTCGGGTTCGACCTCCCCATCGTCGTCGGCTTGCTCGCGGGGACCGTTCTCGCCGGCCTCGTCGGCGTGTTGATCGCCCTCCCGAGCGTTCGCTTGGAAGGTGACTACCTCGCGATAGTGACGTTGAGTGCCGCGGAGCTCATCCGGTTGTTGATCCACAACGAGGCGTGGCTGACGACGGGGGCCCAGACGCTGAAGAACATCCCCCGACCGCTCGACGCCACGATCCCGTTCAGCTACGACCTCTTTTACTTCGTCCTCGTGTGGGCGCTCGTCGGCGTCTGCTACCTGTTGTTCGAACGGCTCTCGTCCAGTCCGTTCGGGCGGGTGCTCCATGCCATCCGCGAGAACGACGACGTGCCGCTGGCACTCGGGAAGAACACCTACGTCTTCAAACTGAAGTCGTTCGGCATCGGCGCGGCCATCGCCGGCCTCGCCGGCGGCCTCTGGGCGCACTACGTCTACGCCATCTCGTCGATCATGTTCCTGCCCAGCATCACCTTCCTGATCTGGGCGGCCGTCATCATCGGCGGTGCTGGGAGTTACACCGGCGCGATCCTCGGAGCCAGCGTCATCGTGTTCCTCCGACAGATCACGCGGTTCATCCCCGGCGACGTCCCCTTCGGCGACCAACTTTCCTACATCCGACTGATGGTCGTCGGCGTGGTGTTGATCCTCGTTCTCTACTACCGGCCCCAGGGTCTGCTCGGCGATGCCGAGCGGTTGCAGGCCGGCACCTCGGAGTGAGTCTCTATGGTACTTGATCCACAACTCGTCTGGAACGGACTGGTCGTCGGGAGCATCATCTCCGTCTCCGCGTTGGGGCTGACGCTCATTTTCGGCATCCTCAACTTCATCAACATCGCGTACGGCGACTACATGGCCGCCGGCGCGTACGTGGCGTGGGCGGTCAACGCACAGGCCGGACTTCCGATCGGCGTCGCCATCGTCGCCGGCATCCTCGTCATGTCCGTCGGTTCGGTGGTTCTCGACAAACTCGTCTTCCAGCACTTCCGGACACGAAGCCCGATCACGCTGCTCATCGTCTCGATCGGCGTGGCCTTCTTTATCCGGAATCTGCTGCGCGCCATCTGGGGCCCCAGCGGGCACTTTTATGACCTCCCGATGGAAGCCAGTCCCTCGTTCGCGGGGGTCCGGTTCAGCGTCGAGCAGGTCGCGATCATCGTCGTGAGCCTGCTGCTGTTGCTCGGTGTCTACGTCATGCTCCGGCGAACCCGGATCGGCATCGCGATGCGTGCGGCGTCCGACGACCGGATGCTCTCGCGCATCCGCGGTGTCGACACGGAGAAACTCGTCCTGTACGTCTGGCTGATCGGCGGTGCCATCGCCGGTCTCAGCGGCATCATGCTCGGTCTCGACGCGCAGATCCGCCCGAACATGGGCTTTACCGCCCTGATCGCCATCTTCGCGGCGGTCATCCTGGGCGGCATCGGTGATCCCAAGGGCGCCGTGGCCGGCGGCTACTTCATCGGCGTCGCACAGGAAGTCAGCGTCGCCGTCATCCCCTCGGAGTACAAGTTCGGGGTCGGTCTCGTCGCACTGATCATCGGGCTACTCACACGTCCGGACGGCCTGTTCGGGGAGGCGACCCGATGACGCTTCTCGAAGCCAACGGCCTCCGGAAGACGTTCGGCGGCATCGTCGCCGTTGAGGAAGTCTCCTTCGAGGTCGACCGGACGGAGATCGTCGGCGTCATCGGTCCGAACGGCGCCGGCAAGTCAACCATGTTCAAACTGCTCGCGGGCTTTCATAAGCCCGACGAGGGAACCGTTGTGTTCGATGGCGAGGACATCACCGATCTCGCGCCCAACGACCGCACACAGCGCGGTCTCGTCCGGACCTTCCAGATCGCACAGGAACTCACCGGGATGCGGGTGATGGACAACATGTTGCTCGCGTCTCAGAACAACCCCGGCGAGAAGGTGCTCGCGGCGGCCGCAAACACCAGCAGTGTCCGCGACTTCGAGGGGACTGCGCGTGACCGCGCCGAGGAACTCCTGCAGTTCCTCGAACTCTGGGATCTGCGCGACGAGTACGCCGGCAACCTTTCCGGCGGCCAGCGGAAGCTACTGGAACTCGGGCGGGCGCTGATGGCCGATCCCGACCTCCTGTTGCTCGACGAGCCGATGGCCGGGGTCAACCCCGATCTGACCGACCGACTCCTCCAGCGCATCATGGACCTGCGTGACGAACGCGATATGACGTTTCTGGTCGTGGAACACGACATCGAGGCGATCATGCGTATCTCCGATACCGTCATCGGCATGCACGACGGCGGGGTGCTCTCCAAGGGCACCCCGGAGGAGGTGCAGTCGGACGAGCGGATGCTGGAAGCCTACCTGGGAGGCGAGGTCTAATGCTACTCGAACTCGAGAGCGTCGTCAGCGGCTACGGCGACGCGATCATCGTCCACGGCGTCGACATGCAGATGGAAGACGGCGAGGTGGTCACGATCATCGGCCCGAACGGGGCGGGGAAATCGACCCTGCTGAAGACGGTCGTCGGCGTCGTCGAGGCCCGGGAAGGGTCGGTCCAGTTCAACGGCACCGACCTGGCCGGCAAGCCGCCGGAGGAAATCGTCGAGTACGGCATGTGTTACGTCCGCCAGAACGACAACATCTTCCCGAACCTCTCGGTCATGGAGAACCTGAAGATGGGCGCGTGGCCCGCCGAGGGCAAAGACTGGTTCGACTTCGACGACCGACTCGATGAGGTGTACGACCAGTTCCCCGTTCTCGAAGAACGCGCAGAACAACGGGCCGGCTCCCTCAGCGGCGGCCAACAACAGATGGTCGCGATGGGAACCGCGATGATTCTCGACCCCGATCTGCTCGTCCTCGACGAACCGTCGGCGGGGTTGGCCCCACAACTCGTCGACGAGATGTTCGAAAAGATCGTCGAGATCAACGAGGCCGGCACCCCCATCCTGATGGTCGAGCAGAACGCCCGCGCGGCGCTCAGGCGGTCGGACCGCGGAATCGTCCTCGACATGGGCGAGAACCGGTTCCAGGGAACCGGCGAGGAGTTGCTCGACAGCGAGGAAGTGGCCGAACTCTACCTCGGTACCGACTGACGCCGACCACGGCCGACCCGCCGCAGTGCGGCGTCCGTCGACGTCGACGACTACCCGTCGACGGACGCTTCCGTGCGATCAGCACCGATGGCACGTCCGTCGTCAGACGGCGGTTTTCAGGACGGTCCCCCTCGAAGGACACGGTAAGGGGGGCGACGACTCCGACCGACCCGGATTACACACGCGAAGCCTCCACGCCGGCCAGACCCCCGACCCGTCGACGGGGGCGCGAGCGCCACCCATATACCAGCCCACGTCGTACGTCTTCGACGACGCCGCCGACGCCGCGGCACAGTTCGCCCTCGAGACCGAGGGGCACGTCTACTCGCGGCTGATGAACCCGACCGTCGGCAGCCTCCAGGAGCGCCCTGCCTCGCTCGAAGGCGGCGTCGGCGCCGCCGCCACCCCCTCCGGGATGGCCTCGCTCGATCTCGCGACCTTTCTGCTCGCCGAGGCGGGCGACAACATCGTCACGGCGTCGGCACTGTACGGCGGCACCTACACGTATTTCACCCACACCGTCGAACGGCGGGGAATCACGACCCGGTTTGTCGATACGCTCGATTACGACGCCTACGCCGACGCCATCGACGACGACACCGCCTACGTCCACATCGAAACGGTCGGCAACCCGGCGCTGGTGACCCCGGATATCGAACAGGTGGCGGACACCGCCCACGAGAACGACACTCCCCTGTTCGTCGACAACACGTTCGCGACATCGTACCTTTGTCGACCGTTCGAACACGGTGCCGACCTCGTGTGGGGGTCGACGACCAAGTGGCTCCACGGGTCCGGATCGACCGTTGGCGGCGCCCTCGTCGACGGCGGCACCTTCGACTGGAACGAGCACGCAGCCGACTACCCCGAAATCGGGATGGACAACCCCGCCTACCACGGCATCAACTTCCACGAGACGTTCGCGCCCGCGGGCTTTACCTACGCCGCCATCGCCCGTGGGCTGCGCGACCCGGGTAACACGCAGTCGCCGTTCGACGTGTGGGTCACCCTCCAGAAACCGGAGTCGTTCCCGATGCGGATGGCCCGCCACTGCGAGAACGCGATGGCCGTCGCCGAACATCTCGCCGACCACCCCGATGTAGGGTGGGTGAACCACCCCGGACTCGATACACGCGAGACCCACGACACCGCGAGCGAGCACCTCGACGGCGGCTACGGCGGTATGATCACCTTCGGCCTCGGTGCGGGCTATGAGGCCGCCCGCGAGACGGTGAACAACGTGGAACTCGCCTCGCTTCTGGCCAACGTCGGTGACGCGAAGACGCTCGTCATCCACCCCGCCTCGACCACCCACCAACAGTTGACCGAGAACGAACAGGCCGCGGCGGGCCTCATGCCCGATATGATCCGGCTCTCGGTGGGACTTGAGACCGTCTCGGACATCATCGCGGATCCGGACCACGCCATCGACGCGGCGACCTGATCACAGCAGGTCGCGCTCCTCGAACAGCCGTCCGAGCCGATCCATCGACGCCACCACGGCATCGCAGGCTGGCCGCACCGCCGGCTTCGGGAGAACGCCGACCGCGAACCCGGCCACCTCCAGCATCGGGAGGTCGTTCGCTCCGTCACCGACGGCGACCGTCCGTGACAGCGGGAGACCCAGATCGGCCGCGAGCGACTCCAGCGCCTCGTCTTTGGTCCCCTCGATCAACGGCCCTTCGACCCCGCCGGTGAGATGGTCCCCCGCCCGAGGCAGACGGTTGGCGATCACGGTGTCGACGGAGACACCCGCGCGGTTGAGGGCCCGGTCGACACCCCGTTCGAACCCGCCGGTGAGAATCGCCGTGTGGTGGCCGGCGTCGTTCAGGTCGGCGAGCAGGTCGGCCGCCCCCGACCGGAGACGGACCCGACCGAAGGCATCGTCCGCCCGCTCGGACTCCAACCCTTCGAGCAGCGCCGCCCGTTCGCGAAGGCTCTCGGCGTAACTGATCTCGTCGTTCATCGCGCGCTCCGTGACCTCGGCCATCCGGTCGGCGACACCACACTGCTCGCCAAGCAGGACCGTCATCTCCGAGTCGGAGAGCGTGCCGTCGAAGTCAAAGGCGACGAGTCGCATACCCCCCCGTCGCCGGCCGAGGGTTTGAATCCCCCGACCGGGACGGCGGCCCGGCCGTGCACGGATTCATCGCCCGGAGCGGTGTTTGGAAACGCTTAACTCCGTCCTCGGGTCGATTCGGGTATGAGGGTACTCGTCACGGACCCGATCGCCGATGCGGGGTTGGACCGGCTTCGTACCGCGGGCCACACGGTGGACACCGCATACGACGCCGAGGGGTCCGATCTGCTCGCGGCCGTCGCGGACGCCAACGCACTCATCGTGCGCTCGGGGACGGAGGTGACCGAGGCGGTGTTCGAGGCCGCCCCGGATCTGGTCATCGTCGGACGGGCTGGGATCGGCGTCGACAACATCGACATCGACGCGGCGACCGATCACGGCGTCATCGTCGCCAACGCGCCGGAGGGGAACGTCCGCGCGGCGGCCGAACACACCGTCGCGATGACGTTTGCGGCCGCCCGCTCAATCCCGCAGGCACACGGCCGACTCCGGGACGGCGAGTGGGCCAAAAGCGACTACCTCGGAACCGAACTCAACGGGAAGACGCTCGGCATCGTCGGCCTCGGGCGCGTCGGTCAGGAGGTCGCAAGACGACTGGGCTCGCTCGGGATGGAGTTGGCGGCGTACGACCCGTACATCGGACAGGAGCGTGCCGACCAACTCGGCGCCGAACTCGTCGAGTTCGAGGCGTGTCTCGACCGCGCCGACTTCCTGACGGTTCATACACCCCTGACCCCCGAAACGGAGGGCCTGATCTCGACGGACGAACTCGACTCGATGGCCGGCGGCTACCTGATCAACTGCGCCCGGGGCGGCGTCGTCGACGAGACGGCCCTCGCGACGGCCGTCGAGAACGGCACGCTCGCCGGCGCCGCGGTCGACGTGTTCGCCGACGAACCCGTGTCGCCGGACAACCCCCTCCTCGCCGTCGACGACGTCGTCGTTACGCCCCACCTCGGGGCCTCGACCGAGGCGGCGCAGGAACACGTCGCCACGAGCATCGCCGACCAGGTCGTCGCCGCGTTCGAGAACGACCCCGTGGCGAACGCGCTGAACGCACCCTCCATCGACGAGAGCGCGTTCCCGCGGATCGAACCGTACATCGGGCTTGCCGAGACGGCCGGGAAGGTGGCCGCCCAGATGTTCGCGGGCCGGACCTCGACGGTCCGCGTGCGCTACGAGGGCGACATCGCCGACGAGGACGTGGAGTTCGTCACCGCGAGCGCGCTCAAAGGCGTGTTCGAACCCCTCGAGTGGCAGGTGAACGCGGTCAACGCGCCCAAAATCGCCGAGGAACGCGGCATCGAGGTGACCGAGGAGAAAACCCGACAGAGCGACGACTTCCAGAGTCTCATCACCGTCACCGTCGGCGACGGGACCGACGACATCGTCGTCGGCGCGACGTTGTTTGCCGGTGGCGACCCGCGTATCGTCCGCATCGACGGCTACCGCGTCGACGCCCGCCCGTCCGGCCAGATGCTCGTCGTCCGCAACTACGACCGCCCCGGCGTCCTCGGCCTGATCGGGACCGTTCTCGGCGACAGCGAGGTCAACATCGCCGGGATGTTCAACGGCCGCGAGACGATCGGCGGCGAGGCTATGACGGTGTACAACCTCGACGACCCGGTGCCCAACGACGCCGTCGAGACCATCCGGGCCGACGAGCGGATCATCGACGTGACCGATATCACCCTCAGCGACGGCGCGGGCGCGGGCCGTTCCGACGACTAGGTGCGGTTCGTAACCAAGCCGACGACCCGGCCGACGACGCCGTCCGTATCGCCCGACACCCCGCGCTCGGACGAACCCTCCTTCAGGGCAGGTCCCTCGCGCTCGCCGTCGCAGTCGTCGAGCAACCGTTCGTACCGCTCGACGATCCGTTCGTTTTCGCGGCGTTGCCGCGCCACCGCCTCGCGCAACGCCTCGTTTTCCCGCTCCAGTTCGGCGATGCGCGCCTGCGGGTCGCCCCCCGGCCCGGATCCGGCGTCTCGGCTCGGCACCGCCGCCGAGTGGTCGTCTCGCCCGCTACTGACCGTTCCCGTCGGGAAGCCGCTCGGACCCATGCGTGTGGGTACAAGTCACACGCGCAAAAACGTCCGTCAGACGGGCGTCGGACCCCGAAGGCACAACGTATAGGTGGCGACCGCCCCTCCGACCGATCATGAGCGACGACGACTTCGAGACGACGGTCGCCGCAGCGTTCGAGGACCGGTTCGGTGCTGACCCCGAGACGGCGAGTGCGGCCGCCGCGAAGGCCGCGGCGTTCCGCGACGAGGTCGACGAGAATCTATCGGCCGAGAACCTGATCGACGCCGTCGCCGAGGCCAACGACTACGACGGCTTCGCCCACCGGTACGACCTCGCGATCGGGGATCTGGCGGCGGCCGACGAGGACTGTACCGATTCGCGGGCCTACCGCCTCGCCGGGTTCGACGACCTGGCGGCCGACCCGGATATCGGGGCGTGAGCCGACGGCGACGGCGCAACCGCTACGGCAGTCGTTGTAACTCCTTCGACAACTGTTAATTAATTGTGACAACGATAGGGTTGATTACCGCTCGGTCCCTCACCACGCACGGGAGACGACCATCCGCCTGGCTTTGTGCCCCCTCACAACATCCCGTCTCCCGTTTTTCGGATGGCTCGTTCCGGTAGCTGTGGCCTCCCTTACTCGGAGATGTGGTCGAGAACCGCCTCGGCGTCGTCGGGAACCGATTCGGGATCGTTGCCCGCCTCGAAGGCGGCCTCGGGGTCTTTCAGCAGGTGGCCGGTGGTGAGACAGACAACCTGTTCGTCGGCACCGACGACGCCGTGATCGCGGAGTTTTCGGAGGCCGGCGATGGATGTCGCGGAGGCGGGTTCGACGCCGACGCCCTCACCGGCGAGCGCACGATGCGCGTCGGTGATCTCCTCGTCGCTGACCGAGATGGCGGTGCCGCCCGTCGCCCGGATACCCGGGAGCGCCTTCGGTGCGTTCACCGGGTTGCCGATGCGGATGGCGGTGGCGATCGTCTCGACGTCCGGCCACCGGCGGATCGTCTCGTTGCCCTCCTCGATTGCCTCGACCATTGGGGCCGCGCCCTCGGCCTGGACACCGGTGAGTTTCGGCACGTCCGCAGGATCGAGTGCGCCACTCTGGACGAGTTCCCGGAAGCATTTGTACAGCGCCGCGGTGTTGCCGGCGTTGCCGACCGGGAGGATGATCCGGTCCGGATACGTGCCGTGATCGGTCATGAACTCCTCTAGGATCTCCAAGCCGATGGTCTTCTGTCCCTCCAGCCGGAAGGGATTCAGCGAGTTGAGCAGGTACACCTCGCCGGCCATGGCGAGTTCCTGGACGATGTCAAGGCAGTCGTCGAAGTTACCGTCGACCTCGAGGATGCGGGCGTCGTGGAGGGCCGCCTGTGCGATCTTGCCGGAGGCCACCTTGCCAGCCGGCAGAAGCACGAGCGTCTCCATCCCGCCGCGGGCGCCGTAGGCCGCGAGGGCGGCGCTGGTGTTCCCCGTCGAGGCACACGCCAACCGTCCGACGCCGAGTTCCTGTGCGACACGAACGCCGACGGTCATGCCGCGGTCTTTGAACGCGCCGGTCGGGTTCATCCCCTCGTGTTTGACCCGGAGGCGCTTGATGCCGATCTCCTCCTCCAACCGAGGGACGTGGTGTAACGGCGTGTCGCCCTCCGGAAGGCTGACGCCTTCGTCGAACGGGAGCGCGGCGGCGTACCGCCAGACCCCCTGCCCCTCGAAGTCGTCGAAGGTCGGTGGGTCGGCGTACCGGACCTCAAGCAGGCCGTCACAGTGGTCACACGTGTACCTGATTTCGGCGAAGGGCGCGAACGTCTCGTCACACTCGATACACGCGAGCCAGACGCCGTTGTCCGCGACGGCGGGCACAGCCGGGGCGGCCGCGGTCAGCTCCATACTCGTGCTCATTGGCGGAGCGAAGGCCCCCGGGGCAAAAAACGAGTGGGTTCACTCCGGCTCGAACTCATCGATCGCATCGTGAACCTGTGCCACCCATTCATCAAGCGTGCGATGCATCATCTCCTTTGCCTCCGGCAGGGGCGTCGCGGTGTACTGATAGACGTAGCCCCCCGGATCGAGGAGGCGGCGCTCCCGTTCCACCAGTCGCTTGTCGAGCAACGTCGTCAGCGATCGGTTGACGTTGCTCCGGTCCCGGTCGAGTTCCGTGGCGAGTTCCGCCACTGTACTCCCTTGATGTTTCAGTAACACGAGATACGTCCGGCTCTCGTGTTCCTGAACGCCGAACACGCAGGCGAGGACGTGTCGAAAGCTCGGTTCCTCGACGCCGACCAGTTCGTCGATATCCGGGCCGTCGGCCATACGCGTCGTTGACCGCGCGCGTGGTTAAACCTCCGCCACCCCGCGGTGCCGCGGTGGTCACTCCTCGCGGCCGTACCCCATGTTCCGGATACACGTCCGCATCTCGTCGGGGTCGCCGTGTTTGTGGAGGGTGGTTGGCGTATCACAGTAGTACGTGCCGCCGTCGTAGCGAAGCGTCACCTCGTGGACGCCGCCAAGCATCTCCAGACGGACGACGATCCGCTGGCCGTTGTCGAGGGCGTCGAGAATCTCACCCGCCGTCAGATCACCCGGCTCGATCTCCATGATGGTCATCGTTCCAACGTAGTCGTCCTCCATGCTAAAGCCGCCGGGACCGTGACCCGACAGGTTAAACGCGGGGACGCGCCAAACGCCGACGACCGATGAACCCCGCCGACATCCCCGGACTCCCGTCGGCCGTTGCCGTCCACCTCGCCGAGTCGGGGGTCGAGAAGCTCTACCCGCCACAGGCCGCCGCCGTTGAGGCCGGCGTCACCGAGGGCGAGAGCCTCGTCGCCAGCGTGCCGACCGCGAGCGGCAAGACCCTGATCGCGGAACTCGCCATGGTGTCGAGTGTCGCCCGCGGCGGGACCGCGTTGTACGTCGTCCCGCTCCGGGCGCTCGCCGGCGAAAAAAAGGCCGAGTTCGAGCGGTGGGCCGACCTCAACGCGTTGGACGTGTCGGTGGGTATCTCGACGGGCAACTACGAGCAGTCCGGAGAGCGGCTGGCCAGCCACGACATCGTCGTCGCCACGAGCGAGAAGGTCGACTCCCTCGTGCGCAACGGCGCGCCGTGGCTGGAGCGTCTCACCTGTGTCGTCGCCGACGAGGTCCACCTCGTCGACGACCCGAACCGAGGGCCGACGCTTGAGGTGACGCTGGCGAAACTCCGGCGCATCACCCCAGACCTCCAGGTCGTCGCGCTCTCGGCGACGGTCGACAACGCCGACGAGGTGGCCGACTGGCTGGACGCCGAACTCGTCCAGTCCGACTGGCGGCCGGTCGACCTCCGGACGGGCGTCCACTTCGGCGACGCCATCACCTTCGCCGACGGCGACCGGCGGGAGGTGCCCGTGGGACGGAACGAGCGTCCGACCGCCGCCCTCGTTGCCGACACCGTCGACGACGGCGGGTCGTCGCTGGTGTTTGTCAACTCCCGGCGCAACGCCGAGGCCGCCGCCGGACGACTGGCAGACGTGACCGCAGACCGCCTTTCCGACGACGAACGTGCCGACCTGGCGGATCTGGCCGACGAGGTGGCCGGCGTCTCCGACACCGAGACGAGCGACGACCTGGCCGCGGTTGTCCGTGAGGGCGCGGCCTTCCACCACGCCGGTCTCTCGGCCGCGCACCGATCGCTCGTCGAGGACGCCTTCCGCGACCGCCTCCTGAAGGCCATCTGTGCGACGCCGACGCTGGCGGCCGGTGTCAACACCCCCAGCCGGCGCGTGATTGTCCGCGACTGGCGGCGCTACGACGGCGAGTTCGGCGGCATGAAACCCCTCGACACGTTGGAGGTCCACCAGATGTTCGGCCGTGCCGGCCGGCCGGGCCTCGACCCCCACGGCGAGGCCGTTCTCCTCGCGAAGGACCACGACACCATGGACGACCTGTTCGAGCGGTACGTGTGGGCCGACCCCGACCCCGTCCAGTCGAAACTCGCCCGCGAACCGGCGATGCGGACCCACCTGCTCGCGACCGTCGCCTCCGGCTTTGCCCGCACCCGCTCCGGACTGCTCGACTTTCTCGACCGGACGTTGTACGCGGCTCAGGGAGACAACGCCGGCCGCCTCGAATCCGTTGTCGACGACGTGATCGGGTATCTCGTCGCCAACGACTTCATACAACGCGACGGCGACGGGATCACCGCCACGCCGCTCGGTCACACCGTCTCCCGACTCTATCTCGATCCGATGAGCGCGGCCGAAATCGTCGACGGCCTGCGCGGGGCCGACGACCCCACACCCCTCGGCTGCTACCACCTCGTCTCCCGGACCCCGGACATGTACGAACTCTACCTGAAATCGGGGGATCGGGAGACGTACACGGAACTCTGCTATGAGCGCGAAGCGGAGTTCCTCGGCCGCGTCCCCTCGGAGTTCGAGGACGTGCGCTTCGAGGAGTGGCTGTCGGCGCTGAAAACGGCGAAACTACTGGAGGACTGGGCAAGCGAGGTCGACGAGGACCGCATCACCGAGCGCTACGGCGTCGGTCCCGGTGACGTACGCGGCAAGGTCGATACCGCGGAGTGGTTGCTCGGCGCGGCCGAGCAACTCGCGACGGAACTCGAACTGGACTGTACCGCCGCCGTCAACGAGGCGAAACGACGCGTCGCCGACGGCGTCCGGGAGGAACTGCTCGACCTGACCGGCGTCCGTGGAATCGGTCGCAAGCGTGCCCGCCGCCTCTACGAGGCGGGCGTCGAGTCGCGTGCGGCCCTCCGTGAGGCCGAAAAGTCGGTCGTTCTCGGTGCGCTCCGGGGGCGCGAGGCGACGGCCGAGCGGATCCTGGAAAACGCCGGGCGGCGCGACCCCTCGATGGACGGCGTTACGCCGGCTGAGGGGAGCGCCCCAGACAACGGCGACGCCCGGACCGGCGGAACGGACGCGTCCGCCCCCGCCGGCGACGAGACCGACCCGACCGACCAACAGGCCAGCCTGGGTGATTTCGGGTGATCGTCGTTGAGGGGGCTGTGACCGTCGACGACCTCGACACCGTTCTGTCGGAGTTGAACGCCGTCGCCGCCGCCCACGACGTGACCGTGCAAGCCTTCGACGCACGCTACGTCGTCGACCGCCGACACCTAGAACGTGCGGTCGAACTCGCCGACCGCGCCTTCGACCGCGGCGAGAACGTCGCCCGCGAGCGAAGCGTGGAAATCCTGTTGTACGCCGCCGGTCGGCGACAGATCGACGACGCACTCGAGATGGGGGTGAGCGAGGGTCGACTCCCCGTGGCCGTCGTCGTGGCGGCCACCGGCGACGCCCCGGACCGGGAGACGGCCGCGGCCGACGCCCTCCGGGAGCGACTCGACCTCGATATCGACCCTACGGCAACGCTCGATTCGACCGACGACGACCGGGTGCGGGACTTTTTCGACGTGACGTCGGCGGAACTCGATGCCGTCGACGGTGACCTCTCGGACCTGATCGCGGAGCGGGTCGCCCTGCTAGATGTAAAAAAATGATGTGAAACTCGCCAACGTCGCGGCTTACATATGGTGTGGTCGTGTAGTGGCTACGGATGACTTCGGACGAAACCGACACCGACGACGCACCGACGGACATGGAAATCGCGACGGCGACAGAGACCCGACCGATCGAGGACGTGGCCGGGGATCTCGGTCTCGCGCCCGAGGATCTCGACCCGCAGGGAAACGGCATCGCGAAGATCGAACAGGAGGCGATCCGGCGAACGCTGACCGACGCCGACGAGGGAAAACTGATCCTCGTCACGGGGACGACGGCAACCCCGAAGGGAGCCGGCAAGACCGTCACGACGGTCGGCCTCGGACAAGGGTTGAACCACCTCGGCCACCGCGGCGTCGTCGCGGTGCGTGAACCCTCGCTGGGGCCGGTGTTCGGGATCAAAGGCGGGGCCGCCGGCGGCGGCCACTCGCAGGTGCTGCCGATGGAGGACATCAACCTCCATTTCACCGGCGACCTCCACGCGTTGACGACCGCTCACAACCTCGTGTCGGCAACGCTCGACACAAAGGTCCACTACGGCAACGACCTCGATGTCGACGTCGACGAGGTCGCGTGGAAGCGTGCACTGGATATGAACGACCGTGCGCTCCGCGAGGTGGTCGTCGGCCTCGGTGGATCGACGAACGGCCCGCCCCGCGAGGATAGCTTCCAGATCACGGCCGCCTCGGAGGTGATGGCGGTGCTTTGTCTCGCCGACTCACTCGCCGACCTCAAGGAGCGACTGGCCCGCATGATCGTCGCCTACGACACGGCCGGCGACCCCGTCACGGTCGACGACCTGGGCATCGAGGGGGCGATGGCGATGCTGTTGAAAGACGCTCTCCGTCCCAACCTGGTCCAGACCATCGAGGGGTCGCCCGCGTTCGTCCACGGCGGTCCCTTCGCCAACATCGCCCACGGGACGAACTCGCTGGTGGCGGACAAACTCGGCCTCGCTCTCGGGGAGTATCTCGTCACGGAGGCCGGTTTCGCCGCCGATCTGGGCTTCGAGAAGTTCGGGAACATCGTCTCCCGGCGCGGTGTCTCGCCCGACGCGGCCGTTCTGACGACCGCCGTCCGGTCGATGAAGTACCACGGGCTGGAGATGTGGCCGACCGACTACGACCGCCTGAAAGACCCCGACCCCGAGGCGGTCCGGAACGGCATGACGAACCTCGACCACCACGCCGGCATCATCGAACAGTTCGGCGTCCCGTTTGTCGTCGCGATCAACCGCTTCCCGACCGACACCGACGAGGAGATTCAGGCGATCATCGACCACTGCGAGGAGCAGGGCTATCCGGTCGTCGTGAGCGAGGCGTTCGCCGACGGTGGGGCCGGTGCCGCCGATCTGGCCGAGACGGCGAAAAATCTCGCCGACAGCGACGAGGGTGACTTCCAACCGTTGTACGACCTCGACGAGAGCCTCGAGGAGAAGATCCGGACCGTGGCGACCGACGTCTACGGCGCCGAGGACGCTCATTTCACAGAGGCGGCACAGGACGACCTTGAGCGGTTGGAGAAACAGGGATACGGCGATATGCCCGTCTGTCTCTCGAAGACCCAGCACTCGACCACGGACGACCCGACGCGCAAGGGCGCGCCGGCCGACGACTGGACGCTCACGGTTCGGGAGTGTTACCCCGATGCCGGTGCTGGATTCGTCGTCGTCCTCACCGGCGACGTGCTCACCATGCCCGGCCTGCCGGCCGAACCCGCCGCCGAGGGCATGGACGTCGACGAGGACGGGAGCGTCACCGGCCTGTTTTAATCGGCCGAGGCAGCCTCAAAGGCAAAAAAGATACCAGGGATCATCTATATACCGTCATTGTCCACCGGGTTGTGGAGACACCCCCACGCCTCGGCTCCGGTCGGCGTGCCGGTGGGCAACCGATCGCCGACACCGGATCGCGCCTTCTCCCCCCTCGGCGCGGTCCGTCCCTTTTCCGGATGTGTCAGGTTGAAACGCATCGCTCCCGTATAGGGGCGTGTGACAGACCGGATCGACGACACCCCGACCGTCTCCTGTGAACGGTGTGGCCGGGAATGGGACCTCTCGTACGAACTCGACGAGTTGGTCGCGGGGAACCGCGCCGTCGAGCAGTTCGCTCTCGACCACGAGCGTCACACGGGCCACTACCCCGACAGCGTGTCGACGTGGCGAGCAACCTGTCGTAACTGCCCGGACGGCGTCGAACGCCTGTCGGCGGATGCGGCCCGGCGGTGGGCGCGGACACACGCCCGTCACACCCGACACGACGTGACGATCAACCACGCCGACGACGGGACCACGCTGATCGAGGGGTGACGACCATCACCCTCGCGGGTCGCTCTCCCACCGGTAGTCACACGCCTCACACGCCGCGAACTCGGTGTCGCGGCGGGTCTCGGGATAGAAGGTGGCGTTGTCGATCCGTGACCTACACCGCGGACAGACGGCGTGGTCGGGAACGGGCACACGGTCGAACACCGTCCCACAACCGGGACACGTCACCCGTTCGCCCGGTCCGACACCCTTGACCGTCGCCCCGCACTCGGCACAAACGTA
Source organism: Haloplanus sp. (assembly GCF_028275055.1). GTDB lineage: Archaea > Halobacteriota > Halobacteria > Halobacteriales > Haloferacaceae > Haloplanus. Next base: position 48,336 of record NZ_JAQCNJ010000072.1, read on the forward strand.
TCGGCGCACGGGTCCGTCGCCCCCGTACTCCGTCTCGGGGTCAGTCCAATCGAGGTCGGTGTCGGTGTCGGTGTCGTCGCCGGACCCGAGCCACGACAACACCCGCCCGAACATATAGACACCATGTCGATCCGGCGACAAAACGGTTCCGGGCCGGGAGTCAAAAGTCGGAGTCGATTTCGGGGGCGATCCCATCGTCGGCGTCGTCGAAGTCGAACTCCTGACGGAGTTCACGGATTCGGTCGCGGATGTCGGCCGCGAGTTCGAACTCCAGATTGTCGGCGGCCGCCGCCATGCGCTCTTCGAGCGCTTCGATGCGGGCGCGCGCCTCGTCGTTGCTCTGTGGCGCGTCTCCGGTGACACCCCCGGTGTCCGTCTCGCTTCCCGGCAGGTTGGTCTCGCCAACCGCCTTCTCGATGGTCGTCGGCTCGTGGCCGTGTTTTCTGTTGAACTCCCGCTGGATCCGGCGACGACGCTGTGTCTCGTCGATCGCCGCCTGCATCGAGTCGGTCACCTCGTCGGCGTAAAGCACCACCTCGCCGTTGACGTTCCGGGCCGCACGCCCCATCGTCTGGACGAGCGTCGTCTCCGAGCGGAGAAAGCCCTCCTGGTCGGCGTCGAGAATGGCGACCAGCGACACCTCGGGAATGTCCAGTCCCTCCCGGAGGAGGTTGATGCCGACGAGCACGTCGAACTCGCCGAGTCGTAGCCCGCGGATGAGTTCGTGGCGCTCCAGCGTGTCCGTCTCGTCGTGCATATACTCCACCGCCACCCCCGCCTCGGAGAGATACTCCGTGAGATCCTCGGCCATCCGCTTGGTGAGCGTGGTGACGAGAACGCGTTCGTCGCGCTCGATGCGCTCGTCGATCCGACTCATGAGGTCCTCGACCTGCCCCGTCGCGTCGGCCACCTCGATGCCGGGATCGACGAGGTATGTCGGACGGACGATCTGTTCGACCACCTGCTCGGAGCGGTCCCGTTCGTAGTCGCCGGGCGTCGCGGAGACGTACAAGATCCGACCCGTCTTTTGTTCGAACTCCTCGAACGTAAGCGGGCGGTTGTCGTAGGCCGTCGGGAGCCGGAAGCCGTTTTCGACCAGCGAGTCCTTTCTGGATTTGTCGCCCTCGTACTGGCCCCTGATCTGTGGGAGTGTCTGGTGGGACTCGTCGATCACCGTGAGAAAGTCGTCGGGGAAGTAATCCAGCAGGGTGTACGGCGCCTCACCCGATGCCCGGTCGGAGAGGTGGACGGAGTAGTTCTCGATCCCCGAGCAGTACCCCGTCTCGCGGAGCATCTCCAGATCGAAGGTCGTCCGCTCGTCGATGCGTTGTGCGGCGACGAGGTCACCCTGCCGTTCGAAGTAGTCGACCCGATCCCCGAGAAGATCCTCGATCTCCTCGATGGCCGCCTCCAACCGCTTTTCGGGGATCGAGTAGTGTTCCGCAGGGTGGACCAGAACGGCCGGTTCCCGGCTCACCACCTCCCCTTCCAGCGGGTCGAGTTTCGTCAGGCGGTCGATCTCGTCGCCCCAGAACTCCACCCGGACGGCGTAGCGACCGTACATCGGGAACACCTCGACGGTGTCGCCCCGGACCCGGAACGTCCCCTGCGTGAAGTCGACGTCGTTGCGGTCGTAGTTGAGGTCCACGAGACGGGCGAGCAGTTCGTCGCGGTCGATCTCTTGGCCCGCTTCGAGGCGGAGCGACATATCGACGTAGTTTGCGGGATCGCCGAGGCCGTAGATGGCCGACACCGAGGCGACGACGATCACGTCGTCCCGGGTCAACAGCGACCGGGTCGCCGAGTGGCGCAGGCGGTCGATTTCGTCGTTGATCGAGGCGTCCTTGTCGATGAACGTGTCCGTCTGCTCGACGTAGGCCTCGGGCTGGTAGTAGTCGTAGTAGGATACAAAATATTCTACTGCATTATCCTGAAATAGATTTCTGAACTCCTCGTACAGTTGGGCCGCGAGCGTCTTGTTATGGGCGATCACCAACGTCGGCTTCTGGATCTCCTCAATGAGCCACGAGACGGTGTTTGTTTTGCCCGATCCCGTCACGCCGAGAAGGGTCTGTCTGTCCATCCCTGATTCGTAGCCGGCGGCGAGGTTCTCGATGGCGGCCGGTTGGTCGCCCGCAGGGTCGAAGGGGGCGTCGACCCGAAACGGGCGGTCGGCGTCTGGGCGGTCCGGCGACAGTGGGCCCGAGTTCGCGTCGCTCACGGTGGGTATGTGGGTGCTCGACTGACTTGACGGATTCGCTCTGATGGGGTCGGGCCGAACGCATATTCGAGTGCGCGACCAACGACCCGTATGGACGGCGCGTGTCTGTGCCGGCGGCGTCGACCCGCCGGCGACGAGTCCGACAGACGGCGGGGGGGAGAATGAGCGGGGTCGCGGTCGACGCCACCGAGTACGTTCCGGTGGACCGTTGGCGACGCTTGGGCCGGATCGACGCGATCCGGACGCGGGTCAAACGGATCGCGATCGGTGCCGGAATCGCCCTTGTCGGCCTGACGCTCTGGCCGGCCGGGGACCTGTCGCCGGTCGTCGGGCTGATACGTCTACTCGCGTTGGTGACCGGGGTCTCCGCGTGGTCGGTGAGCGAGGCGCTCAAAACGGCGACCGACGACGACGCGGACGACGGCTCCGTTCTCGCGGCGGTCGGGGTCATCGTTCTCGCGGCGCTCGCGTGGGGGGCCGGGCGCTCCAACGCGGGGTCGCTGCTCTGGCGACTGTTGCTGGGAGAGGCGGTGACGGCCGCGACCGAACCCGACGCGGGTGGGACGGACGTGGGCTCGGCCGGGAGCGTCGTCGCGGACACCGACCCGACGGTGGACGGCAGAGCCGATCCGACGGCGGGTGCCAACATCGACCCGACGGCAACCGCGGCCGCGGATCGGGACGTGGGTGCGGCGTCCCAACCCACGAGCACCTACGTCGGACTCCTCGCCGCCCTGCTCGCCGGTGGCGTCGTGCTTCTCGCGTCGCTCCCCCGAGCCGGGGGGTTCGATCCCGGAGCGGTGGGCGTTTTTCTGCTCCTGACGGCCGTTGTCGGGGGCGTTGTTGGGCTGTTCGCCGGTCTGTCGATCCGGTGAACGGAGTACGGGGCCACTGTCGGCTCGGACACGTTCGACCTCCTCGGGCAGACGACCGGCGGTGCCCAAAAAATTTGCTCCCGGCCGGCGTAGCGCCGCACATGCCCCACGAGCGCCTCGAATCGGCGAGCGAGGAACTGCACGCCGCGGTGGAATCGGCCGACGGCGAACAACGCGACCGACTCGAACGGCAGGCCGACCAGTTGGCGGCGTTGGCCGAAACCGGCGCGGACCACGGCCGCCTCGCCAGACACGAGAACACCCTCCGAGAGGTCAAAACAAAGGCCGACGACGACGTAGCCGCCCGGATCGCCGCCGCGATGGACGCGATCACCGCGTACCGCGAAACCATCGAGGGCGTGTGAACGACCCCCGAACCCCTTTGTTTCCGGTGGAGATTTCGCCGGTCACTCGGCGCGACTAGCTGTCACCCCTCAACAGACGTTTTTGGGTTTGATCCCCATCGATTCGAGAATGTTCACGTAGTCGTCGTACGCCGCGTCGACCACCGTCCGCGCGGCGGCCGCGGCACGGTCCCAGTCGTCGCCGTCACAGGTCTCGTCGAGACCGTCGAGAATCCGGTCGCGGTCGGCGTTGAGTTCGTCGCGGAGGTCACGGAAGGTGCCCGCAGTCGAGGGGTCGGCGTCGCCGACAAAGAAGCCGACCATCTGGCCGACGGTCCGGTCGAGAACGAGCGAGTGGCCGAGTGCCCCACCCAGTCGCCCGACGGCGTCGTCGAACTCGGCGAGTGCCGCGTACGTCCGCTCGGCGTCGGGGGTGCCGGCCGGGTCGGCGTCGACGGTTTCGGCTCGGTCCGTCGCCGTCGCGGTGAGTGCGTCGAACGTGGCCGTGGCCGCGTTGTCGTTGGCCGCCCACGCCTCGAACCGCTCGGCCGCCGCCGCCGCGTCCGTCGCCGCCGCGGAACGCACCGCGTCCCCGGTCATCTCGCCGTCGGTCAGGGCGTACAGCCACTTCGAGGACCCGAGTCGCGACAGCTCAGTCTCCAGGTCGTCGGTCAGCGTCTCCACGAGCGTCGTGCCGTCCATGGTCGGCGCTACGACGCCCCATCGTTTGTATGCATCGCCACACCCTGCCCTGCCGGAGTGATCGACCCTGTCGCTGCTCGGTCGGTGTCGAAAGAAGTGCGGGTGGCGTCTGGGTCGCTGTGTCGACGCTCGCGACGAGGCCGGTCAGTCGTCGGCGCTGCCCTTCTCGACGGGCGCGCCGACGAGGTTGCCCCACTCGGTCCAGGAGCCGTCGTAGTTGATCGTGTCCTCGTAGCCGAGCAGTTCGTGGAGCGCGAACCATGCGACCGACGAGCGCTCGCCGATCCGGCAGTAGGCGACGGTCGTCCCCTTGCCGTCGATGCCTTCCTCGGCGTACAACTCTTCGATCTCCTCGCGGGTTTTGAACGTTCCGTCGTCGTTCGTGACGGCGGCCCACGAGATGTTCTGCGCGCCGGGGATGTGGCCGCCACGCTGGGCGGTTTCCTGTAGTCCCGGGGGCGCGAGAATCTCGCCACTGAACTCCTCGGGCGAGCGGACATCGACGAGCGGAACCCCGCGCTCGATGGCGTTCTCCACGTCCTCGCGGTAGGCACGGATGCTCTCGCGGGGACCGGATACCTCGTAGTCGACGGCCGAGAACTCGGGAACCGCCTCGGTCAGCGGATAGTCGTTTTCGAGCCAGTAGTCTCGCCCGCCGTCCATCAGGCACACGTCGTCGTGGCCGTAATACTTGAACTGCCAGTAGGTGTAGGCCGCGAACCAGTTGGAGTTGTCACCGTACAACACGACGGTGGAGTCCTCGGAGATGCCGTGACTGCCAAGCAGGTCCGCGAAGTCCTCGGCCGAGAGGATGTCACGCGTGGTCTGGTCCTGCAGTTGTGTCTCCCAATTGAAACCGATGGCACCTGGGGCATGGCCCTCGTCGTATGCTTCGGTGTCCACGTCGACTTCCACGAGCCGATGGTCCGAATCGTCGCTTTGGAAGTCGTCGAGGTGGTCTTCCACCCAGTCCGCCGATACAAGAACGTCTTTTGCGTACGCTGAATCCGACATGGCGACGGGTAGTACGTAACCCGCCCCTATAATCCCCACACCAACGGCAGAGGCGACCAGTCCTCCACCGAACCGGAAAATGCTGCCACTGCTTGGCCGGCCGAACGGTTCTGGATCCACCCTCTCCCGACTGACAACCGTCGGACCGACGGAAAACAAGCAAATATTGTCTCGGAATGCGACGTTCGCCGAAGCGCCGTTTCTAAACCCGATGGGGCTGTACGCCGAGTATGGGTATGGACGAACATATCGTCGTCACCGTCGACTGGCTTGCGGCCAACCGCGACGCGGTTCGCGTGGTTGACGTGCGTGACGCGTGGGAGTTCGACGGCATCGGGCACGTCCCCGGGGCGGTCAACGTTCTGTTCGACCGGTTCCGAAGCGAGACCGGCGACGAGGGGATGCTTCCCGGGCCGGAGCGGTGGACCGAACTGATGGAGGCGGCCGGCATCGGACCTGGGGATCCTATCGTCGCGTACGACGACGAGCACGGGGTGTTTGCCGCACGGTTTCTGGTCACGGCGTTGCTGTACGGCCACCGTAATCTACACCTGTTGGACGGCGACTACAGCGCGTGGAGCCGGGCACACGAAACGACGACAAAGACACCGTCGCCGTCGCCCACGACATACGAGGTTCGGGAGCCGGTGTCGTCGCCGCTTGTCGGCTTCGAGGCCGTTGAGGCCGCACTCGACGCCGACGCGCTGCTCGTCGACACCCGCGAGGCGTGGGAGTATGAGGAGGGCCACCTGCCGGGCGCGATCCAACTCGATTGGCGCGAACTCGTCGACGAGGGGACGCGCGGGCTGAAACCCCGCGACGAACTCGAGTCGCTGCTGGCAGACAAAGGGATCACCCCCGACCGCCGGATCGTTCTCTACTGCAACACCGCCCGACGGATCAGCCACACGTACGTTGTTCTCCGACACCTGGGCTACGATGCCGTCGACTTCTACGAGGGGAGTCTCGCCGAGTGGACCGAGCGTGGGGGGCGGTTGGCCGAAGGCGACGCGCAGTGATCGTATGGAACCGCGCGTTGGGGGAGAAGCGGCGGCGAGTCCGAATGACCGACGGGACCGAGCCCTCGAATCGGGGCCGACCGACCCGTCGGTTCAGCTCTCCCCGACCGACGCCTCGTTGAGCTCCGCCGAGAGGCGTTCGGCGCTCTCGACGGCGAGCGCGACCGCCAGTGGTCCGGCGATGATCCCGACAGGCCCTAGTGTCAGGAGGCCGCCGACAAACCCGACGAAGTAGAGGCTCCCCGGAAGATCGGCGGTCTCGCGGGCGAGTCGTGGCCGGATCAACACGTCCGGCAACCACGCGATGAGAAAGAGGCCTGCAACGAGGACCATCGCCGCCCGCGTGAGGTCACCGGCGACCACGTGGCCCGCACCGACGACGAGTATCAACACCGACGGGCCAACCACCGGCACGAACTGGAGAATCGCGGCGACAACGGCCAGCGTGAGGAAGTACGGGTAGCCGAGCAGAAAGAAAAACACCACCGCGATGGCGAAGGTGCCGACGGCCGTTGCCGCCTGCAGAACGTAGATTCCAAAGAGGGTCGCACGGGTTCGTCGTCCGAGCCCCCGGGCCAGATCGCGATACCCCTGCGGGACGACGGCGATGGCTGCGCGGTTGGCGTCGGCGGTCCGTGTGAGGAGGGCGAACACGAGCATCACGAACACGGTCAGTTTGAGCGCCAGAACGGGCACGACGACGGCGACCGACCGGGCGAGACGCCGCCCGTACCCCAGTACCGTCGTTCTAGCTTCCGAGAGCGTTACCGTCGCGGAGAACCCGTAGCGGTCGATCGTCAGCGTCGGGGGAAGCGCAGAGAGGACCGAGAGGAGTTCATCGAGGCGGCCGACAACCACCAACAAGAGCGGAAGCGCGAGGGCGACGACCGCGAGCGCCGCCGCCGCCGTCGCGGTGAGACTCGCCCACCACGTCGAAAGCCCACGGCGGGTCAGTTCCTCGTGAAGCGGCACGAGTAGATAGGCGACCGTCACGGCGAAAAACACCGTTGCGAGCACGTCCGCGACGAGGACGGCGGTCCCGATGGCCGCGAAAGCGAACACCGCGCCGAGAACGTACCGACGCTCGATCGCCACGCCCGGACGTGCGTCAGGTGGAGGCAAAACCGTTTCCCGCGGCGGCCGACGAAACCGCCGGCGCTTTAGCCACAGCGCGCCTCAACCGATGTATGGTCGGAGCGCGGCGGCGGTACAACGTGGCCGACACCGCACAACAGATCGTCGGCGGATTCCTGCTTGCCGGCCCGTTTGTCGTGACCGAGGAGGTGTGGGTGCTCGCCGCCGGCATGTCGTGGCCACAGGCCGCCGTGAGCTTCGGCATCGTCCTCGCGATCGGGTACGGCGCGCTGTATAAGGCCGACGACCGCGACCCCGACGCCGAGACCGAGGTCGGTGGAGTTCCGATCCGCTTTCTCTCCCTCGTGGCCGTCTCATACGGTTCTGTGTTCGCCCTCGCTCTGGCTTTCGGCGCACCGGCGACGTTCGTCGGCGATGTCGGCGGCCGCCTCGTCGGCGTCGGGGGTGTCGATATCGACCTCCGCGCGGCCGAGGTGACGTTCAAAGCTGTCAGTGTCGGCTCCGTGTTTAGCGTCGTCGGTGCGGCGACAGCCGACTCGTTGTTCTGACCTGCGCCGGGGACCGACCTCCCGTTGCCGGTTGAACGTCGGGACGCGATGTCTGTTGTCACGCCACATACATAAGTTGAACAACCGGGTTGTGGTGCCCGCCGGCCGGATGCACATGACGATGCCGATGCCGATGTCGATGCCACCGACACGCCGCCGATCAGCAAGGGCGTCCCCAGTTTTTTACCGGAAGCCGCCGCCACGTCGTCGTATGGTAGACACCACCGGCGTGTCGGCGGCGCTGGTCGGGGCGACCGGCGGTGCCGGGACCACCCGGCTTACGATCGAACTCGGCGCGTTGTTGGCGAACGACGGCCGCGAGGTGGCGGTCCTTGATGCCGCCTTCGCCACGCAGGGCCTCTCCGATCACCTCACAGGACGGCTCGATCCGGACCTGACGACACTCCTGACCGACGGCCGCGACGCCCCACTCGCCGACGGACTGGTCGAGTTCCCGGTCGATTCCGACGACGGTCGACTGGCGTGTTGTCCGGCGGTTGCACCGTTCGAGCGCCTCGCTCGTGCCAAATCCCCTGACGCCGCTCGGGTTCTCGAGTCACGCATCGACGCCGCGGCCGGGGCGTTCGATCACGTCCTCGTCGACACACCGCCGGTGGCGGCGAACCAGTCGGTCGCGGCCGTGACTGCCGCGGACCGGACGGTCGTAGTGACGCCGGCGACGACCCGCGGCCGCGACGCGGTGCAGCGCATGCGCGGCCGTCTCGACGACGTCGGCGTCACGCCCGACGGAGTCGTGTCGGTCCGTGGCGATCTCTCCGTCGCGGACGTGACCCTTCCGGAGACGACGGCCGGCGTGACGGCCGCACCGACCTGTCTGTCGGATCGGTCCGTCGCGACCGCGGTCGCCGACGTGGCGCGTGTCGCCTTGGGTGTCGATCCCTCGACCGGCGACGGACCGGGCCTGCTCGGCTCGGTCGGTGAGTTCGTCTCGCGGTGATGCCACCACAGCGTGTGAACCGGTATCAGTTCTTGGGCAACAGGTATGATTCCTCGGTCGGCGCGATGACCCTCCACAGTAGTAACTGAGTACGACCCCGGTCGTGAGGCCCTCCTCCGGCGGGGCTCCCCGGTCCGTACAAGACGCCCGACCACCATCCGATACGCTCCCCGCCACCGATGTCCGATCACACACGATCCGAGACGTATCGCCCCCACACACGTACAGCGTGACCGATAGCGCCCTCCTGGCCGCCGCCGTCCACGCCGCGTGTCTGGCTGTCAGCTACCCCGTGGCGACGGCGCTGTTTGTCGTTACCGTTGCTGTTGCCGTCGCCGTTATCCACACGCGCTATGCGTGGGGTGCCGACCGCTTGCCGACCGACCCACATGCCGTCGAGGCGAATCCGTCCGACGGCCGGTGAACACGGCGACCGCTCACCCCTCGCCGAACCTGCGACGTGCGTCGTTGAGCACCTCACGTGCGTGACCGTTCGGGTCGGCGAGCGCCGGTTCGTACGCGGCAACGACCTCCCCGTCCCCGATCAGAAAGGTGAGGCGGTCGGGGTGTCCTCCGTCGGTCGGAACGCCGAACGCCGACGCGACGGCGCCGTCCGGGTCGGCGAGCAGGTCGAACTGGACCCCCTCCTCGTCGGCGAAATCGGCGTGAACCTCCACGCTGTCCATCGAGACCCCGTACACCGTGACGCCGAGTCCACGGAACTCGGGAAGCGCGGCTTGGAAATCGGCCGCCTCGACGGTGCAACCGCCGGTAAAATCCTTCGGATAAAAGTACACGACCGTCGGCGCCCCGAAGTCGGGCGTGACCGACCTGTCGTCCTGATTTCGCGCCGTTACCTCCGGTACCGGATCGCCGGGTTCAAGCATCGGCTACTGTTGGCACGGCGACGGGTTAACCGATTCGACATGGAGCCGGTTTCGCCTGCCGCCCCGACCGGGTCCGGGGTCCCCGACGGACACGACCGCTGATCGACTCGCGGTCGAGCGTTTCGCCGAGCAACAACGCATCCAGCCGGTCGAGTGCCTCCGGATCGCCCGTCACCCGCTCGATACGCCACCACTGGTCGGTGCTGGGACACGAGACAATCGTCTCGGAGCGAAGCGATTCGTTCTCGAGAAATGCGTCGATATACTCGTCGCCCCCCGGTGAGTAGGTCAGCGGGAAGCGACACTCCCGCACCAGCATACGTTGGTTCGACTAACCGCTTCGGATCCGCGCGGGAACGCCGACACCGCGACCCGAGCGCGGAGAGTTGTCCTGTGACAAGCACAGCGTTACCACCGTTCCGTGAGTAGTTGACGGTGGACGTGGATGCCCCGTCCACGCTGTCCGCATCCCGTTTTCTCCCCTTGTTCGACGTGGTCGGACGTCTCGCCGCCGCTTACCGGTCCTTCCGTCCGCTCTCGGTGCCGGCTCACACGGCTCCCGTGGGATCTTGTCGGTCGATTCCTAACGTCGGATGTGCTCTCAGGCGTCATTCTCGCCGGTCTCTCGATGTCGCTGACCGGCGGCTATCTCGTCGTGTACAAGCGGTACTTCGTCGACTACCCGACGTTCCTGTATCTCGGGCTCGTCGAGGGCGCGGCGCTGTGTTGGTACGTCGCCATCGGAACGGCGGTCGGTCGGCCCGTCGTGGCGCTTCCCACCGACTTCGACGCCGTCGCGGTGGCACTTCTCGGCGGGGTCGTTGCGGTCACCGTCGGCTCGGCCGTCGCGTCCGTCCGGGCGCTCCAGGTCGGCGACGTTTCTTACGTCGCGCCGTTATCGAAACTCGCCCCTCCGGTCGTTCTCCTTATCGAGGCTGTCGGCCTCGGGACACGCGTCTCCCCGTCACAGATCGCCGGCCTCTGTGCCGTGACCGTCGGCGTCTACCTGCTCGAAGGCACCGAAACGGGGGAGACGGCCGGCGTGATCGGCCCGTTCCGGCGGCTGGCGGATAGCACGCCTGCACGGCTGGCGCTGGCTTCGGCGGTGCTCATCGGTGTGGCCGACGTCGGCAAACGGGTGTTGTTGGCCAACGCAACCGTCGAGCCGTCGACGCTGGTCGTCGTGACACTCGCCGGGCTGACGATGGGGACGCTTCCCATTGGGCTTCGACAGTGGACGGCACGGCCAACGAGACGCACCGCGTGGTTGGGGCTGGCCGTTGTGGGATTGGTGCTCGCGACCGCGGACCATCTGACCGCACTCGCACTCGCGACAACCCCGGCGTCGGTCGTCGTTCCCATCCTCAGCGGCCAAGCGCTGGTTGCGGTGGTGCTGGGCGGCAGTCTTCTCGGCGAAACGGCGACGCGGCGTCGTCTCGTCGCCACCGCGAGCACGTCGCTGGGTATCGTTCTCGTTGTTCTGGGCTGATCGCCAGCGGCGGGCCGTGATCGCGGACCGTCGACCGCCCGGCTTCTCCCTAACGGCTCGCCGTGTGTCCGTTTATGAACGTGTGGCCGTACGATGTCGGCCGTTGGACGCCACCGACCCGGTTCGGCTACCCGCACGGCAGGGCTCGACGGTCGTGCCCGGTAGCTCGCGGGCACGTCGCCGAGCGGTGTCGTCGCCGCCCTGCCACGGAACGCACAACAGCGTGGACGGCCCCGAAACGAGCAAGCCAAGTGGTCGGACCGTCTGTAATCTGATAGTGTCGCGACCGGCTGACGAGCGGCTGTTCGGAGGCCACTCCGGGCGGATTCTGTGGAGCCTCGCACTCGCGTGGGCGACGCTGCAGACGGGACGCTTCCTGTTGTCCCCGCTGCTTCCGACCATCATCGACACCTTATCGATCACGACCGTGACCGCGGGGCTCGCACTCGGCGGGCTTCAACTCGCCTACGCACTCACCCAGTATCCGAGCGGCCGAATTTCCGACAGTTCGTCGCGCGCGGCGCTCGTTCTGCCGGGCATCGGTGTGTCGATCGGCGCGTTTCTCCTCGTCGCCGTCACCTCAACCTACGGCATGTTCGTCGTTGCAACGCTGCTCGTCGGCGCCGGCAAGGGCCTGTTCGCGATCCCGTCGCGAGCGTTGCTGTCGGACCTGTTCGTCAACCGGCGTGGTCAAGCGCTGGGTATCTACACGGCCGGGACCGACGGCGGCGGACTGCTCGCGGCCGGGGTCGCGTTCGTCATCGTCGGCGGCACGACGGTGTTGGCGACCGTCACACCGACGTGGCGGCTCCCGTTCGGTGCCATCGCGGCCGCGCTGATCGCGAGTGGCCTTCTCTACGTCGTCTGGAACCACGAACCGCTCCGCATCGACCGTCCGCCGGTCGCGCTCGTGAGGACCTTGCGGCGATTGTTCGCCACCCGCCGCCAACGCGGCCTCCTGTTGGCGTTTTCCCTGTTTTACTTTACGATCGGCGCGTGGATCAACTTTCTCCCGACGTACCTCAGCGACGCGAAAGAACTCTCGGCCCCGCTCCCACAGCTTTTGTTTGCCGTCGTCTTCGCCGTCGGCATCACGATCAAACCGGTCGCCGGCGCGTTGTCGGACCGTCTCCCGCGCCGGCTGGTCGCCGTGACCGGTCTCATGCTCGCGGCCGGTGCTCTCGGACTCGTGATCACCGCCCGGTCGGTGACCACCATCGCCGCCGCGATTGGTCTGTTCGCGGTCGGATACAAAACACAGTTTCCCATCATCGACGCGCTCGTTCTCGACACCGCCCCCGATGACAACCTCGGTGGCGACCTCGGTGCGGCCCGGACGTTCTTTCTCGCCATCGGCGCGCTCGGACCGGTGTACATGGGAACCGCCGCGGCCACCGTCGGCTACGATCGTGCATTAGGTGGGCTTGCCCTCTGTCTCGTCGTGACCGCGGCGGTTCTTTGCCGTGATATGCGCTGACACCACACAGCCGGCTGTTTCCGGCCGCCCCTCCCGGCACGTCCCGATCCCGCTCATACCACCCCACCGGCGGCCCGTCACCCCGGTCTCACCGCGAGACCGTCGATCACAACGAATACGTTTGGATCGTTGTCGCGGCCGACCCCCAGTTCGAGGTGAGGTCGTACGCCACGATGGCGACCTCCTCGACGGTCATCGCGGGCAACTGTGGATCGCGATGCCTTTCGAGAAAGGCGATCAACTGGTCGTACTCCTCGGCCCCGTCGAAGTACCCCAGCGTGAGATGCGGAATGAACTGCTGACCGTCGCGGTCGCCCGTGGTCGTCCACGGCTGGTCACAGACCGCCCGATTGAGGTCCGTGAGCGCTCCGCCGGCGTCAACCTCCGCATAAACCGTGTCGGGAAACAGGTTCAGCCGCGGGAACTCGATGGTGAACGGCTCACGGTCGTCGACGATTCCGGCGACGCTGTCGGCGATCTGTGCGGCCGAGATGGGCGACGAGTCGCCCTCCGTCGCGACGGTCGGCGCGTGGTCGAACAGTTTGACCGTGAGGTGGAGTTCGTCCGGCGGCATCAGTTTCAGGCACCGAAACTCCGACAGACGAGCGTGGAGTCGACGGTACTCCGATGATACCTGCGACTCCGCAAGGTCGACCAACAACGCGAGTCGCTGGTCACCGTCGGCGACGACAGGCGGGTTCGGCGACGGCGTTATTTCCCGCCGCCGCTCCCAATACTCGTCCGGATCTGACGCCATTCTGTCGTCGTGCATTCAGCCTGCCTTCGGTTAGGAATCGTTCTGTATAACTGCTTGGCTGGTATCGAACGCACCGTCCGGATACGTCGATCTCGCCCACAGACGAGCACACATGCCCGACTTTTCGCGGTGTCCGGGTCGACGTAGCCACCCGTTTCGGAGGGCCGGCCGGCCTGCCGTTCGACCGTGTTTCGAGTCGTCCGGGTACGTGGTTGGATTAAGCCCCGAGGCGACGGCAGACCGCCCTGCAACCGGGGTTTACGATCAGCGGGACGTTTTTCACCGTGTCCGGCGCGGTCCGGACAGGCACGCCTCACCGTTCCCGCCGAGCGAAGCGGCGACGAGGGGAACCGGCCGAAATCCGGCGTCTCGGTCGTCTCGATGCGGGAGCGGCCGGCCACACGGTGTCGGCCGTTCACCGCAGGTCGTCGACCGAACTCATCGTCTCCGCCAGCGCGTCGCGTTTGGCAACCGTCGCGCTCGATTCGGGTTCGAGAACACCCGCGACGGCGTCGGTCAGTTCGGGGACAGCGTCGTGTGTCTCCACGTACGTCGCCAGCGCGAAGTCCGCCTCGTCGGCGCCGACGAGGTCGACGGCCTCCGAGCGCGGGAGGTCGCCGTTCAACCAGTCGCGGACGATTTTCCGCGCCGTTGGCGCGAGCGGCGACACTCCCCCGATACCGCACCGGTGAAGCAGTTTGGCGGCCGTCATCGGTGCGATGCCTGCCTCACGAGCGCAGTCGCCGACGCTCGTTCCGGCGGCGTACGTCTCGAGAACCACCGCCGCCGCCTCGGGGGTGCAGGGAAGGACCGTCGAGTGCTCGTCGAGACGGGCTGTCAAATCCCCTCTCGTCGCGTCTACCGTCGGCACCCCGCGGTCGCGCTGCCGGTCGCGAACCTCGATTCCCTCGGCGATGTCCGAGAGGCCCATTGATCCACAATGGTGGACCGGTCCATCTAAAAGTTACCTCCTATGGGGGCGTGTTCTCAAGAGCATACCGGTTACCGGTATGCTTGTCGCCGTCTTCGACGCCGATACATCCCGTTCCCGACCCCGTTTAAATACACCATCGGGACCAATCTTCGACTGTGATGAGCCAGACACGCGAGACGGAGTGTCCGGAGTGCAGCGGACAGCTAAACGCCGACGGTACGGAGACGGTCTGTAGCCGGTGCGGGCTGGTCGTCGACGAGTACCGCATCGACCACGGCCCGGAGTGGCGGTCCTTCGCGGACGACGAGGGACAACCCGAGCGGACGGGCGCACCCCTGACACAGTCGCGCCACGACCGCGGACTCTCGACGGATATCGGACGGTCGACCCGAATCAAAGGGCGTAAGCGGCGGCGACTCTCCCGAATGCGTACCCAACACAACCGCGCACAGATCTCGACGAAACGCGAGCGCAACCAGGTGTACGCCTTCACCGAAATCCGTCGACTCGTCGGTGCGCTCGAACTCCCGAGACACGTCCGCGAGTCGGCGTGCTCGCTGTTCCGTTCGGCACAGGATGCCGACCTCCTCCGGGGGCGGTCGCTCGAAGGATTCGCCTCGGCGACGGTGTACGCCACCTGTCGGGTGTGTTCCGTCTCCCGGACCGTCGGGGAGGTCGTCGACGCCGCAAAGGCGACCGAGAACGAACACCGGGCGGCATACCGTGCGCTCAACCGCGAACTCGACGTGGCGACCGGTCCGATCCACCCCGTCGAGTACGTCCCCCGGTACGCCAGCGAACTCGACGTCTGCGCGTCGGTCCGCCGGCGGGCCGAGTCGTACGCGCGCGACCTTCGCGAGTCCGGCGACGCTACAGGCCGGAACCCGAGCGGCGTCGCGGCGGCGTGTCTCTACACGGCCGCACATGACACCGGCGCGCCGCTCACCCAGGAAGCTGCGGCGGAGGTGGCCGGTGTCACACCCGTCACCGTTCGGAACACCTACCGGCTGTTACAGGACTGAACCCTCGCCGCGAGCGACCGGAACGCGTCGGCTGCGATCGACGATCCCGCAGTTTCAACGACCGGTCGCCCCTCACGGACGGACCGGCCGACCCGGGGATCGGCGGGCACCGTCGACACCGGCGCGCCGAGGGTCCGGCGGAACACGTCCTCTGGCGGGTCATCGGCATCGGTCGTTCGGTTGAGTGCGACGCCAACGAGTCCGGTGTCGAGTTCGCGAGCTAGTTCTCTGGTCCGTATCGCGTCCGCGAGCGCAAACCGCCGCGGCGACACGACGACCACGCAGGCGTTCGCGGCCGCCACGGGGACGCCGACATCGGCCCGGAGCCCCGCGGGACAGTCCACGATAACGTCGCCATACTCGCGCTTGACCTGCCGTAGAGCGTCGGCCAGTCGGCGCACGTCCGCCGCGCGCGCCCCGGCGAGCGACCGGCCACAGGGCAAAAGCGACACCGCTCCGCCCCGGACCGCCTCCGTCGCCGTTGCCCGTCCCGCGAGAACGTCGTGGAGGCCCGGCCCGCGACCTTCGGGGAGGTCGGCGTCGACGACAACGGCGTCGAGAGCCGCCCCGAGGTTGTACGCGACAGTCGTCTTTCCCACACCCCCTTTGCCGGCGGCGACAGCGACGATCACGACAGCCTCCGGAGCGCCTCGACCGGGATATCGACCGCTTCCGCTCGTTCTACCAGCGCCGTCGCCCGCGCCGCGACCGTCCGCAACGCCACCGCGTCGGTCGCCACCCGAGCGTCGAGGTCGGCGACATCCTGACCATCGGCCGCGATCGTCTTCACCCCGCCGACGGCAGTCACGACGGACGCGTCGGTCAATCGTTCGCCCCGTTCGATACGCCGCTCGACCGCCGCTAGCCACGACGCGACGGGGGCCGGCGGGCTGTCGCCCCGCCCACCCGCGTCCGTGTCGCTTCCGCCACCGTCACCGCCGTCCGGCGGCGCGTCCGGCACCGCGTCCGCCGGCGGGCGCGGGTCGGCGAGTTCCCGAACGGCGGTCTCGGTGTCGTCGGTTGGTCTTTCGCTCGCCCGTCCCTCGTTGACGACCGACACCGGCGGCTGACCCGGCGCCGCGGGGCAAGCGTATCCAAGCGAGAGTCGCCCGCCCGCGGGCACGACACCGGTGAACCCGTCCCGATCCCAGCCCGGGTCGGGCACACCGGCCCGACGAGGCGGGAGAACGGGACCGTCCAGTCGGTTGTCGACCCGGACCTGTCGGTCCACCGGATCTGGGTTCCGGAGTTCGACCGTCACGAGACGTACATCGTCCCGGCCGTCGAGGCCACTGACGGACCAGTCGGTGTCCATGCCCCGAGGTGGCCGCGTCACCGCGTATAAATAACCGGCGCGTCCAGCAGCCTCGCCGCCGCGCCGGCCCCGGACACGTGATCGACCCCGTCGACGACCACCGGCGCGTCGAGCGGCGCGAGGCGGGCTACGGCGAGTGCGGCAGTCAGTCGGTCGCCGTCGAACTCGCCCGGCGTCGCACCGACCGTCGCGTTTCCGGGCACGGCACGAACCGCCGACCGGAACCGGTCCCACACCGCCGCCGCTAGGTCGCGACGGACCTCGCGTTCGCGGTTGGCGACCCGGTCTTCGAGTTTGAGGCAACGCTCCCGCCGGTCGCGGGCCTCCCTGGCCGCCCGCTCCGCGCGCTCAAGCGCCTGCTCGGCAGCGATGCGCTCGGTCTCGGCCTCCGAGAGCTGGCGCGTCGCCTCATCCAGTTTCGCCTCGACGGCCGTGGCGTCCGCCCCCATCTCGCGCCGTGCCCGTAGCCGCCCCCTGAGTTCGGCGACGCGTTCACGCAGACGCTCCTCCTCGGACCCGGCCTCGGCGACCCGCCGCCGTACCGCCCGCATATCGACCGGCGGCGGCGACAGCGCCGCCAGTTCCGCCCGGGCGTTCTCCAACTCGTCCCGCGTGGCCGACTCGTGGCCGAGCGCACGGGCCGCCGCGGCGAGTGCGTCCCGCCGGTCGAACGACGCCGGCGGGAGAATCGAGACGTGGTCGTGGACCGGACCGGGTGTGGGACAGTCGACACGCGGCGACGCGTCTTGACCCCTGATCGCCCGCACCAACTCCTCCCCTGCCACGCCCGTCACGTCGATGGCGACACCCTCGTGACTCTCGCCGTCGATACACACGCGCATCCCACTACAGGTCGCTGTCACGCATGGCGTCTGGCTGCGGATGGCCGGTCCCCGCTGCGAACTTGTCGTACGGCGTCGTCGCAGCCTTGCGGTTCTCGTATGCGGCCGCAGCCTCTCGAACCGACTCGGGGACGGCCTCGAACTCGTTGAGTGGGCTGGTGCGCTCGATCTGTACGTCATCGCCGTGTTTCTCCCGGAGTCGCAGGGAGAGAAACGCGCCCAGTTCCGTCTCTTTGAACAACGCCGCCCGGCCCAGCCGTCGGACGACCGTCGCCTCGTGGCTCCGGCAGCTGTTGCGGAGTGTGGTGCGTGCGCCCTGCGAGTAGGTAACGACAAGCAACACGACGAGCACGTGTCGGCACTGCGATGCTAACACTGTCGGAACCGGCAGCCTCAGCCGATACGCTCGACCTCGAACGCGGCGGGTGGGTCGGACGCGTGGTCGCGGATCCGTTCTCGCGCCTCGGCGTGTGATGATGCGATTACGACCACGCCGTCGACGGCGTCGGCTCCTTGGCCGACGTACGCCGCACGACCCGTCTCGTCGTCGAAGTCTGTGGCGTATGTCCGGAGCGCCGCAAGCACCCGTTCTTCGGTCGTCGCGAGGTCCGCCTCCCCGTTCTCGAACGACCGGAGCGCCCGTTCGACGTTCCGAATCGTGGAGATGCGGTCCATCACACCACCTTGTACTGGTCCGTGCTTGGACTGTACACGTCACCCTTCCGTCGCAACCCCTCGATCTGGTCCATCACCTTCTCCTCCTTGATCCCTTCTGCCTCAGCGCGGTCGACGATGGCGTCGATCGGTGCCCCGGCCTCGCCCTCGTACTCGGCGTCGACCGTTTCGATCACGTCTTTGATGCTTTTGATGCGGTCGCGCTGGCTCTTCGAGGTGCCCGTCTCGATCACGTCGGCGTCGAACTCGCCGGTTTCGGGGTCGACACCGATGTCCTGCAGGCAGGAGCGGACGATGTCGATCACGCGGTCGGCGTCGGCCCGTGTGATCGTATCGGCGAGCCGAACCCGCGCGCTCGCCTCCGCAAGCCGGACCAGCGCTTCGAGTTTCCGGGCGGTGACCGGAACGGGAGCGTCCTCGTCGGCCCCCTTCGCCCGCAGGTCGACGTAGAACTCGCGGATAGCCGCCTTCGCCTCGTCGCTCATCGTCGGGTAGCAGGTCCGCTTCGCGTACGCGATATACTTCCGCAGGAGGTCGGGATCGATGGCCGGTTCGACCGTGTCGGTCACCTCCTCGACCTCCGCCTGGCTGTGATTCGCGTTCGCCACCTCCGCCCGCTGGGCGTGTAACTCGCCCGCGTAGTTGGTTCGGAGGATGTGGTCGGCCAGTGCGGCGTCCTCCTCGGGGTCGGGCTGGTCGGTGACGGTGAAGATCAGGTCGAACCGCGAGATCAAGGCGGGTTCGAGGTCGATCTGCTCGCCGATGGGTTCGTACTGGTCGAACCGACCGTATTTGGGATTGGCCGCGCCCAGCAGGGAACACCGGGATTTGAGCGTGGCGTTGATGCCGGCCTTGGAGATGGAGATAGAGTTGTGGAGCGCGACGCCCTGACTGACGAACGTGTTCGTCGGTTCGACGGTCACGTCGTAAACGTACTCACACTCGTATGCCCCCTCGTTCGGGACCGTCTCCACGTCGGTTACCCGGTAGTACCGGAGCGCACATCGCTCTTCGAGTCCGTCCAGTCGCGTCGCCGCGTCATCGAGCGCGTCCGAGATAGCCTCGCGGGCCGCCGTCGCCAGCGTGGCACGGCGCTCACTATCGTAGCCACCGCTTTCGGCGTAGTGTACCGCGCTTGTCGTCTCGCCGTCGAGGCGCTCGGCGAGCTGTCGCCCGGACCAGTCGACCGCCGCCCGCACGTCGGCCAGTGTATCGGCTTCGTTGAGGGCGGACCGAACCGTCTGCACGCGGTCACGAAGCGTCTCGATGTGTCTCTCGACCGTCTCGATCTGGACACCGTAGTCCTCGTCGAGATTCGGCCGAAATTCGCCGGTGAGTCGCTCCCCGAGGAGCCGCCGAAGCGACCGAATCTCGGCTGCAGCGCTCGGCGGTAATACGTCATGATGTCGTTTCGTCGCCTCGCTTCGCTCCACGAAGGCCAGTGCCTTCGCGTAGCGATCGTCGGCTGGCTCGACGACAGCGTCGACGAATCGCGCCGTTGAGCCGCCCATCACGTACGTCTTCCACGAGTTCTCGGTCGTGTCGTGGTGGATGCGCGACGCGACACCGATCTTCGCCAGCGCGTCGGCGTAGTCTTCGGCGAGTCCCTCCGACGCAGTCGAGAACGACATCGCTTCGCTCTCCACGCCGCCGTCCCCGGCGAACGCGCCGACGAGGAACCGCCGGATCGCCTCTTCGGAGGCACCGAGCACCGCGGCCGGGATGCGTTTCGCCCGTGCGGTGTGCATCACCTCGGGGACGTTCGACTCGAACCAGCGATAGAGTTTCGTCGAGATATACTGCTGTGTGACGGTCCCGGCGGCGTTCGTCGTGTCGCTACTCGACATCCCGAACACGTCGTTCATCAGCCGTTGCATCCGGTCCAGTAGCCGCCCGTCTTGGTTCGAGAATCCGATTTCGTGGCTACTACCGGCGTAGGAATGCCCTTCGGCGACGAGCAACCCCAGAATTTCCGCGAGGTCCGGTGTGAGTTCGTCCGGGAGATTGACGTCCTTCTCCTTCCCCCGGTGCGGTTCCCCGTCGAGCGGGACGCCGGCCGTCGAGTTTGGTAGTTTCCGCGGTGCCGGGACGAACGCTCCTTCGTCGAGGGTACCCGCTTCGACCGTCGCCGTCTCTCCGTCCCGCTCGACGAACATAGGGTGGTCGGGCGTGACGAGGACGTCCCGCCCGTTCGAGAACGTGACGCGGACGAATTCGTCCGGGGCCTCGTGTCGACTCACCCTGTCGACCGGTCGCTTCTCCACAGTATTCGTCTCGAAATCGACTGAGTGGACGCCGACGTCCTCGACGGGGAGGATCTCACAGTCGATGCCGTCGATCACCTCGTCGGGACGGTCAGCCATGGCGTCGTCGACGAACTCGCCAATCTCGACGCGGCGGCCGTCGGCGAGCAAGATCTCCGAATTCGGGTGGTAGGACTGCTGTTCGAGCGCTTCGTGCATAGCCGACCGGTCGCCCGCATCCATTTTATCCAGCTCGTCGACTGCGGCGATCCCTTGATCGGCCAACACGAGCGCCCCGGCTTCCAGACTCCATTGTTGGCCCTCGCCGAAGTCGTCGCGTACCGCCGCCGCAGTAAGGCCGGCCGCGGACGATCCTTTCCCCGACGTGTACACCGAGCGGGGGGCGATGTTGCGGATGTAGGACAGCAACTGCGAGTTGTGCGAGACGATGCCGTTGCCGAGGTACGTGTGCGTGCCGGCGACTTCGAGGTCGTACACCCGGTCGTACTCCGGAGTGACGGTGTCGATTGCTATGATGCGATCCCAAGAGATATTCTTCGGTTGTTGCGTAACCGATCCGTTGGCGCTAGCCGAGCCGCCGTCCGGGACGATGGCGGTCCGAGCCGATGTCTCTTCACTAGTGCCGGCGATTTCATCTCTCTGACGGACCGCGACACCATCGCCAACGCCGAGTTCGTCGGCCCTAGTCGCTTTGAGGTGTCCATCCTCAGAGACGAACAGGGGGTGTGAGGGCGTTACTTCTACCTCCCGACCGGCGTCGGTGCGAATGCGGTACATCCGATCGGGTGCTTCCCGCTTCCAAACCTTCGTCGCCTGTCCACGGGTAATCTTCCCGTTGGCCGTTACTGATTGGACGGGGAAGTCGACCGGCTGATACACACCATCGTCGACTGAAATTGGATTTTCTAACCGTGACTCGACCAAGTCGCCGAGTTTCCGCTCAGTGCCGTCCCCAAGCACGACACTAGTGTCATATTTCTGACACTTGCCCGTGCCGGGGTCCCCGATAAGGAGCATATGCAGATCCCCCCGAATCCGCGAACCGTCGGGGAGATCTTTCGTCACGCCCGCAAACAGTTGGAGGATCATCGCGAGTTTCTCCTCGTCGTAGCCGTAGATGGAGGGGGCGACGGAGGCGACCATCTCCTCGTAGATGTCCGGATGGTTCGACAGATCGACGATCTCGCGTTTGTCCGCCTCCGTGATCTCCATGTCCTCGAACTGTTCGTCCTCGATGTCGACGCTCACGCCGTCCATGTAGAGGTCAAACAGCTGCGACTTCTCGTTGCCCTCGGTCACCTGGTCGATGTGGAGAACGCCCGTGACGGTGACGTGGTCGCCGGCGGTCACCTCGCCGGTGATGTCGTCTTCGATGTCGATGTCGATGCTCTGTGGGGTTTCGCCGCCCCGAAGCCCCTCGGGGGACTCCTGGACCCGGAGCTTCTGGGAGTCGACGAACTCGCTCTGGTCGTAGTTGACCCGGAAGGGGCCCTGTCGTTCACAGCCCTGGCACTCGTGGGGCTCCTGGAACCCGCCCTCGGTCTGGGGGATATACGTCATCGTACCACAGCGTTGACACTCGAAGGCGGCCTCAACGATCTTCGGGCGCACGTCGGTCGCCTTCCGGATGATGCCCGAGACGGCGATCAGACGACCGACGTGGTTGTCGTGGACCCGGATCGACCGGATGTCGACGGTGTCGGGAAGGTCGCGCAGGCGGACGTGGGCCTGTCCGAGCGACACGTCTGCAGGGAGGTCGTACACCCGGAGCGCCTCCTCCGCGAACTCGCCGAGTTGGTCCGGTTGTGCGAGAAAATCCTCCGCCAGATCCGGGTCGAACTGATAGAGGTCGTCGTAGTCGATGTGAAGCGAGCGTTGTTCGTTGGGGTACCGCTGTGCGAGGCGGCTGATCTCGTCGCGGTAGTAGTTCCGATAAAACCGGCCGAACCGGTCGATCAACTCCTGGTTTTGCGACGACTGCGCCATTGCTCCCCCGTTGCGCGGGATGCCCTAAGAGTCTTCGCCAGGGGTCAAAACGACACATCGGTCTCGATGTCCTCGGTCGCCTCCTTCAGTCCGTCCTTCCGGGACTCGCTCGTCAACCGCCCGGTGAGGTCGGCGTCGGTCAGGAGTTCTGTAAAGCCGTCCCGGAATCGTCCGTTCGCGCGGGTCGCCTCCCGTTCGCTCTCGACGACCCGCCGGACGTGTGCCACCGTCCCGGTGTTCCCGTTGTCGCCGGCGATGGCGTCGTCGGCCGCCCCGTCGACGATCCGGTCCCGGATCGCCTCGAAGTTTGGCACGTCCCGGTCGGCGTCGCGGACGAGGTGGAGGTCCATGCGTGCGTCGACAACCTGCTCGACCGAAAGAGAAAGCGTCTCGGCAAGCCCCTCGTCGTCCTCGTCGTCGTGGAACCCCCGAACCAGCCGGCGGTACGATTCGGTGTCGAGGTCGGTCCGGAAGTCGTACCGCTCGCGCATCGTCTCGACGAGGTCGTCGATCTCCGCTCGGACCCGGTCGGGATCCTCGTTCTCGGTGATCGAGCCACGGGGGTCGGCCTGTCGCTCCGTGACGGTCTCCTCGCCCGTCGTGTCGACGAAGATATCCCGTAGTTCCGAGGTCTTTTCGTCCATATTACATGATGCGCGCTTGGATTCAAAAGCCCGTCGCCGGCGGGGTTGTCAACCGGAAGCTTCTAAGTGGTTTACGAACGACGACTCGGTATGTCGACCCCAACCGACTCGGTCGAACTGGTCGGGGACGAGGTGACCGGCAACGTCGCCCGGGCGGTGTTGTTCGCGGCGGCAACCAGTGCCACGGCACCCGTGGATATGGTCCACCCGCTCGCCCCGAACGTCCCGATCACGCTCCAGACGCTCTGGGTGTATCTCGCGGGCGTCGTCCTCGGACCGGTCTGGGCCGGCGTCGCCTTTGTTCTCTACCTGCTCGCCGGTCTCCTCGGTCTCCCGGTGTTCGCCGGCGGTAACGCCGGACTCGGCGTGTTGCTCGGTCCCACCGGGGGATTCCTTTTCGGGTTCCCCCTCGCCGCGATGACGGTCGGCGCCATCGCCCACGGGACCGGTGGCCTGACCGCGCCGGACGCCGTCTCGATCCCACGACTCGTCGTCGCCCTGCTTGCAGGGACCGCCGTTGTCTACGCCGCCGGCGCGGCGGGCTACTCGCTGGTTCAGGCCATCGGTCCCGTCGCCGCCGTCTCGGCGGTGGTGCTCCCCTTTCTCCCCGTGGCGGGGCTGAAGGTCGCGGCGACGGTCGCCATCGTCCGAAGCGACGCCCTGATCGCCAGATGACGATCACCGTCGCCGATGTCACCTACCGCTACAACGGGGACGGCACCGACGCCGACGCCGCAACCGCCGCCCTCAACGGCGTCTCTCTCACCGTCGACGACGGCGACGTTCTCGTTCTCGCCGGTCCGAACGGATCGGGCAAGACCACGCTCGTTCGCCTGTGTAACGGCCTGTTGACCCCCGACGCGGGCGAGGTGCGGGTCAACGGCACGCCCGTCGACGATGCTCCCGTCGCCGCCCGGTCGTCGGTCGGGATGGTGTTTCAGGACCCCCGCGACGGCTTTGTCGCGGCGACCGTCGGCGCGGACGTAGCCTTCGGCCCGGAGAACCTCGGTCTCGCACACGACGAGATCGACCGCCGCGTCGACGACGCCCTCGCCGCCGTCCGCATGGACGGACGTGCGACCGACCGGATCGACGAACTCTCGGGCGGAGAACGCGAACGTGTCGCCATCGCGGGGGCACTGGCGATGGACCCCGACCATCTCGTTCTCGACGAACCCTTCACCGGCCTCGATTGGGACGCCCGGCGGTCGGTGCTCAACCGCCTCGATCACCTTCGGCACCGCGGCGTGAGCGTCGTCATCGTCACCCACGACCTCCGTGACCTCGCCGTTCTTGCCGACCGGACGGTCGCCCTCGCCGACGGCCGCGTCGCCCTCGACGTAGCCGATCCGTCGCCCGAGGCCCTGACCGACCTCGGCGTCCGTCCGCCATGATCGGCTACGTCGAGGGCGAGACGCTCGTTCACCGCCTCGACCCACGGACGAAACTGTTCGTCCAAGCGGCCCTCGCCGTCGCGGCCTTCGCCCACACCACGCCACGTGGGTTGCTCGTTCTCTCGACGGCCGTTCTCGGGATCTGCCGGCTGTCCGCGACCCCCGTTGCCCGGAGCCTGCGGTCCTACCGCGCCTTTCTCCCCTTTCTTCTCGCCGGCCCGCTGATCGAGGGGGCGACCCTCGGCGCGCCGTGGTTCGTTCCGGCCGACGCCGCCACGCCCGCGCTGGCGAGTTACCGGGTTCTCCTTCTCCTTCTCGTCTCGACGGCGTATCTCCGCACGACACGGGTCCGCGAGTCGCGGGCGGCCATCCAGCGCCTCCTTCCCGGCCGCGCGGGCGTCGTTCTCGGGGCTGGCGTCGGGTTCGTCCTCAGATTTCTCCCCCTCCTCCGGCACGACCTCGCGACGATCCGGGCGGCGATGGACGCCCGCCTCGGCTCCGAGCGGTCGCTTTACGAGCGGGTCCGTCTGATCGGCGTCACCGGGCTCCGCCGGGTGTTGGCCCGCGCCGACCGGTTCGCCCTCGCGCTCCAAGCCCGGTGTTTCGCGTGGAACCCGACGCTCCCCCGCCTCGATCCGACGTGGCGGGACGCCCCGGCGGTCGCCGCCGGCGTTGCGCTTCTCGTCTGGGCCGTCGGCTGACCGTCCGTGTGTCATACGTGCCGTCCCCCGGATCGGAACCGTCCCGGGGAGGCGATCGGGACGACCGGTCACGCCGGCGGGGCCGCCATTCGACAGCCCGAAACAATCGCCATCCCCGCCCTCGTCCGTGGTGGTTGGCCGTTCGCCCGATCTGTCGGCTCGCCCGAGATCCCCGTGACCAGCCCCGTGGCCGCCGACCGATCCGCTAATAAGGACGCAGTCCTATACGTAAGCGACAATGCGACGATCGATCCCGGTCGCCCTCGCTCCGTCGTGATCGACCACGAGGCGTTGCTCGCTCGCTCGACCGACGTTCTCTCGGTGGTCGACGAGAACGGACTCGTCCGGTACCAAAGCCCCTCGGTGGAGCGCGTTCTCGGGTACGACCCGGAGGCGCTGGTGGACACCACCCTGTTTGATCGGGTCCACCCCGACGACCAGGACGCCGTGCGCGACGCCTTCGAGAACGACGGCCCGCTGGGGACGCCGTCGAACCCCATCGAACACCGGTTTCGTCACGCCGGCGGCTCGTGGATCTGGCTGGAAACCTCCCGATCGACGGAGTACGACCCCAAGGTCGGCGGGTACGTCACCAACTCCCGCGACATCACGCGGCGCAAGCGGACCGAGCGCGAACGCGAGCGACTGCTTGACCGTATGGCCGACGCGTTCGTCGGCATCGACGACGACTGGCGGATCACCTACCTCAACGCCGAGGCCGAACGTCTCCTCGGCGTGTCGTCGTCTGCCCTCGTCGGTGGGGACGTCCGTACACTCGACAACGACATTCCCCTTTTTCACGACCGGTGCCGCGAGGCGATGGAGACACAGGATCCGGTCACCTTCGAAATCCACCTCGACGACCGCGACGCCACGTTCGAGGCCCGCGTCTTTCCTTCCCCGACCGGCCTGTCGGTGTACCTTCGCGACGTGACCGAGGCGCGCCGGATCAAGCGCGAACTGAAACGCACCGTCGGGGCGCTCCAAGAGTTGTACGAGACGGCCGCCGCGACCGACCTTTCGCTCGCCGAGAAACAACGCCGGTTGCTCGAAACCGGCCGGACCCACCTCGACCTCCCCTACGGATTCATCACGCGCATGACCGACGACGAACAGGTCATCGTCGACGCCGTCGGCGATCACGAACTGCTCCAACCCGGCAGCACCTGCCCGATCGAGCAGTCGTACTGCCGGAAAACCGTTGAGGCCGAGAGCCTCCTCGCGGTCCAGAACGCCCTCACGAGCGGGTGGGAAAACGACGACGCGTACGACGTGTTCGAACTCGGCTCCTACATCGGTGCCCGCATCGAGGTCGACGGTGACCTGTACGGGACGTTCTGCTTCGCGGCGACCGTCCCCCGGGCGCGGGCGTTCACCGACAGCGAGCGGCGGTTCGTCGAACTGTCGGCACGGTGGCTCGCCTACGAGTTCGAGGAGCGCCGGTACCAGAACCGGCTGGAACGACAGAACGAGCGGTTGGACAACTTCGCGAGCATTCTTTCACACGACCTCCGCAACCCGTTGAACGTCGCACAGGGACGACTCTCCATCGCGGCCGAACGCTACGACGACGAGAGCATCGCCGCCGCCGCGTCGGCGCTCGATCGCTCGTTCGACATCATCGACGACGTTCTCGCGTTCTCGCGGGCCGGTGCCGACGTTCTCGACTCCGAACAGGTTGCGCTCCCGACGGTTGCCAAACGGGCGTGGGATATCGTCGACCCCGACGCGGCGACACTCGCCGTCGCCCCCGACGTGGGGACGGTGACCGCCGACGCCACCCGCCTCCAGCAGCTGTTGGAGAACCTGCTTCGGAACAGCGTGGAGCATGGCTCCACGGACGACCGGCGCGCGGAGCGGGCCGGTGACACCGCCGACACCCTGACCATCAGCCTCGGCCGCCTCGACGACGACGAGGGGTTCTATCTCGCCGACGACGGCCCGGGCATCGATCCGGAGCGCCGCGACCGGATCTTCGAGTTGGGCCACACCGACGCCAACGCCGGGAGCGGCCTCGGGTTGGCCATCGTCCGTGAAATCGCGGACGCCCACGGCTGGACGGTCACCGCGGCCGAAAGCGACAGCGGCGGTGCGCGGTTCGATATCAGGACGAACGCCGACGTGACCCCGGAGTCGCCCGTTCCACAGTAACCCCCCGCGTTTTGCGCCCGGCCGCCGAACGGGCGCCATGCGCGCCAACGAATCAGGTCTCAACCCGTCGACGGTCGAACGCGACGACACCTCGTTTCGCCGGAAGAAACTCGCCGCGGCGGCCGGCGGTGACAGCCTCGGCTGCTCGCCGTATGAACTCCCGCCGGGCAAAAAGTCGTGGCCCTTCCACTACCACGCCGGCAACGAGGAGGCGATATACGTCCTCGCGGGCACGGGCCGGCTCCGAACGCCCGAGGGGACCGGCTCGCTCCGCCCCGGCGACGACGCCGTTTTCCCGGCCGGCGACGAGGGCACCCACCGCGTCATCAACGACGGCGACGACACGCTCCGGTATCTCGCGTTGTCGACGATGAACGATCCGGACGTGACCGTCTACCCGGATTCGGAGACGATCGGTGTTTACGCGGGGTCGCCGCCCGGAAGCGACGACGCTCGGACCGTTTCGGGCTACTACCGCCGCGACGACGACGTCGACTACTGGCTCGACGAGTGTTGACGCCCCGAGAGTTCGGCGAGCATCGACCAGCCCGGTACCCGGTCGCGCTCCGGACTGTCGCCGTCGAGGTACGTCATAAGCGCGTCACGGACGAGGCGTTGGTCGGCGGCATCGAGTGGTTCGCACGCCTCCACCCGTTCGAGCACGGCCACACCCCGGTCGGGCGAGCAGTCGGCGTCGACGGCGCGTTCGATGTGGCTGAGCACCGCGGCGTGGAGTACCCACGCCTCCTCGCGGGAGGGGTCGACCCCGTCGGAGCCGTGGCAGGTG
>NZ_JAQCNJ010000076.1 GCF_028275055.1 Haloplanus sp.
CGTCGGTTCGACGGTCACGTCGTAGACCCACTCGCAGGCGTCCTCGCCCTCGTTCTGGACGGTCTCGACCTCCGTCACCCGGTAGTAGCGGAGGTCACACCGCGATTCGAGGTCGTCGAGTCGCCGTTCGGCCGTATCGAGCGCGTCGATGATCGCGTCGACGGCGGCAGTCCGCATTGAATTCCGTTCCTGGGTGGTATACCCGCCGTTCTCGGCATAGTGGACTGCGCTCGTGGTTATGCCCGGAAGCCGCTCAGCGAGCTGTCTTCCGGACCACCCGACAACGTCCCTCGCTTCCGAGAGCATCGTCACGGCGTCGAGTTCCGAACGGACCGTTTCCGCCCGATCCCGGAGCGGTTCGACGGCCTCCCGGACGGTGCTGATCTGTACCCCGTATCCCTCGTCGTCGTTCGGTCGGAATCGCCCGTCCAGCGGGACGCCGAGGAGCCGCTTGAGCGAGCGGAGTTCCTCGGCCGCACTCGGCGGGAGCACGTCGTGGTGCCGTTCGGTAGCGTTGCTCCGCTCGGCGAACGCCTGTGCCTTCTCGTAGCGGTCGTCGGCCGGGTCGACGACGGCGTCGACGAACTGCTCGGTCGAGTCGCCCATCACGTACGTCTTCCAGCTATCCTCGGCGCTGTCGTGATGGATGCGTGACGCGATACCGAGCTTCAGGAGCGCATCCGCGTAGTCCTCTGCGAGTCCGTGACAAGCGGTGGAAAACGACATCGCCTCGCTCTCGACGCCCCCATCGCCCGCAAAGGCACCGACGAGGAACCTGCGGATCTCCTCTTCGGACGCGCCGAGGAGGGCCCCCGGAATCCGTTTCTCCGGCGATTTCCGCATCACCCCAGGGAAGTTGGACTCGAACCAGCGGTAGAGCTTCGTCGATACCCACCGCTTCGTCGTCGTACCGGCCGCGTTGACGACGTCGGTACTGTCGAGACCGAAGACGTCGTTCATCAGCCGCCCGGCGCGGGCGAGCAGCCGCTCGTCCTGGTTCGAGAACCCGATCTCGTGCGTTCGACCGCCGGAGTAAGAGTGTCCCTCGGCCGTCAGCAGCCCGAGAATCTCCGCCAGGTCGGGGGACATCTCCGTCGGAAGGTCGATATCGCGCTCCTTGCCGCGGTGGGCTTTGTCCTCCAGCGACACCGGTACCGCGGAGTTCGGGAGCTTCCGCGGCGCGGGGACGTACTCTCCTTCGGAGAGGTCGGCGGCGTCGACGGTCCCGACCTCGCCGTCGGAGTCGACGAACATCGGATGTTCGGGCGTCACGGTCACCGATCGGCCGTTCGAGAACGACACGCGGACGAACTCCTCGGGCGCCTCGTGGCGGCTGACCCGGTCGACGGGAACCTTCTCCACCTCGTTTTCGTCGATGTCGACGGTATGGACGCCGACCTCGTCCACCGGGAGGATTTCGCAGCCGACGCCGTCGACGACCTCGTCGGCGCGGGCGTCCATCATCGAATCCACGAACGGCCCGATCTCGACGCGCCGGCCGTCGGAGAGGAGCACCTCCGAATTCGGGTGATAAGACTGCTGCTCGAGTGCTTCGTGCATTGCACTTCGGTCCTCGGAGTTGTGGACGACCATTCCGTTGGCGACAAAATTGTGCGTCCCCTGAACGGTGAGATCGTACACGCAACCGTCGGCGTCGGATGCAACGCGCCGAACGCTATCGACGGTTCTCGTCGTAACGTCCTGCTCAACAGGATCGTGGGGTTCTGCGGTGGCGATATTACTCACGATAGGTGTGCTGTCCGGGCGGACACCGCCATCCGGCAAAATCGATCGGTCGTCGGTCGGGACGTACACTTCGTCGCCAGGATCGATCGCCTCAGCGGAGCGTTCGGCGCGCTCGCCATCCTCACAGACAAAGAACGGGTGATCCGCCGTAGTCGTGAGTTCCGATCCAT
>NZ_JAQCNJ010000078.1 GCF_028275055.1 Haloplanus sp.
CGGCAACTTAAGAACCGCCGCCGCCGAGTCGGAAGCATGTCCGCGAACCGCAAGGGTGACCGCCGAGAGCGCGAACTCGTCAACGAACTCGACGCGGCTGGCTTTGCCGTCATGCGCGCTCCGGCAAGCGGGAGCGCGACCGACCGTGACCTTCCCGACGTTCTGGCCGGAAACGGAAAGACCTTCTACGCCATCGAGGCGAAATCGAGCGCCGGCGACCCGATCTATCTCACCGGCGAGGAGGTCGAGTCGCTGATCTACTTCGCCCGCAACTTCGGTGCGAACGCCCGCATCGCCGTCCGTTTCGACCGCGAGGACTGGTACTTCTTCCACCCCGGCGATTGTTACACGACCGACGGGGGTAACTACCGCGTCAAAAAGGAGACCGCGCTGGCGGAGGGGACGGATTTTGACGAACTCGTCGGCCACTCGACGCAGGCGAGCCTCGACGAACACTAAACGGTCGGCGGCGACGCCGTCCCGCTTGGCGGGGGCGAGCGGTCGGCGTCATCGCCGTCGTCGCGGAGGGGACGCAGTCGCGAGGCCGGAAAGGCGTAGCGTCGGACCGGGCCGTCGCGACAAAGGGCGTCGGCGTAGACGACATCGACCACGGGTTCGTGTCCACCGTAGTCGGCGTTCGAGGGGTAGTCGGCGACGAGTCGGCCGTCGTCGGTTTCGGTGCGGTCGGCGCGGGACCCTGTCGCGCCGACGACAACGAGGTGGTCGCCGGTCTCACGGTCGGCGACAACGGTGCCCTGATCGTGGTCGTGGCGGGCACAGAGCGTCGGCTTCCGGGCCGTGACCGGGACGAACGTCCGACCGCCACAGACCGCACAGACGGCGGTTCGTTTCCCCGGTGGCGGGACGAGACGTTCCGTCACCTCGAGGGCGACCCGGCGGAGGTGTTTACACCGGGCACCGCGGCGGCGGTGGTCCGGGCAGGTGCAACTGCCACCATCGAGGTCGACAACGTAGCCGTCACCCTCGCCGTCGGTTTCGACGGTGTACCGGCCGTCACGAAGCGGTCGGACGGCCATCGGTTCGACGCGGGCACGGCGGGCGCGGCCCGACCGGCCCGCAGGCCGAAAGGTTCGTTTCGGAGCGGTCGCCGGCAGCGACGCGGGTGTGTGTTCTGAGTGCGTCATGTGGAGGCGGACGGTCGCGGTCGTCGGTTTCGCGTTGTCCAATCTCGGTTGGCGCTCGACACACCTAAATCCCTGTTTCGCCGTTGTTTGGCCGGTGAGACGGCCGTCTCGGGGGCAACGTCCCATCGAAGCCCTTTTGCCGTGGCCGGTGGATTCCCGAATATGGAACTCGAAGAGGGGATGGTCCGAAAAATTGCCATCTCAGTCGCCGCAGTGGGCGTTTTCGTCGCCTGTATCGTCGGCGTCGGGGCCGTCTACAACGACGGCGGCATGGGTTCGACCGGTGGGCTCGCGCTCGTCGGGAGCATCGCGCTGTTCGTCATCGTGATGGCCGGCGTCGGGGTCGTTCTCTCCGAGTAGTCGCCGGTCGTCAGTCGCCCGCTTCGCCCCGGGAGTCGCTGGTGTCTGCGTCGGCGAGCGCTCCCGCGTAGTACCGAAGTGGATTGTCGATGGTCTCACAGCGCTCGTCCGGGTCGACACAGTCACCGAAGGCCTGCATGGTCGTACACGAGGGGACAGGATACTGGCTCGTCTCGCCGTCGTCGAGAACCGTTACACGGTCGGAGAGCGTGCCGTCGTCGAGAACGGGCCACCGCCCGGCGATGGCGTCGGCGTTGAGGCCGAGCGAGACGAGAAACGCCGTCGCCGCGAAGGCGGTGTGTGGCGGGAGGTCGCCGCCCTCGTCGCCGTCGAGAATCGACCGCATGCAGGGCGGGAACTGGTCCGGGGCGACCACCTGGACGCGTGGCAATCGCTCGCGCTCCGAAAGGCGTTCGTGGAGCGCGGTCACGTCGTCGTCGAGGGCCGACGCGATGGCGTTGCCGCCGGTACTGCCCCGGACCTGGAAGGGGAGTCCCTCCGTGACCCGGCGGCGGACCGCCTCGCGAAGGAGGCGGTCGAGTTCGCCTCTGTCGAGGGACAGTTCGCCGTCCGCGAGGTCGCGGTTGACGAGTCGCCAGTCCGCGCCCCAATCCGGGTTTGCCAACCGCAGGTACGCGGTCACGTCGATCCGAAAACGGTCGCGGTCGCTCGGCGGGCCGTCTGTCAGCCGCGTCACCGCATCGTCGAGGTCGAACTCGTCGAGAACGGTCGGCAGGTCGGCCCGGGGCGTCGAGACGCTCCGGAGGTCGGCGTCGGCGGCGTCGAAGTCCTCGGTCAGGCGGTCGAACGCGGTGGCGGCCTCGGCCTCGGCGTACTTTTCGACGGCCGCGCGGACATCAACGAGCGAGACGAGAATGCGGGCGATGGGATAGGAGAGGAGTTCGTCGCGGTCGCTCCAGCGGTCGGGGGTCTCCGACTCGACGGTGCCGGACATGAGCGCTCGGTCGACCCGTTCGCGGGCGCGGTCGACGGCCGGGTCACCCTCGGTGACCAGTCGTCGCGGGGAGATGTCCGCCGCTTGAACCGCCTCCCGTGCCGCGTCGAAGAAGGGATACCGGGCGTAGAGCGGGTCGGGGCGCATCACGCCACGGTTGAACGGCGGGGTGGATAAGCGCGACGGTGCGGCCGGTCGACCCACACCGGACCACACGACATAAGTTCACGCCCACATCAGAACCGGTCGTGCCGACGTTCGACTACTCGTGTCCGGGGTGCCGGACGACCAACAGCCTCCACGACGGCGACTGCCGCTTCGAGGGGACGCCGTGGACCGACGTGGAGGCGGCGTACATCGACGTGGTCGCGGTGCTCTCCGGCGGCGTCACCGACGCGGACGTCCTGCCCGAGGCGGTCGAGAAGTGGGGGCCGCTCCGACAGGCGGCGCTCGACCGCCTCCGGCGCGACGGCCGTGTCGACGACGCCAACGACCGCCTCCGCCTCCTGCCGGCGGAGGAGTACCGCGAGGCCGTGTCCGTACCGACCCGTGACCCCATCAAAACAATCTACGAGCGCGGGAGCGTCCCGGGCTGTCACGACAACGCCGTCTTTGCTATGATCGCGTGGTACGAGATGGTCGGCCTCTCCTGGGCGGAGACAAAGGAGAACGTCGTCGAGTGGCTCCGCGAAAGCGGCGCGTGGGAACGTGGCGGCTTCGAGGAGGCAACCCCCGAAGCGCTCGTCGAGAAGAAACGTCACGTCTACGAGGCGGGCTACGGCTGGAAGGAGAAAGCCACCGCGGCAAAACGCGTGATAGAACGGGCGCACTGACCGGACCGGTCGAAGCCGTTTTGTGACGGTCGGGCGACTGCGGTGTATGTCCACCGGTTCGTTCGTTCACGCCCTGATCGGCGCCGTCGTGACGACGGTGCTCTCTGCCGTTCCCTTCTCACCGGTGCTTGGCGGCGGTGTCGCCGCCTACCTGAGCGACGCCGACGCAACCGACGGCGTTCGGATCGGCGCGGTTTCGGGCGTCGTCGCTTCGGTGCCGGTTTTGGGTCTCGTTCTGGGTGTTCTTCTGGTGGTCGGTGTCCTCACCGTTGGTGGGCCGGGTGTCGGGGTGGCGTTCGGGATTGGCGGCCTGGGTTTCGGTTTCGTGGTCGGCACAGTCGCCGTCGTCTACACCGTCGGGCTGAGCGCGCTCGGCGGGTATCTGGGGTCGTATCCGGTCGACGGTACGAGCGAGCGCGAGTGACCGAGGTCGATCCCGACTGGGCCGGTACGAGGACGGTCGCCCGATCAGGGGTGGGTGGCGGAGCGCCCGCGTCGGTGTCACCGGGGGTGTGCATCGTCCGATCGATCCATGTTTTTATGTACCGGATACACCTTCGATACGTGTAGTATGGCGGAGTACGATATCGTCGTTGCGGGTGGGGGACCGGCAGGGCTTCAGTTCGCACGGGAGGTCGGGTACGCGTCCGAGTACTCGGTCGCCGTTCTCGAACGGAACGACTCCCTCGCCGACAACGACAAATCGACCGGTGGCACCTTCCACCAGGTGGTGGATGGGTTCGACATCCCGGACCACGTGGTGATGGACGACAGTCCGGACGTGATCTTCGAGGGTCCCGAAGCGCATGCGCGACTCGACATCCCGAACTACGTGCTCGATTTTCCGAAGTTTCTGGAGTATCTCGGCGAGGACGCGGAGCGACAGGGCGTCGAAATCGTGACCGGGGCCGAGGTAACCGGTCCGATTCAGGAGAACGGGACCGTGGTCGGGGTCGAGACGCGACACAACGGGTCGACAAAGGAAACCTACGGCGATGTCGTGGTCGACGCCACGGGACCAGCGGGCGCGCTGACGACACGGCTCGGTATGTGGGATCGGAGCGCCGCACAACGGGGGATCGGAAAGGAGTTCGAGGCCGTCGGTGAGTTCGATCCCGATTCGATGCTGTTCAAGTTCGACCACGAGTACGCGCCCGGTGGCTACGCGTGGGTGTTTCCCGCCGGCGACGACGCGTTCAAAGTCGGCGTGTGTTGGGTGAACGACTTTTACCGGCGGCATCGACCGCCCGACGATGGAGGCATCGACTCGTACGTTCGAAAGTGGATCGACAGCGACTCACGGTGGGACATAGACGAGATCCGGGACGTTCACGCGGGACAGGCCATCTCCGATAACTCCATCAACCAACGAGCGACCGACGGGATGGTAGCGGTCGGCGATGCGGTGTCGAGTATCAACCCGTTGTTCGGCGAAGGAATCCGGCCGGGGATGGAGTCAGCGGAGATGGCGGCCGACGTCGTGATGGATGCGCTCCGGCGGGGCGACACCTCGCGACGCGTGCTGTCGGCGTATGAAAAACGCTGGAACCGGGAGAAAGGCCCCAAGTGGAAGACCCAACGGATGGTCGGTGAGTTGTTGTACGATTTCAACGCGGAGCAACAGGATGGGTTCGTTCGGCGGGCCGGGAGGCTGTCCACGGAACAGGCGGACCGGCTCCAACGGTACGAACTGACCGTCACCGACCTGCTCTCGCTGTATCCGTTCAAACTCAAGGACGTGCCAAAGGCCCCGACGTTGCTCCGGCACGTCTGGTGACTCCCGCCGGGTTACCCGGAGATCACGTACGTTTCAAGCAGCGTGAACCCGATCGGAAGAAGGATCGAGGACGCAAGCCGTGTCAGAATCGAGACCGAGAGCGGGTAGAGGTTGACCGACCGGTACTCGTGGAAATCATCGCGGAGCGTCCGGATCTTGAGCTGTGTTTCGAGTTCGGAGAGCTCCCCGCCGGCGGAGTCGACCGACGCCTGTTCCCGTAGCTGTTGAATCTGTCGCCGTTTCTGTTTGAGAACGCTCTCCCTGACCTCCTGTGCTCGCCGGTTGACGTACAATGTCGGGTAGACGAACGAGACGATGATGAACCCGATGTACGTGCCGACCGCGAGGTAGACAAGGGTCTGATAGCTCCCGGCGGCCGCGATTGCAAACGCCAGCGGGAGGGCGAAAGAGCCAATCGAGTTCATCAGGGTGGCTCGGATCGAGAAGTACCCCACGGTGCTGAGACCGCCGAGACCGTCGTGGTGGAGCGGATCGATCGTCAGGTCGAGGTTGCCGACCGACCGGACACAGAGAATGGTCGTGAGCGCGCCGTGGAGGCCGATACCGGTGATGATCGACCACCACACCGCGAAGACGAGATACGTGAGGAAAGCCGGATCGAGAAGGCCGGTGACCCCGAGGCTCCTGAAAAAGCCGAGGTTTGCGACGAGTGCGACGACGATGAGAGCCGTCCAGACGACGGTCAAAGGCCAGTATCGCTTCGCAAAAAAGGACTCGTACCGGTCCACGGTTTGGATGAGTTTCTCGTGGTCCGCGACGACATCGCTCACCTCCTCGATAAACGTCGGAAAGACGTTCTCGTCGTAGTGCCAAATAAACACCGGACCGACGACGGCGATAAAAGCGGCCAGAAACTGAACGATCACCAGGTACGGGTCCGTCCCGCCGTCGGCGAGATAAAAAAAGAGTGCGGTGAGAGCGAGTGGGATCGGTCCGAGCGTCAGCAGCGCGGCCGGAACCGTCGAGAGGGGGAGTTTGGATCCGGGCAACTCCACTACATCCGTCAGCCAGATTGAGTGGCCAGAGTAGTGGTCCGTCTGACTCATGTCATTATCGACTCCGAGTTTCGACCACGGGATAAAAAAACACGTGCCGGCCGTCCATCGGTTGTCGCCGTGACCGTAGCGTAGTGTGCGCATGGGGGTACGGTCGGCGCTGGGGGCGAGCGGACAGCGAACACGGCGAGGTCGGACGGTCACGGCGAAGCCGCTCCCTGATTCGAATCCCGGTAGCCGCTACTGCTCACCGACGTTCGCAGATAGCGGGCACGATGGGATCCGGTTCGCCGGGGATATGCAACCCCGATAGTAGCGAACACAGTTCGTCCACCCAAACCTTTTGCCTGTAAGCGCTGTAAGGATTTAACAGAGGTGTCAACACGGATGTCCAACGCAAGCAAACGGATCCCGGTCACGGAGGAGCGGTGGAAGGAACTGAACGAACTCAAAGGGGCGGGCGAGACGTACGACGACCTGCTTGGGGAACTGATCCAGGAACACCAGCGTCGACGACTCGTCGAGCGAGCGAAGGAAGTCCGTGAAGCGGACAGTGAAGAACTGACGGCGCTCGATGAGTTATGAGGTTCTCCTCGCGGAGGAAGCCCGTGAGTACGTCGCCGCGCTGGACGAGAAGAGCACGCGCATCGTGAAGGACAATCTTCGGAAATTGGCGGACGATCCGTATCCGAGACCGGATTCGGGATCCGGTGACAAGGAGAAACTGGTGATCGAAGGGGAGGAGCTCTATCGTCTGCATATCGGGCGGACTCACACCGCGTTCTACGACGTACTCGAAGCGGACGGGGAAGTCCGCGTGATCGAGATCGTGGACATCGACGAGGCACACAAGCGCTACGGGTTCGATTGAACGGGTGCGTGGCCGCGTTGGTCAGCTTCTCGAAATCGATGAATTCCGTTCGGAGAGACGGGATCCGAGTCCGACGGCTCTCGTCATCGAAATTTCGAAACAACCCCCCTCTACAGCCAACTTCCGACGTTTTGGTACTGCCACGGGCACGATGGGATTTGAACCCACGACCGTCGGATAACTTCCCCCGGGAGCCTTCGGGGTTAGAAGTCCGACGCTCTCTCCGGACTGAGCTACGTGCCCTGTTGGGTGTTGACGGAGGAGCGGTCAAAAGCCGTTCGGCTCAGCCGTCGAAGCGGTACAGCGAGGTGACGTATGGGAGCCGGTCGAACATCGGGACCGCGAGGGGCAGGCCGACCACGGTGACGGCGAGAACGCCCGCGAGGTTCGCCCAGAGCCAGCCGAGCCACCAGCCAACGACGACGAAGTATAGCGCCCGGAGCGCGAGCGAGCGCTGGTCGACGGCAGCAGCGGGATCGGTGACCGGCCGGGGTTCCCGCAGCGTCAACACCGTCGGGACGAGGTTGACGAGTTTGATCCCGAGGGGTGCGCCGACGACGGTCGCGGAGAGCGCCCACGAGGCGTTGACCACGACTGGAGTCGCCCACCAGCCAACGGCGACGAACCAGAGGGCACGGGTGAGAAGGGAGCGTTGAGTCATAGCTATGGTCCCCGGAGAACGAGCGGAACTAAAACACTGACGCGTTGTCAGAGAGTATAAGGCCGCGAGGTGGGTACAGGGGAACGATGAAACTACTCGGCACCGTGGGGCTTCCGGGCAGCGGCAAAAGCGAGGCCGCGGCCGTCGCCCGAGCGGCGGGTGTACCCGTCGTCACCATGGGCGACGTGATCCGAGACGAGTGTCGTAACCGTGGGCTCGATCCGGCACAGCACCACGGCGAGATGGCGAAGACGCTCCGCGAGGAAGGTGGCCCGGGCGCGATCGCCAAGCGGTCGCTCCCGGAGATCGAGTCGGCGCTGTCGGAGTCGGCGTCGGAGACGGCCCTCGTCGATGGGTTGCGGTCGCCAGCGGAGGTAGACCGCTTCGAGGCGGCGTTTGGCGACGCGTTCGTTCTCGTGAGCGTCGAGGCGCCGTTCGAGACGCGTGCCGAGCGACTCGCGGATCGGGAACGCGACGCCTCCGATGCCGACCGGGAGGCGCTTCGGGACCGAGAGGAGCGCGAACTCGGCTTCGGTATGGGCGACGTGATGGACCGGGCGGACGTCAGGATCGAGAACACGGGATCGCTCGCCGCGTTCCGCGAGCGGATCCGTGGGTTGCTCGACGTGCCGGCCACACCGGAACTGGAGGCCAAGCGAGACCGATGATCCACAGGATCGACGTACGGGTGATCGCACCCGTTCGCGACACGGAGGTGACCGACCGTGTCGTCGACGCGGTGGCAAACCTGTTTCCGAACGCCGAGATCGGTCAGGAACCGGGACGGATCGCCGGTGAGACACACTCGATGGAGGCGTTCTCGGAGCGCCTCCACGAACAGGAGATCCTCGACACCGCTCGGCGAGAGTTCTTCAGCCGGGCCGACGAGAACGGCTTCGCCTTCGCGCTCAAAAAACAAGCGGCGTTCCAAGGCGTCATCAACTTTGCCGTCGGCAACCCGGACGAACTCGGCGACATCGAGGTTCAGGTGACGGTCCACGAACCGGACGTGGAGTCGGTCATCGACCACGTCGCCCCGCCGACGGAGGAAGGGCAGCCGGTCGATCCCGACACCAGGTAGGTTTTGTCCGCCGTCGACCACCACCCGACCATGGGGTTCGAGTTCACCGTCTCGACCACCGATAGACTCGACATCGTTGACGTGACCGACCGGGTCGCCGACGCGGTCCCCGCGGGCGCGACCGACGGAGCGCTCACCGTGTTCGTCGAACACACCACCGCAGGCGTCGTGATCAACGAGTCCGAACAACGGTTGCTCGACGACGTGCGGACGTTTCTCGACGGTCTCGTCCCGGACGAGGGGTGGGAACACGACCGGATCGACGACAACGCCGACTCGCATCTCCGAGCGCTGCTGTTGGGACCGTCAACGACGGTTCCGGTCGTCGACGGCCGCCTCGCGCTCGGACGGTGGCAGTCGGTACTGGTGGTCGACTGCGACGGGCCGCGGGAACGCACGGTCCGGGTCGGCTACACGAACACCAGTACGGAGAGATAAAGCACGACGACCCCGAGCACGTCGCAGGTGTTGGTGACGACGGGGATCACAACGTCGTCCGGGTCGAGTTCGAACCGATACGCGGCGTAGGTGGCGACGACGGCGACAACCACCGCGAGAACGGCAAGCGAAAGGCCACTGACGAGCGAGACGGTGAGCACCGTCCACGGCGAGAGGGCGGTCGACCCCGTGAGCGCGCTCAACCCCCACGCGCCGAGACCGACGAGCGGGAAAATGGAGGCAGCGAGCGCGATGGTGGCGAGAGCGTTCCCGACGAGTGCGTCGTCGTCAAGAGCAAAGGAGAGGGTCCCGAGGTGGAAGGCCGTCGAGAGACGGGCGGCGAGGATACTCCCCAGGTTCCCGGCGGTACCGATGGTGACCGGGACGAGAACGAGCAGCGAGGGGTAGCGAAGCAGGGTCGTCTCGAACTTTCCGAGAACGAGGCCGCTACCGATTTCGACGAGCGTCAAACAAAGAAGGAGCGGGAGCATGGCCCGCGTTATCGCACGGACGGTCCACGTGGTCGACACTCAGACGCCCCCCAGAAGCCGGGCGACGACGCGAACGGCGATCAGGAGAAAAAGAACGCCGAACACGTCGCCGGTGGTGGTAACCAAGGGTCCGACGAGCGTGTCGGGGTTGTGGCCGCGACGGTAGCCGGCGAAGACAACGGTGACGACGACGACGGTGAGGGTGATACCCGAGAGTACGCCCGCGACGAGAGCGATACCGAGCAGACGACCGAACCCCGCGACCGGCGCGCCGAGCGTCGAGAGAACGACCACGACGGCGGCGGCGGCGAACAGCGAGGTGAGAACCCCGTTGGCAAGCGCCGCGGCGGCGGCCGCGAGCAGTCGGCGGTCACTCCCTCGGACCCGCGGTTCGATCAGCCCTTGATGAAGCCCGGTCGCCAGTCGCGTGCCGAGCGAGCCGTAGACGTTGCCGCGGGTCGCAAGCAACGCGGGGACGAGCACAAGAAGGCCTTCGACCGCGCGCAGGTCGGCGCGCATGCCCCCCAAAACGAGTCCGGCAACGAGGCCGCCGACGAGGCTGGCACCGAGGGCGGGAAGCGCCTCCCGGTACGCCTCGGCCGCTACCTCGCGGACGGTCATC
>NZ_JAQCNJ010000085.1 GCF_028275055.1 Haloplanus sp.
CGGCCGGTTTCGGCGTAGTACCCGAGCACCGCCCGCTGAGCGGTGGAGAAACGATCGAAACCGGCGAGGCGACGGGCGAGGGGCGTCATTGCGCGTGACGTGCCCGGCGACGGGCATCAACCTTGTTATCCCGTCACCCCCACCGATCGGACGACTTTTCGCCACCGGGTGCCACAGTAACGACCATGCAGGTCCACACGGTCGGATCGGGACCCCCGGACGTGGCGGTCGTGGGGGGAGTGCACGGCGACGAACCCTGCGGCGTGCGAGCGATCGAACGGCTTCTAGATGCCGACCCCGATGTCGAGCGTCCGGCGAAACTGATCGTCGCGAACGAACGCGCACTGGAACGGGGCGTCCGTTACGTCGATACGGACCTGAACCGGACGCTTCCCGGTGACCCCGAGAGCGATCTACACGAGGACCGACTCGCACACGAACTCTTAGCCGAGGTCGAGGGGTGTACGACGCTCGGCATCCACTCGACGGTGTCGTACGAGAACCCCTTCGCCAGCGTGGCGTATCTGAACGAGCGAAAACGGGAGGTGGCCGCCCACCTGCCCGTCGACGGCGTCGTCGACTTCACCGTCGTCGCCGACGGGCGGTCGGCCGAACTCCCCGGCTTCGTCGATATCGAGGCCGGGCGACAGGGATCGGACGCGGCGGTCGACAACGCGTACGACTGTCTTCTCGCCTTTCTCCGGACCACGGGCGTTCTTCCCAGCGACCCCCCCGACGCCGACCCGGCGTTCTACGAGGTGACCGAACCGGTCTACAAGGACCCCGGTCGGACGTACCGATTTCTGGCCGAGAACTTCGAACGGGTCGACGAGGGGGAGCGGTTCGCCGTCGCCGACGGCGACCCACTCGTCGCCGAGATGTCGTTCTGGCCCGTTCTCATGTCGGACCACGGTCACGACTCCCTGCTGGGCTATCGGTCGATCCGTCGGGGGCCGTTGTCGACGCTCCCCGTCTCCGGTGACGGAACGGAGTCGATGGCCAACGGGGCGACCGACGGCTGACCACCGGGACCGTCGGCGACGACACGGACGACGCCCACCGATATTCACAAACCGGCAAAAATATCGCTCTTTTTCCTGTGAATGCGGTGATTTTTCTCGCTCTAGGGTAGTAAAAAGAGCAGAATAAAGGGACACGCGAATATTATTACACTCCGGTTTGTATGGTCGTCCGTGGCCAGTCAAGGATCCAAACGAAACGAGATCGAGAAGTTGGACAGGGAGTACACGCTGGGGACGTGGACGCGCCAGCGGGACTTCGACCCGACACAGGTCGTCGACACCGACGGACCACGGCTCGTGACGGCCGACGGCAGTTCGATTCTGGACTTCAGCAGCCAGTACGTCTGCACGAGCCTCGGATACGACGCCGAGCGTGTCTCCGACGCCGTCGCCGACCAGGTCCGAACGGTGCCGTACGTCACGCCCGCGTGGTCGACGGAACCCCGAGCCCGCCTCTCGGAGATGTTGGCGGAGATCACGCCCGGATCGCTCAAGAAAACCTTCTACTCGACCAGTGGCACCGAGGCCAACGAGGTGGCGATCAAGATGGCCAGAGCGTACACGGGCAAACACCGGATCCTCTCACGGTACCGATCGTACCACGGTGCGACGGCCGCCTCGTTGTCGGCGTCGGGAGATCCCCGCCGGGTTGCGCAGGGACCCGATGTCCAACCGCAGGTGCCCGGCATGGTGAAGGGGCCGGATCCATACGCCTACGGGTCGAGCCTTGACCCGGATCAGAGCCTGGAGTACATCGACGAGATGTTGAAACTGGAGGGCGACACGGTCGCAGCCGTGCTGGTCGAACCGCTCGTCGGCTCGAACGGCGTTCTGACCCCACCGGACGACTACCTGCCCCGCCTTCGCGAAATCGCACACGATCACGGCGCGTTGTTGATCTGTGACGAGGTGATGACCGGATTCGGCCGGACCGGCGAGTGGTTTGCGTCGGGTCTGTACGACACCGTCCCGGACATCATCACGATGGCGAAAGGGATCACAGGCTCCTATCAGCCGTTGGCCGCGACGACGGTTACCGAGGAGGTCGCCGAGTTCTTCGAGGACAACCTGCTCAACCAAGGTCACACGTTCGCCGGCCACCCGACCGCGTGTGCGGCCGGGGTCGCGGCCATCGAAACCTATCGGGAGGAGAACCTGCTCGAAAACGCACGGGAGATGGGTGAGTACCTGAAATCCGAACTCGAATCGCTGGCCGAACGACACCCCAGCGTCGGGGAGCGTCGGGGTGTCGGCCTCCATCAGGGGCTCGAACTCACCCGGAGCGAGACCGAACGCGTCCCGTTCGAGAGGCGGGAGGACAAGGTATCGAGCCGACGGACCGTTCTCGACGAGGTGAGCGCACACACGCTCGATCAAGGTGTCTATTTCTACACGTCGGTGAACACCATCGTCGTCACGCCCCCGCTGACCATCACCCGCGACCACGTCGACGAAGCACTCGGGGTGTTGGACGAGGCGCTGGAACGCTCCGACGCCGCGATGGACGGCTGACTCGTCCGGATCGTCCGTCGGGCCACCGGCGCTCCGCGGTCGCGTTCGACGATCCGGGAGCGGGCGCTCGGTCGTCAAGCGGCCGGAACGAGGGCGTCGGACACGACGACCGTCCCGGTCGCCGCCGCGCCGGGCAGCATGTCTCGTGTGTCCGGTCGGCGTCGGCGCAGTCAT
Organism: Haloplanus sp.; assembly: GCF_028275055.1. GTDB lineage: Archaea > Halobacteriota > Halobacteria > Halobacteriales > Haloferacaceae > Haloplanus. The sequence goes on from NZ_JAQCNJ010000085.1 coordinate 2,709, forward strand.
CGGGACCGTCGGCCACGCGATGGTTCCGTGTCGGCATCGAGGATCAAAGATCCTTCGTGTCGCGTGGCAGTCGCTCGGACGACGAGGGCGAGGGCGAGGGCGAGGGCGAGGGCGAAGCCGGCTGGCCCGCCCGACCCTGACGGCCCCTTACAGCACGTCCTCGATGTGGTCTGCGATCTCTTCGGGGGTGTCGCCGACGGGGACACCGGCGTTGTTGAGTGCGTCGATCTTGCTCTTGGCGGTCCCCGTGCCGCTCCCGGAGACGATGGCACCGGCGTGACCCATCCGCTTGCCCGGTGGAGCCGTGCGACCGGCAATAAACGCCGCGACCGGCGTGTCCATCTCGCTTGCGATGTACTTTGCGGCCTGTTCTTCGTCCTCGCCGCCGATTTCGCCACACATGGCGACCGCCTCGGTCTCCTCGTCGGCCTCGAACAGTTCGAGGGCGTCGATAAAGGAGGTACCGATGATCGGGTCGCCGCCGATGCCGATGGCGGTCGTCTGGCCGACCCCGCGGTTGGAGAGGTTGTCGACGACCTGGTAGGTGAGCGTTCCCGACCGGGAGACGAGGCCGACGGGGCCCGACGAGAAGATATCGCCCGGCAGAATGCCGAGTTTTGCCTCGTCGGGCGTGATGACACCCGGACAGTTCGGGCCGACGAGGTGTGTCTCCGTCTCCGAAAGGCGACGGGTCACCTTCGCCATGTCTTGGGTCGGGATTCCCTCGGTGACGGCGACGACCAGATCAAGCGAGGTGTCGAGCGCCTCGAACAGGGCGTCGGCGGCGAGAGCCGGTGGGACGAAGACGACGGACGCGTCGGCGTCCTCGCGGCGGACGGCCTCGTGGACCGTGTCGTAGACGGGGACGCCGGCAACCTCCTGTCCCCCGTTGCCGGGAACGGCGCCGGCGACGACGTTTGTGCCGTACTCGATCATCCCCTTGGCGTGGAACGTTCCTTCTCCGCCCGTGATGCCTTGGACGATCACACGGGTGTCGGCGTCGACCAGCACGCTCATGCTTTCCCCTCGGCGTTGTCGACCGCACGCTGAACCGCATTCTCGAGCGTTCGCTCCACGTGGACGAGTTCGGTGGTTAGAAGTTCCATCCCCTCGTCGGCGTTCGTGCCCGCGAGGCGGACAACGACGGGGATCGGAAGCTCGTCGAACTGCGAGAGTGCCTCGTTGATCCCACGGGCCACCTCGTCACCCCGAGTGATCCCCCCGAAGATGTTGAACAGGACCGAGTCGACGTTCTCGTCGGCGAAGACCATATCGAGTGCGTTGGCTACCCGTTCGGCCTTCGCACCGCCGCCGATGTCGAGAAAGTTCGCGGGAGCGCCGCCGTAGTGATCGACCAGGTCGAGCGTCGCCATCACCAAGCCCGCGCCGTTGCCGATGATGCCGACGTTGCCCGACAATCGGACGTAGTCGAAGCCGTATTCGCCGGCCTTGCGCTCTAGGTCGTCGGTGTAAGACGCCTCCTCCATCTCGGCGAGATCCGGTTGGCGGAAGAGGGCGTCGTCGTCGATGTTCATCACCGCGTCGGCGGCGGCGACATCGCCCTCCTCTGTCAGCATCAGTGGGTTGATCTCCGCTTCGCTGGCATCGCTGTCCACCCACAGGTCGTACAACGTCGCGAGCACCGACGAGACGTCGCGGGCCACGTCGCCACCGATGCCCGCGTCGTACACCGCCTTGCGTGCCTGGTAGGGGTGTATCCCGAAGGCGGGGTCGACACCCTCGCGGGCGATGGCCGCCGGCGTCTCCTCTGCGACCGTCTCGATGTCGACACCACCCTCCGAGGAGACCATGGCGACGGGGTCGCCCTCGTTTCGGTCCATCGTCACCCCGAGATAGAGCTCGTCGACGAAGTCGACCGCCGCCTCAACGAGAACGCGGTCGACGTGGTAGCCTTTGAGATCCATGCCGAGGATCGAATCGGCGGCCTCGTGGAGTTCCGCCTCGTCGGTCGTGACCTCGATCCCGCCGGCCTTGCCGCGGCCCCCGACGTGGACCTGTGCCTTGACCACGACCGGGTATCCGATGTCGTTGCCGGCGGCAACAGCCTCGTCGACGGTCGTCGCGAGGCGCGAGTCCGGCGTCGGGATTCCGGCGTCCGAAAAGACAGCTTTCGCCTGATACTCGTGGAGTTTCATCGTGAATCCCGTTCTGCCGACCGAGGGTTAGTAGTATCGATCACATGTGGTCGTTGTCACGACGCCGTTCCACGACGGCCGCATAGACGCCACATCGCCTCGTGGCGACGAGGCACCGTCGGAGGTGTGGACACCACACCGACCGCTAAAGGCCGGCGACTCGATGAGAACGGGCCGTTCGGGGTCGTCGCGGAGCGATCCCGACACCATACGCTGGTGTATGAGCGCACCCGGTGTTCGATCGCTCTCGGCGCGTGTACGCTTCGAACCGTTCTCGGCGGAGACGCGGCGGCGGCACCACGCTCGATCACGCGGTCGAGCGGGTGTGAACCCACCGGGTGGCGGTTCGCCGGTGTCTCACGAATACAGTATCCCTCAAACGCAGGACGGTGGCCGATCGAACCGTGGCGGGGACCCGGGGACAAGCCGGACCGGACCGCCGCTCGCCGGGAGGTGTCACCGGGGCGGTCGTTCGAACGTCGGATGTGCCGGCGTTGACCGTCCGACTCCACCAGAGCGGTGACACGGACCCGGATCGGACGGTGTGACACACCGGCCGGTCAGCGCTCCCGATGATGTCCCGTGTCCACACCCGGTGGGGTTTATTCACCCGCCCCACGTAGCCAACGCCGCATGCGCGCCGTCCGATACCACGATTACGGTGGAGCCGACGTACTGCGAGTCGACGACATCGACCGCCCCGACCCGGCCGACAGCGAGGTGGTGATCGAGGTGGCGGCCGCCGGTGTCAACCCCGTCGACACATACTTTCGCGAGGGATCGTACGAGCCGTACACGCTCCCGATGGTCACGGGCGTCGACGCCGCGGGTGACGTCGTCGCCGTCGGCGGTCAAAAAGACGACGCAGACGACAGCGGGGGGCTACACTCCTCGGAAGGCCGGCCGGAAGTCGGCGATACCGTCATCGCAACCGGCCTGAGCAAGGATCACCAAGGCGCCTGTGCGGAGTACGCCGCCGTGCCGACCGACCGACTCGCCGTTCTGCCCGAGGGTGTCGACCCCGTCGCGGCCGGCGGTGCGGGGGTCGCGGCCGTGACGGCGTGGCGCGCGCTGATCGACCATGGTGACCTCGAACCCGCACAGACGGCGCTGATCCACGGTGGAAGCGGAGGGGTCGGTCACGCCGCCGTCCAGATAGCCGCCGCGACCGGGGCGCGGGTCGTGACCACCGCCGCTCCGGAGTACCACGACCGCCTCGAATCGCTCGGGGCCGACACGGTTCTCGATTACGCCCACGACGACCTCCGGAACGCCGTCGTCGAGGCGAGCGCCGGCGGTCCGGACGTGATTCTCGATCACCGCCTCGACGACTACCTCCAGTTCGACGCCGACGTCGCCGCCCAGAACGCCCGGGTCGTCGGCATCGGCGAGAACGACCCCGCTATCGCGTTTTCGAACGACGGCGTCGCGCGAGGAAAGGAACTCACATACCAGTTCATGAGCATGTTCAACACGCCGATCCTCGCCCCACCGCTCCAACGGGTCGCGCACCTTCTCGGCGGGGGCGACCTCGCCGTCGACGTTGCGCGGACGTACGGCCTCGACGGTGTGGCCGAGGCCCACCGTGACGTGCTTGCGGATAGCTTTCTCGGAAAACTGGTCGTGACGCCCTGACCGTTGTCGTGATCGGCCGTCGACACCGACACACCGACCACCCTGTCGGCGTCTGAGAGGGTCGATCCGTCCACCAGACGGACCGGTGGCCAAGGCGGGGTCCGGGTCACCGACGTCGATGCCGACCGCCGAAGGTACCCCGTGGACTCCCTCGGCGTCGCCCATTCGCCGGCGACGGTACGGGCCCGGTCGCTGCGGCCTGCCCCGGGTTGCCCACGGGAACTCGCCGTCGAGCCGTCGACAGCCTCTGTCCTCCGTGTGACGCCGAAAAACGGCCCGGGGGCCGTGTCGACGGACGTCACCGCCGACACGTGGCCTGTGGTGACGGTCCCCCCCGGGCTTTTGTGTCGCGGTGCCGAACGGCTCGATATGTCGACGTCCTTTGACTTTCAGGGTCGGGTCGTACTGGTAACGGGCGCAAGCGGTGCGCTCGGAAGCGCGATCGCAGCGGCGTTCGACGACGCCGGTGCGACCGTTTGTGGCGCGGACATCGTCGCGCCGGAGGACGAGGAGTCGCTCGTCGATCCGGACGTGGTGGACTACTACCGGGGCGACTTCACCGACGAAGACGACGTCGCGGGCGTCGTCGAGTCGGTCGTCGACACCCACGGCGGCATCGATCACCTCTGTGCCGTCGCCGGGACCTGGCGGGGCGGCGATCCGATCCACGAGACCGACACCGAGACGTTCGATTTTCTGTTCGACGTGAACTGCAAGACGATGTTTTTGGCGGCGAAACACGCTCTCCCGCATCTCCAAGCGCGGGAGGGGAGCGTCGTGAGCGTCGCCTCGCGGTCGTCGCTCTCGGGCGGTGCGGGCGACGGACCGTATCGGGCGTCGAAGGCCGCGGTGCGGCTGTTGACCGAGACGGTCGCCGCCGAAAACGAGGGCGTCGTCCGGGCGAACGCGGTCATGCCGAGTGTTATCGACACACCGATGAACCGAGATATGATGTCCGGTGCCGACCACGACGCGTGGGTCGATCCCGCAGACATCGCGCGGACGGTCATGGCGCTCTGTTCCGACGCGACGCCGGTCACAAGCGGCGCGGCGGTGCCGGTGTACGGCGAGTCCTGAGTCGGCTCACCCGGACGGTGGCTTGTTCGGCCACCCGGAATACGGCCGGGGGATGACACGACCGGAGACGGAGGCGGCGCGGCTCGGGCGCAGCCTCGTGGCGGTCGGTGGTGTCACAGGGCCACGTACCGTCCGACAGTTCCCGGGCCAGACGGCGGGGTGGACACAGTTCTCGGTCCGTGCCGACACCGCGGGGCACTCTGGCGCCGTGTGTGCGTCGGAATCCTTTTGCCGCCGGTCGAACCTCTATCGTACGATGATAGGTGGTCGGCCATGACGATGGAGGACCGCATCGAGGAACTCCGCGAGAAGCGGGCGCGGGCGCTCCTCGGGGGCGGCGAGGATCGCATCGAGGCCCAACACGAGAAAGGGAAGATGACCGCCCGCGAACGGGTCGACTACTTTCTCGACGACGGCACGTTCACCGAGTTCGATCGGTTCCGGACCCACCGGACCCACAAGTTCGGAATGGAGGAGAAGCGACTCCCGGGCGATGGCGTCGTCACGGGGTACGGACAGGTGAATGGCCGCAAGACGTTCGTCTTCGCCCACGACTTCACCGTCTTCGGCGGCTCGCTCGGCGAGGTGATGGCCGAGAAGATC
>NZ_JAQCNJ010000086.1 GCF_028275055.1 Haloplanus sp.
GACCGTTCCGAGGACGTAGCCGACGACCCCGAGGTTCCCGAGGCGGTCGTCTCCGAGGCCGAGCGACTGACCCGGCTCGCCGCCGACGCCGCCGTCGAGGCCGAAGCCGAGGTGTATCGCGAGCGCCGGGCGGCGATCGCCGACGATCATGACGTCACCGCGCGCGTCCGCGACGAGGACGACACGCTCGTACTCTACCCCGAAGAGTGGGTCGAAGACGGGGTTATCCAGGTCGACCGGATCGAGGATACCGACCGCGCGGTGGAGGTGTCGCTGTCGGGCCCCGACCACGGCGCCGAGTGGGCGGACGTCGAGGCCGCCAACGAGGCGATCGTGGCGGCGGTGGCCGAGGCCCACGGCGAAACCCACGCCGCAAACGTCCGCGCGTTCGCGGACTTCATGGGGAATCACTACCTGAAACGCGTCGACGACGCGACCACGGATGAAACGGCGGAGTTCCTGACGGAGTATTATCCGCGGAACGCGTGGCCGTCGGCCGAACAGGCCGCAGTTGTCGAGGAGAGTCTCGCGCTGGCGACGGAGATCTCTGACGACGACTAACGGGGCGGCTGTGACAGCTACCGGTTGGCGTCGATCAGGTCCCCGAGTTCGCCGGCGCGCTCGTCGTCGGTGACGAACTTCGAGAACATCCAGTCGAACTGATCCAGAAGGGCGGCGTGGCCGTCGTCGGTGAGCTCGTACTGGTTGGTGCGTTTGTCGAGTTCGCTCTTCTCGACGAGTCCCATCTCCACGAGGTCGTCGAGGTTGGGATAGAGCCGGCCGTGGTTCACCTCGGTGCCGTAATACGTCTCGAGGTGCGACTTGATCGCGAGGCCGTACATCGGTTCCTCCGCCAGGATGACCAGGATATTCTGCTGGAACGCAGTGAGACCACGGACGACGTTGTCGGCCTCGGCTACGGTTTGACCTTCTGCCATACTAATGATAAAGGTGCCGGTGGGTTTAATACTTTGTAACTATCCCCCGGTATCGGCCCGCGTTGGGCGTCAAACGACCGTACAACGATCACGGCGGGAAGCCAGCATCCCCGGTATCGACCGGCTGAACGGGTACACGTATGCCGAACGCACAGTGTCTGGGAATCCTATCCGGGGAATATCACAAGCATCGCACAAGAGCATTAGCAGGAAGTCGCGTCCCGGCTCGGGGGTAACACCGCCGCGCCGCCCGGCGCAGATGCGAAAGGACTTTTTGTTCGTTCGGAGTCGCATTCGGTATGACGAACCTCTGGGAGGACCTCGAAACCGGACCGGACGCGCCCGACGTCGTCTACGCCGTCGTGGAGTGTCTGAAGGGTGAGCGGAACAAATACGAATACGACAAGGACGTGCCGGGCGTCGTACTCGATCGCGTGCTCCACTCGAACGTTCACTACCCCTCCGACTACGGCTTCCTGCCGCAGACCTACTACGACGACGGGGATCCGTTCGACGTTCTCGTGCTCGTGGAAGACCAGACGTTCCCCGGGTGCGTGATCGAGGCACGCCCCGTCGCGATGATGGAGATGGACGACGACGGCGAGAAAGACGACAAGGTGATCGCCGTCCCCGCCGAGGACCCCCGCTACGACCACGTCACGGACGTCGACGACCTCACCGACCAGCAGAAAGCGGAGATCTCGGAGTTCTTCGAGACGTACAAGAACCTCGAAGCGGGCAAAGAGACCGAGACGCTCGGCTGGGCTGACGCCGATGCGGCGAAAGACGCCGTCGAACACGCGATGGACCTCTACGAGGAGAACTTCGCGTAACTCGGCCCTCGTGAAGTGTGTCGAAGGGAACCGCTTTTACTCCCGCCGCCGTTACGCAGCGTGATGGCTACCTGCGACGAGTGCGGGGAGCACGAGAACCTCCCGTACCAGTGCCGCCGGTGCGGAGACACGTTCTGCGGCGAACACCGGCTGCCGGAGAATCACAACTGCCCGGGGTTGAACGAGTGGGACGACCCCTCGGGGGTTT
>NZ_JAQCNJ010000087.1 GCF_028275055.1 Haloplanus sp.
GGAGTTCTTGATCGCTATCCACGGTAGCGGTGTCGATTGTAATATTTACGTCGTGTGTGAGCGTGTCGTTGACGAGCCCGGAATTCGGCGTTACCGACGAATTCCCTGCCTCAAGAGTCTGCGCAGCAGCACTCCCCGAGAACGCCACGGTACCAGCGAAGACGCTGAGCACCATGAGCGTCGCGAGGATCACTGCGCGAGCTTTCTTATTATAGTCTGTCATGTTTTGCGTTTGTTGTTGGATCGGCAATCCGGAGTCATCCTTTCATGCCGGGTTCGTGGTCTGACCGGTTGTCGGTCTATCCACGGGTAGGGGTGTTGGAAACGAACGCGGAGTATGGTAAATACTTTGTGTTCAGGTCAGTCGTGTGTCAGACGGTCCCACGGGCCGGTTCAGGCCGGTTTCGGCGGGGGGCGTGGACTGTAACCGTGGACGGGTCGGGACGGCGAGACGTGGCACGGGGGGTGAGAACCGGCGGCGGCGCATCGCCGCGATATCGGCGGGGGCCCACGCCCCTCAGTCGGTGGTGTAGGCCGATAACGGAAGGCTACAACGACCGTTTGAGCATACGGTGTGTCTATTATCCCCTCGGACGCATGATGAATCGCGTGGCCCCTTTGGACCGCGCTTCGGCCCTCAACCTCGTTCCCCTGAGAGAACACGGACGAGCGATCAGTCCACACGAACTCGGTCGAACACGTCACCGTCCGGTGTTCGGAGAACACCAACGAGTGCCGCCTCGCCGGTGTCGAACGGGGCAACCCCGGCGGGTCGGTCGTCTCCTCTCGGCGTCCACAGTTCGGCGTGGCCCGGCCGGTTCCCTCGCGGGTCGGCGTGGCTGCCCGGATTCAAAAGCGTCGGGCCGGTCTCGGGGGTATCGACCGACGGGCGGTGGGTGTGGCCGCTGACGACGAGGGACGCGCCGCGGTGGCGGCCGAACAACGACAGGGCGGTCCCGCCGCCACGCTCGGTGTGTGTGACCGCGATCTGAACGCCCGCGTATGTCGTGGTGGCGGCGGAGGGAAGGCGGTCACGGACGGCGGGGGTGTCGGCGTTGCCGTGGACGGCGACCAGTCGGTCGGCGGCGCGACGAAACCCATCGAGTACCGCCGGCGTCGTGAGGTCGCCGGCGTGGATCACGAGGTCGGCGGCGGTCAGGGCCTCGCGGGTCCGACCGGTCAACCGGTGGTCGTCGGTGCCGTGGGTGTCGGAGCAGACGACGAGCATACGAAACGCTCGGGGCGGGTGGACAACTGGGTTGCGGTCGGAAGGGTGAACCGTTGGCCGAACGACATGTCGGTATGGCTGGTAGCACGTCGGTCGTTCTGGCCGCACTCGTCGCGAACGGAGCCATCGCCGTCCTGAAGTTCGGGGCGTTTCTGCTCACCGGGAGTCCGTCGATGCTCTCCGAGACGTACCACTCGATTTCGGACACCGGCAACCAGGTGTTTCTCCTTCTGGGCATCCGGAACAGCAGAAAGGCCCCGAGCCGTGACCACCCCTTCGGCTACGGCAAGGCACAGTTTTTCTACAGCTTTCTGGTCTCGGTCCTGTTGTTCGGTATCGCAGGCTGGGAGAGTCTTCAACACGGCTACGACGCCGTCCGTCACGGTCACGGGGGTGCGCCCGGGACGGTGACGCTCGCAGGAACGTCGGTCGACACCATCTGGATCAGTGTTGTCGTCCTCCTCGGAGCCATCGCGTTCGAGGCGTACGCGTTCACGAAGGCATACGCCGAACTGCGCCGACAGATGACGGAGTATGGTTGGACCGGACTGGCCGAGGCGTTCCGGTCGACGAGCGACGTGACGACACTCACCGCGTTTACCGAGGACGCGATTGCCCTCGTGGGCGCGGCCGTCGCACTCGTCGGTATCGTGTTGTCGCGGGTGACCGGGAATCCGGTCTACGACGCCGTTTCGGCGGTGATCATCGGCCTGTTGTTGATGGGGTTCGCGCTCGCACTCGCGTGGGAGAACAAACGCCTCCTCCTCGGCGAGAGCGTTCCGTCCGAACTGGAGTTGGCGTTTCGGTCGATCATCACCGAGCATCCGGGCGTGGCCCACGTCGACGGCTTCCGGACGATGTTCGTCGGGCCGGCCGACATCCTCCTCACCGCCGACGTGAGCTTCGACGACGACCTCACGGCGGAGGGAGTCGACGACGACATCGGCCGGATCGAGGCGAAACTCCGGGAGCGCGACGACCGGGTCCGGTTTACCTACGTGGAACCGGAGTTGTGACCGAGCAACACACGGTGGCCGACGGTCGGGCGAGCGTGGATGGAGGCGCTGACAACCGACTCGGCCGACCGGCCCCGTCGACGCGTCGGTCGCTCCGGAGACGCCGACGAGAACCGGACCCCGAACGCGGTCGCCGGACGGCTACGGGACGTGTCAGTCCGACGATGTGTGTGTGAGCGCCGTTCGGGTGCGGTCGATTGCTGTCTCCACGTCCGACCGGTCGACGCCGAGGTGTGTACAGAACCGGACGGTGCGGTCGCCGAAGGGGACACAGGCCACGTCGTGGGCGGCCAGACGGTCGACGACCGTCTCCGGATCGAGCCCCGTTCCCGCAACGTCGGCAACGACGATGTTCGTCTCGGGGTCCGGGACGGATACCCCGTCGACGGCGTCGAGGCCGTCGGCGAGTCGGGCGGCGTTCTCGTGGTCGGTCACGAGGCGGTCGCGGTTCTCCAGTGCGAGCAGTCCGGGGGCGGCGAGCAGCCCCGCTTGCCGCATCCCGCCGCCGAGGAGTTTCCGGACCCGCCGGGCCTCGTCGACGAACGCCTCGGGGCCGGCGAGAACGGAGCCGACGGGCGCACCCAGACCCTTCGAGAGACAGAACAGGACGGAGTCGACGGGGGCGACCATCTCGGCCGGGTCGACACCGAGGGCGACGCAGGCGTTGAACAGGCGCGCGCCGTCGAGGTGGACGGGAATAGCGTGGTCGGCGGCGGCGGTGGCGGCGGCACGGACACGCGCGACGGGAACCGCCACGCCGCCGCGGGCGTTGTGCGTGTTTTCGAGCGCGACCAACCCGGTGCCGGGCCGGTGGAGATCCGCCTCGTGGCAGTGGTTGTGGATCTGGTCGGGCGTGAGCGCGGCCCGGTTGCCGGCGTCGACGGTTCGGGTCTGGAGGCCGGCCCCACGGGCGAGGCCACCCACCTCCCAGCGAACCATGTGGGCCTCGCTGTCGACGATGACCTCGCTTCCGGGGTCGGCGTGAACGCGTGCGGCGATCTGATTCCCCATCGTCCCCGTGGGGACGAACAAGGCCGATTCGGTGCCGACGATGGCCGCGGCGCGGCGTTCGAGGTCGTTCACCGTCGGGTCGTCGCGGTAGACGTCGTCGCCGACGGGGGCGTCGCGGGCGGCGTCGCGCATCGTTTCGGAGGGACGGGTGACCGTGTCCGATCGGAGGTCGATCATACGTCGATTCGGTGTCGCCGGAAAAAAACAGCTCCGGACGGTCACACGGACCGTCGCGCGGTCGTCGGGACGGATCAAAAGCGCACACGCGGAAAGGCTTTGCCGCCCGCGCCGGAACGAGAGGTATGGACCCGCGCATCCGCACCCACGCGGAAGTCATCGTGGACCACTCGACGCGAATCGAGTCGGGCGACAACGTCGTCATCAGCATGCCGGCGGTCGCGGAGGACCTGGCGGTCGCGTTGCACGAACTGCTCGGCGACCGAGGGGCGAACCCGGTCTATTTGAACAACTCCGAGCGGGCGAGTCGGGCGTTTCTGCGTGCGAGCGACGACGAGGACTTCGAGACGCCGGCCCACCGACTCGCCCTGTTCGAGGAAGCCGACGCCTTCGTTATCGCGCGTGGCGGTCCGAACGTCTCCGAGCAGGGCGACGTGAGCCCCGAAACCAACGCCGCCTACCGTCGAGCGGTGCGGCCCGTTCTCGACGAGCGCCTCGAAAAGCGGTGGTGTCTCACCCAGTACCCTTCCTCGGGCCACGCCCAACTGGCGGGGATGAGTACCGAGGCATACGAGAACTTCGTGTGGGATGCGGTGACACTCGACTGGGAGGCTCAGCGCGACCACCAAGCCCGGATGGTCGAGATTCTCGACGGGGCCGACGAGGTTCGGATCCGGAGCGGCGACGAGACGGACGTCACCATGTCGGTGGCCGGCAACCCCACGATCAACGACTACGGCGAACACAACTTGCCGGGCGGTGAGGTGTTCACCGCGCCGGTCAGGGAGTCGGTCAACGGCCGCGTTCACTTCGACCTCCCGTTGTACCGCAAGGGCAAAGAGATCACGAACGCACGCCTCCGATTCGAGGACGGCTACGTCGTCGACCACAGCGCCGAACAGAACGAGGACGTACTCACGGGGATTCTCGACACCGACGATGGGGCGCGCTATCTGGGCGAACTCGGCATCGGAATGAACCGTTCCATCGACCGGTTCACCTACAACATGCTGTTCGACGAGAAGATGGGCGATACGGTTCACATGGCGGTCGGCAACGCCTACGCGGACACGGTCGGCGAGGGGAACGAGCGCAACGAGAGCGCGGAACACGTCGACATGATCGTCGATATGAGCGAGGAGTCGACCATCGAGGTCGACGGCGAGGTGGTCCAGCGAAACGGAACCTTCGTTTTCGAGGACGGTTTCGAGTAGCCGGAGAACCGGGGAGCCGGGCTTTTCGGGGTGGTTTCGAACGACGTCGTGGGCGACGGAAACGGTGGGATCGGACGCTCGCGGTGGGGGCCGCCGGTCCGGTCGTGGCTACGCCTCGTCCGCCTCGACGTCGAGGTCGAACTGCCGGCCCTCGGCCACCGTGTTGAGAATGACGCTCGTGTTCGACTCGCGGATGTCGGCGTCGGTCAACAGGGCCTTGATCTGGTCGTCCATGCCGTCGGTGTCGATAAACTTCGCGACGGCGATGACGTCGTAGTCGCCCGTTACCTCGTAGACGCTGACCATCTGTTTGTGCTCCTGTAGGTCGTCGGTGATGTGCGGGAGCGCGCTCCCTTCGACTTTCAACTGAAGGATGGCCGTCACGTCGTAGCCGAGTGCGTCGTAGTTCACGCGTGGGGTGTACCCCTGTATAACGCCTTCATCCTCCAGGTCACGCAGGTGATTCGAGACGGTCGTGACCGAGACATCGAGTTCTTCTGCGAGGCTCCGCAGACTGGCACGGCCGTCACCGAAGAGTGCGTTGATCAGCTTGGCGTCGAGATTTTCGTACGTCATGGCAGTTACGAACGTTCCGGGGGGTATAGAAGTTTACGAATATCCAATTCGCATGCGGGCAGGGGGAAATTGCAGACAACAAAAAGGGCTTAATACTAGGAGTATAGATTGACTCTGTCCATAACATGACGGACGAAACCACGACGGCTGACGGCGGTTTGACGGCCGAAGAACAGGATGTAATCGATGAAATCGACGAAAAAAACGTCGATTTCCTCCGGCTTCAGTTCACCGATATCTTGGGCACGGTAAAGAACGTCTCGGTCCCGGCGAGTCAGGCCGAGAAAGCGTTCGCCGAGGGTATCTACTTCGATGGCTCCTCGATCAACGGGTTCGTTCGGATCCAAGAGTCCGACATGCGACTCGACCCCGATCCGTCGACGTTCGCCATTCTGCCGTGGCGAGACGGCTCCGCGGCGCGGCTTATCTGTGATGTGATCAACACCTCGACCGGCGAGCCCTTCGAGGGGGACCCGCGTCGTGTGCTGAAAAACGCCGTCGACCGCGCCAGCGAGATGGGCTACGAGGTGAATATGGCTCCCGAACCCGAGTTCTTCCTGTTCGAGGAGGACGAGGACGGCCGCGCGACGACAAAGACCAACGACGCCGGCGGCTACTTCGACCTCGCACCGAAGGATCTCGCCTCCGATGTCCGTGGCGACATTATCGACGGATTGGAGAGCATGGGCTTCAACACCGAGGCCTCGCATCACGAGGTCGCTCAGGGACAACACGAGATCAACTTCACCTACGACGACGCGTTGTCGACGGCCGACAACGTCGCCACCTTCCGTGCGGTCGTCCGCGCCATCGCGGCCGAACACGACCTGCACGCGACGTTCATGCCCAAGCCCATCGCGCGGATCAACGGCTCGGGCATGCACACCCACATGTCGCTGTTCAAGGATGGCGAGAACGCCTTCCACGACGACGACGGCCAGTTCAACCTGAGCGACACGGCCAAAAGTTACATCGCGGGCATCCTCGACCACGCGCCGGCGATCACGGCGATCGCCGACCCGACCGTCAACTCCTACAAGCGGCTGGTCCCGGGGTACGAGGCCCCCGTTTACGTCGCGTGGTCCGACCGCAACCGGTCGGCGCTCATCCGCAAGCCGGCCGCGCGAGTGCCCGCGGCCTCGCGGATCGAACTCCGGTCGCCCGACCCGTCGTGTAACCCCTACCTCGCCTTCGCGGCCATGATCCACGCCGGCCTCGACGGCGTCGAACGCGGCCTCGACTGTGCCGATCCCGTTCGGGAGAACATCTACGAGTTCGACGAGGAGAAACGCGAGGAGTACGGCATCACCACCCTGCCGTCGAACCTCGGCGAGGCTATCGACGCCCTCGAGGAGAACGAGGTTATCCGGAGCGCCCTCGGCGAGCACGTCGCCGAGAAGTTCATCGAGGCCAAGTCCCAGGAGTTCGGCGAGTACATCGTCGAGGTGTCCGACTGGGAGATCGACCGCTACCTCGAGAAGTACTAACGGCGACCGGCCGGCTGTGGCGTTGGTGTTTTTTTGTTGAGTCCGATGAGGGGGAACGGACCGGCAGCGTCGAGGTGTGTTCGCCGCCGTGTCCGCTTCCGGATGGACGTTCCACAGGCAGCGCGCGCTCGGACGCCGGGTCGGCCGGAGTCGGTGAACTCGTGATCGTCCGACCGGAATCCGGTTGGTGGTATCCTATCAGGGTCAGCCCACGGGTGGTCGTGGCGGTCCGGTGGGTCGTGACGCTAGTCCGCCAACCCGGGTATCACGAGGATCAGCGCGACGGTCCCCCCGGCCAGACCGCCCGCGACGGGCAGTGTCACCCCGCCATCGAGAACGAGAACGGCGACGACGACACCCGGGATGAGCGCGAGCGAGGCGGCGAGGCGGCGCGTCGACGGGGTGGCATCGGTGACGCGGTCGGCGCCGGTCCGCCACCCGATCCAGCCACCGGCGGCGGCGGCCGCGGCGACGACGGTGTCGGTGACCACCGCGGTGGCCAGCCCCGCGAGACCAACGGCGACGGCGAGAGCGAAGGTACGACCGGTTTCGGCGGCGGTCACACGCTCGGGCGAGCGGCCGGGGCCGACGCGGAGTCCGGCGGCGACGTAGCCGGCGCCGACGGCGACGCCGACGGCCACGTCGACGAGGTAGTGGACGCCGATGACCACCCGCGAGGCGGCGACGATAACGATCAGAACGGCGGCGGCCGCCGAGAGGCGGTCGTCGTCGAAAAGGGCGGCGATGCCCCCGTAGACGACCGTCGCGCCCATGGCGTGGCCGCTGGGGAAGCCGTATCCGTCCGTTCCCGCACCCGGGGGACGCGGGAGCGCGAAAGCGTGTTTGAGCGCGAGCGTCGCCGTGAGACCACCGAGGGCGAGGGCGAGCGCCGTCGCCATTCGGGCCGAGGAGACACCGAGATGGTCGGCAAGCAGATAGCCGGCGGCGACGACGAGTAGGAGCGTCACGGGGTCGCCCAAGCGCGTGAGAAGGCCGAACAGGTCGACGACCGACTCGGGAAGCGTCTCGACGATCGGGATCTCGCCGACACCGCGGTCCGCGGGTGTGGAGCCGACACGCATACCGTCGGTTTCGTCGGCAGGGATTATATACTCGTTCGTCCGCGATCAGCGGCGGAACCGTCGAACGGCCTCGGCGGCCTGGGCCGGTTTGCCGAGCAGCGAGAGTCCGACCCCGAAGAGGACGAACAGGACATAGAGGCCGAGCGTCGAGAGAAAGATGATAATCATGGCAACGACCGCGAGGAGGTCGCTCAGAAGGTAGAACGCACCGAGGGTCATGGCGGTGCCGTAGAGCAAAACGAGATACGGCCCCCAGCCACGGGCGTGACCGCGGCGCATCCGGCGGCGAACGTACCGTTTCAGTTCCGCTTCCAGTTCCGGCCGGTCGACGGTGCGTTCTTCCACATCGGACTCGAAGGCGTCGAGGTCGGCGCGCACCTCGTCGACCCGGTCGGCGAGGTCGTCGATATCCGGTGCGGGCGACGGATCCGTCTCCGCGTCTCGCGTGTCGTCTCCGGTCATTGCCGTCGTTCCGGTGACTCGGGCCGGCGGGTGTTGTACCTGCCGGTCCGAGCCGCCGATCCGACAGGGAGAACGGTGTCGGTCGTCGCGACCGGGCAGAGCACGAGGCCGACGACACAGCCTCACGTTACGATGACCGTCTCGGCCCTGTGGCCGCCGAACAACGGGACGGTCGAAACCGCGGGACCGGGATCAGGGTGCGACGCCGACGGTGAGGAGCGTCCCCCACGTCCGGTAGCGGTCGACCATCGCCTCGCGGGAGTCCCAGTCCTCCGTCGGAAACGCCTCGGCCGGCGGAATCTCGATCTCTCTGTCCGGGATGGTGTCCTGTTCGGCGACGTGGAACCCCGCCTCACGGAACGCCTCGCGATACCTGTCACGGTCCCACAACTGCATTTCGATGCCCACCTGTTCCTGCCACCTGTGGGTGTGGACACTCTCCTCGAAGAAGTTGACCGCACAAAAGAACGTGCCGCCGGGACGGAGGATCCGTCGGATCTCCCGGAGAACGGTCTCCGGTTCGGTGGCGTAGTAGAACGCTTCCATCGACCAGACGTGGTCGAAGTCCCCGTCGGCGAAGGGAAGGGACTGGAAATCGCCGGTCAGAAACGTCACGGCGTCGTCGTCTGTGTATCCGCGGGCGTTCCGGACCATCCGTCGTGAGGCGTCGATACCGACGCCCTGACCCGCATCACGCGTCTCCCGGAGCGCCCGCAGCGCGTAGCCCGACCCGGTGCCGAGGTCGAGGATCCGATCGCCGGCTTCGACGGGCATCCGGCCGAGGGCGTGTTTCGCCGTGTGCCAGTGGCGCTGTTCCATCCCCTTGTCTTTGCCTTGGGCGGCCCACGCGTCGAACTCCGTCTGGACGCTCATCGGGTACGTCTGATGGCGGGCGGACACAAACCGTTGCTGATCGGAGCGCAGGGTGCGCCGTTCCGGCCGTGCCGTCTCACAACAGGCCCTTGACCGTGTTAACGACCGTCCACGTCGCCTGCTTGATCGGTTTGCCGTCCGCGCCGTTGATCACGATGCCACGGACGGTCCGTTCGCCGTTCCGACGGACGACCGCGCCGTTTTGCGCGGCGGTGACAAACAACGGCACGGGGTTATCGGCCGCGGCGAGATCCTCCGCGGTGTCACGGGTCATCTGCATCCGCAGATCCGCGTCGTCGCGGCGTGACTGCTGGAGGTCGGTGATCCGTCCGTCGGAGCGCATCCGGAACGAGTAGGTAACGTCGGTCCCGACGAGATACACGTTGACGATGTTACCCGTGATCTGGTTGTAGATCTGTCGCTGTGCGAAGTTCATATCGGCGTCACCGATGTTCTCGTTGTACCGGGGCTGCATCTCCTCGAAGTCGGCAAAGAGATCGTCGGCCCAGTCCGGCTGGTCCGAGGACTGTGCGGCGACGGGACTCGACATGGCGACCATCGAGAGCGTGACGAGGAACGCGACAGCGATGCGTCCGATCGCCCTATTCATACCTACAGGATGGCACCCGGTGTATTTGTGGGTTTGGGCCGTACGCAGCGTCGAACAGCCGATCGGCCGCCTCAGTCGGCCGTCGCGTCCCGGATCTCCGTGACGCCGGCGTCGGTCTTGAACGTCGTCCCCCCGTAGTGGGCGCGGGAGGCCTCGAAGCCGGCCGCCCGGAGGTCGTCGAGAAAGTCGTCCATCGCGGGTGCAGAGCGGGTCCACTCCTTACACAGGCGGTGTTGGTCGTAGTGGGTCGGTTCGTCGAGTTCGGCCTCGAGCGTCCGTAGCATACGGTCGGCGCGGGTCGCTTCGCCCATATCGCCGGTCAGTTCCCGGCGAACGGCGGCGACGAACTCGCGGTCGCGGATCGAACCGAGCCACAGGGGGCCGGCGGTGACGAGGCGGTCGCTCCCGCAGGCCGGGCAGTCCGCGGGCGGGTCCGCGATCAGACCGACCCCGCTTTCGCGGGCGAGACAGTCCTCGCAGTGGTGGACGTAGCCGAGTTCGTCGATGCAGTCGTCGGCACGGGTCGCCCGGCCGTCGAGTTCGAGATATGTTCGGGCGTAGTGACGGGAGACGTGCGAACAGATCGGGCGGGCGGCGGTGTCGTAACGGGCGGCGGTCCGCACCATCGCCGAGAGCAGGATTCGCAGCCCCATTTCGGGGTGGTAGTCGGTGTTGCGGGGGACCGCGGCGTACGAGCGGACGCCGCTCTCGAAATGTGCGCCACAAAGGGGCGCGGTGTCGGTGGCGGTGACACAGACCAGATCACGGGCGTTGGCGAAGGCGGCGTCGGCGAAGGGGACCGGCGTGCCGAAGGGATCGATGTCGACCACGTCGAACACGGTCGTCGACTCGTGCATGAGTGCGTTCGCGTCGCGGTCGACGACGGTGACGTCCATATCGTTGTGGGCGGCGTTCTCGCGGGCGAGGGAGACGGCGTCGGCGTCGGTGTCGGCGGCGGTGGCGTCCCAACCCCCGGCGGCCGCCCGGAGCGCCCGCACCCCGGTCGCCGTCATCGCGTCCAGATACGTCTCGGCGCGGGGTTCGCGGTCGGCGTACGCCCGGAGGACGGCGACGGTCACGTCGCGGTTCAGTTCTTGTGTCGGATTGTAGAAGACACCATCGCCGCGGCCCTCGCTCGCGCCGTCGCGGGCGTCGGGCGCGTCGAACTCGACTCGCCCCTCGGTGACGCGCATGGTGCCCGTGGGCGGGGGATGTCAAAAAGCGGCGCGGTTCGGAGCCGGCACGTCGGACGCCCGGCGTGCGGTCGTCGGACCGACCGAACCCCTTTAGACGGCGAGGCCCGACGTTTCGGGTCGTGAACGAGGACGAGGGGTGGCGAGCGGCGCTCTCGGCGGCCGGGACACTCTCCGGACCGATAGTCGACGCCATCCTCTCGGTCCACGGCGACCGGGGCCAACGAGCGATCGAAGCCGTTTCCGAGGAGCGGATCAAGCAGTACCGCGATTTCACGGTCGTCGTCGGCCACGACGACGAGTATATCGTCGAGAACGGCGGCTGTACCTGCAAGGACGCGGAGTACAACCTCGATACGACGGATCCGACACAACGGTGTTGGCACGCCCTCGCGGTCGAGGTGGCCGAACGCGTCGGCGCGGTCGACCACCACGACATGTGGTACTCCGAGGTGCGGGAGTTCCTCTGACAAGCGCCGGCGCGTTCGTGTGACCGACAGGTGGTGTTCGACGGCGCCGAACCCCGAACCCCGGACCCTCGACGGGGATCCGACCGGATGTCGGCGGGCGAATGGAGCGTGTCGGTGTCGTGCGTGCCGCGTACACAGTCCACACAGTCATACGCGACTCGTGGGTGTACCCCGCAGCGAGGGAAACGAGATGTCCCGGCCCACCTGCCACGGCTCCGACGGGGTCGACCCCTCCCGCGAGGAGGCGTGGGTACTCCACGCCGCGGTGCTCAGCCACA
>NZ_JAQCNJ010000009.1 GCF_028275055.1 Haloplanus sp.
AGAGGTGCTGCAGGACGTTGTCAAGCGTCCGTGATGGTGATGACAATGCCTTGGCGTACTGGTTGGCGAACGGGGCCCAGAACCCGTAGAGGAACGCCTCGTACATCTGCGCCATCACTGCGGTCTCGGATTGCGTGTGGCCGTGGTTCTGGACGGTCTCGATGTAGTCTTCGATGGTTTCGAGGCAATGATCCAGGACTTCGGGGGTCGGCTCGTCGGTGGCGACGAGAATCATCTCGTCGTCCTCACCGATCACGACTTGCTCTGCCTCTGGGAGGACAGACATCGTCGGGATGGACGTCGATTCCTTGACCTGGTTGTTGTACGCGCTCAGCGGCGCGGTGATACTGTGGTCCTCAACGGTCGCACCACGGTCGCGGAGCCCGGCCCCGAACTCGTCGGCAGTGTCTTTGTCCACCTTGCTGGTTCCCATCCGTATCTTCTCGTCGGGCGCACGAACCCGCGGCCGGTCGAGTCCATCCGTCAACCCCGTCTCGTGATCTGACTCAACGAGTCCAACATCCGGAGAATCGTCCTCGTCCGGAGCATTAGGTGAGTCGTCCTCGTCCGAAGAGTCCTCTGATTCGATGACGTTTCGGTCGGCGTTCTCGGGGTCTTCGACAAACGCGACTGTCTCCTCGGCCTCCTCAGGGTCGTCAACAACGGCGGTGACTTGGTCGGCGACGTCTTTCAGGTCCTCAACAGCGTCCTGATTCAGGGCAGCAGTGTCGCTCACATCAAGATCACCGGCACCAACCCAGTACTCGATGCGGTTCTCTCGCTCTTCTGGTGAATCAGCCTCCTCCAGCGCTTCGACAAGCCCTTCAAGGAGCGTCTGGTCGCTGTACCCGTCACGGTACTCGTCGATGAACCGCTCGAACTCCTCGTCCAGTTCGGTCCCGACATCGGTCGTAATGACGGAGATCTGGTTCGTGTGGTACTCCCAAGAGTTCCGTGAGAGGTTCGCTGACCCTTGGACGAGCTTCACCGTGTCGTCCGGCATCACGATTCGGTAAATCTTCGAGTGGACTGTCTTCCGGTTCTTCAATCGAATCGTGAGTCGGTCGTCCTGTCGCAGTCGCACGAGCGACCTCGCTGTCGATACTTCGCTCACCTGGTCAGCGTAGTCTTCGGCGTTCCCGATGAGTACGTCCAGTGAACCAATGTCGTACTCGGTCAGCATCTTCACCATCAGATCGGGCGTTTCCGCGTACGTCACGGCATCCACGTGACGAGCGCCTGCGAACAGATCAAGAAAGTCAGCGCGCTCTTTCACCATCGCCAGTCGGTATTCCGCAGCACCCGAGCCGTAGAATTCCGGCATATCTGCGAATCGGTCGAACGAGATATTCGCTGTCAGTTCGTCCATACACACGGCAGCAGTCTGAAACGAATAAAACCGTGCCGCAGGGCGGTAGTAGAATATACGTAGCCGACACTTGGTGACACTTCGACAGCGATGAACGAGACGGACATATTCCCCCGTCCGGAGACGAGGAAATCCCACGGCACTACACCGCTGGATTGGATTGTTAATACGTAGGTTGGTTCTGGTCGCGTTCCGTCCATGATCGCTATCAGTACCTCGATATCGGATCTCCGCTGGGAGTACTAACGTTCGGCAGAATGTACGTACACACGTACTTCTGGACGTACTCATGGATGTACACGAGTACGTACCCAGAGACGTACTGCCAAACGCTTGCCGTCCCCTCCCTGTGCCGCCATTGAGACGATCCGAACGCGCCGAGCTAGTTGGACGAGGGGTGAACCATCCCCATTTCGGTCAAGGATTTGTTTTTCGACGAGACGATCGATCCCAGCAGACACCGCCTCCTCGTCGCCAACGGAGAGCTCTCGGACGTTCGAAAGAACACGTTCGCTGATCGCGCGTGGACTCCGAAGGCCCTCATCGACCGCTTCCAAGATACCGTACTCAACTTCGAATTCGGTTGCGAACTCCGACACGCGATCCGTAAACGAGGATGGCAGCCCGGAAAGCGACTGTACAGCCACCTCGATAGTAAACAACGGGTGAGATTGATTACGGATATGCGTCGCTTCAATTGACCCCGTATTGAACGGGCGCTGTTCCTCAATCTCGTTGAGAATCACTTCGTAGGCGAGTCCACGCTGCGCGTACGTCCGCATATCTTCAATGTCGCGTCGTCTGCCAGCCCCTAAGTCGCCGCCGGACACTGCCTTCAACAAGAACAAATCCTCGTCAGCGAGCACGTACGCCGTTGCATACTCCCCTGTCCAGAACTCGTCCGCCCGGTCGTGCATGCTCTCTGTGATCCAGACTTTCCCGACAACCTGTTGCTCAAACAAGTCAACCCGAAACCCGCGGCCAGGATGGTAGAGCTCAACCGTTTTCCCAACCCCGTCGAATGACGCGGTCGGCTCACCCGTCACCTGAAACCCTTGTTCTCGAAGGGCGTGATAGACGTGTTCGAATTCGGTTGGCACGCCGAGGGCCAAGTCGATATCTTCGGTTTGGTCTTTCAGCCCGCGAACTGTCATTGCAGACCCGCCAAGGAGGTACACGTCCACCGATTCTGAGATCCACTCGTCAAACTCGGCAAGAAACGTCTTGATGGCCTCCTCGCCGCTGAAGACGGTCATTTATACGACTCCATACTGATCTTTCAGCGCCGCGTATTCTTGAGCACTCGGCAAGGGACTTCCCGCCTCCATCTCATCGGCGGCGTCAGTGCCTTCGTCTATAAGACGATACATCCGGGGTATCATTGAGTCCAGACCGTACCAAGTCGCAGTCTCGGTGAGTGTTTCCTGTTCGATTCGTTCCTGTTCGATGAGCAGCATCGCGTAGCTCACGCGTCGGGAGTCAGTGTTGAGGACGAGTGTATGGCAAACGATGTCTGCAAGGGTGAGATCGTCGTCTGGCGCGTACCAGAAGGCGGGTTCTCCTGCAAGGAAGAACTGCAGGCCGTACGCTTGGAATTCCGCTAATCCAGTCACGTCCCAGTCGTCGGCGTTCTGGAGTTTCTCCGTGTCTTCGGAGGTTTGTACTTGGACGAGCGCGCGTTTCGGGTCATACCACGCAATTGTGGCACTGGGCGCGAGTCGCCGAACACGGTTGCGATGGCCATGCCTGACGACGGTGTTGGCGAATTCGAGTAAGGGGTGAAGGTCGTCGGCGAGTGCGTACTCTGGGCCGGCGGGAGCGAGCATCGCTCGGTTCTTCAACGGGGATAACGCCTTGTGGACAGCCTGTCGCGTAATTCCTAATCGGTCAGCGATTGTGGTGATGCGGCGTGGTTCATCAAGGTACCAGCAGACCTGTATCGTGGCCGGTGAGAGGAGGTCCGCCCAGTCCACGTGCCCGAGGTTCGATGTCAGGTCCCGGTACGCTTCGACAATCGGGTCGTCAGAGGCGCGCAGGACACGCTGGTTGTGCTGCGCTCGGGACTCGTCCAGTACCCCTTTGTCGAGTAAGTCGTCAACGACGCGGTAGACCTGCTTGCGACTATACCCGGTTTCTGCGGCCAGCTCTTGTGCGGTTGCGTCCGCCCCGGAACTCAGCACGTCTAGAATAGCGAGCCCGGCCTTCGTAAGCATCCTTGTAAACTATATTGTCTTAACAGTTAAAAGAGTTTCCGCATTTTAGTTTACAACCAGCCTCTATACCGTCGGAATCCCCCCGGGTGAAGGATTGTGACTTCCAGCCTCTTCTCAGTTGGAACACAGACGAGAATCCGCGCGGGACGCGAAGAGTACCGAGTCGAGTTTATCGAATTGGTCGTGAGGAAATCCGAGGGGGTCGCCCACGCACCGCTCCGTGGGCATTTGAACCGTGAGTATGATGCCGCCTCCCCGATTTGAACTCGCCGAAAGACTCGCTGGCGCTCGTCTTTCGACTTCCCGCTCACTCCGTTCGCGGGAAGGGGGACAGCTCGATCTTCAGTCGAGTACGAACGTTTTTCGAATGAAAACCGCGTAGAAGCCGGATGCCGCCTCCCCGATTTGAACGGGGGACAGCTCGATCTTCAGTCGAGTGCTCTCCCAGTCTGAGCTAAGGCGGCGCAGTTTCGACGAGGAGGAAAGCGGGCAAAAGGATTTCGGAACACGGCGGTGCGGTGTCGTCACACCGTGGGCGTCGCCTACGACCCGAGCAGGTCGTCGACCAGTTCCTCGGGGTCGAACGGGGCGAGGTCGTCGTACCCTTGCCCGGTGCCGAGAAAGAGAACGGGCTTGCCGGTGACGTAGGCCACCGAAATGGCCGCGCCACCCTGTGAGTCGGCGTCGGCCTTGGTCAGTACCGCACCGTCGATTTCGGCGGCGTCGTCGAACTGCTGGGCGCGTTCGACGGCGTCTTGCCCGGCCACCGCCTCGTCGACAAACAGCGTCAGATCGGGGTCGACCACGCGGTCGATCTTTTCGAGTTGGGCCATCAGATCGCTCGAGGTGTGGAGCCGACCGGCGGTATCACCGAGCACCACGTCGACGCCGTTGGCCTCGGCGTACTCGACGCCGTCGTAGACGACCGCGGCGGGGTCGCCGCCCTGTTCGTGGGCGATCAGGCGTTTGTCCAGCGCCTCGGCGTGTTCGCGGATCTGTTCGTTCGCGCCCGCGCGGTATGTATCGCCGTTTGCGAGAACGGAGGAGTACCCTCGCTCGTCGAAGTACCGCGCCATCTTGGCGATGGTCGTCGTCTTGCCGACGCCGTTGACACCGGTGAAGACGATGGTGACCGGCTTCTCGGCGTCGGCGATGCGTTCTTCGAAGTCGAACTGCCCGACACTGATGACCGACAGGAGGGCGTCGGCGAGGGCGTCCTCAACGAGGTCACCCGTACTCGCCATCTGGGATTTTGTCTCGCCGATCAGGTTCGAGCGGAGGTCATCGAGAATGGCCTCCGCGACGCCCATCTCGACGTCGCTTTCGAGCAGTGCCATTTCGAGGTTCCAAAGGGGGTCCTCTAGATCCTCGGCTTCGAGGACGACCTTGCCGGTGGCGAAGGCCTTGGCCCGCCGGAGTCGGCCGGGACCGTCGGCGTTGTCTGCCCCCGGGTCCGGGTCCGCATCCGGGTCGGTGGCAACCGGCGGTTCGTCGGAGCCGCGTTCGGCAGGGGGCTCCGCGTCGGGGTCCGTATCGGCGTCGGGGTCGGCTCCGACCTCAGCCTCGGTCTCGGTCTCGGTCTCGGCCTCCGCGGCCTCCTCCTCGACGTCGCTCCGGAAGCTGTCCAGCTTGTCTTTCAGTCCGTCGAACATCGCCGGCTACTCGTCGTCGCCCTGTTGTTGCTGGAGTTGCTGCATCTGTTGTTGTTGCATCTGTTGTTGCATCTGCTGGGCCTGCTCCTCGAGTTCGTCGCTCTCGGACTCGAGTTCGTCGATCTCCGCCTGGGTCTCGTCGATCCGGTCATCGAGGATGTCGCGCTTGCGGTCGAGGGCCTCGACCGCGTCGTCCTGGTCCTGTTCGGCCGCGTAGCCGCCGCCCAAGTCGACGATCACCTCGTCGATATCCTGCACTTCGGCCCGGAGGTACGCGCCGCCGCCGAGGGGCACCTGCACCGTCGCCCCGCTGTCGAGGGTTTCGACCGCCTCGATCGCCTCGTCGATCTCGGTTTGCTGGTCGCGGAGATCCTGAATCTCGTTTTCGAGCGCCTCGATCTCCTCGTCGATGGCCTCGATCTCCTGGGAGAGCTGTTGAAGTTGCTGCTGACCGCCACCACCACCCATCATGCCGCGGTCACCCCCTCGATTTCGACCTGGGTGCGCTTGAGGCCGTGCTCGCTCCCGAGCTGGGAGAGCACGTGCTCTCGCGCGACGTTCTCGTTGGGGGCATCGATCGTCTTCTCGAAGTCCCGGTGGCCGATTCGGTCCTGAAAGCGTCCGCTGACGACGAACTGACTCATGTACAGTACAGACGTGAGGAAGCGGGAAGTATCTTCCTACTGCGGGTCGATGTAGCCGAGCGTCTCCTCGACGCGGCCGAGTTCCGGTCCCGTGGTGTCGGGGCCGACGACGTAGCCGGCGGCGTTGGCGATGAGACCGGAGCCGACCAGCGGCGCGCCGTAGTTGATCGTGCCGATATCGGCCCGCACGCCCAAGGTTTCCTCGACGGCCTCCAGTTCCGGTTCGCGGGACTTCGGGTGACAGAGAACGCCCTCGTTGGTTGCGATGGCCGCGGTGCCGACGGTGTGGACATCGGCGAGCCCGCCGCGTTCGACGGGAACGTCGAGCGCGGAACCCACCGTCCGGATCGCCTCGCGGTCCAGATCCGGGTGGACGTACGCCCCGTAATCGTTGGCGAGAATCACGTTGCCGGCGGCGTTGATCCGGCCGGGAAGCTCCGTCACCTCGCGGCCGGTCGCCTCCTCGATGGTCGATATCTCGCGGTCCGTTGCCCGGCTCGACACCAGGAGCCCCTCCTCGTTGCCTGCCACGAGCGAACCGATCGTTCCGGAACCACCGACGGTGGTCGCCACTGGCTCGACATCGAGTTCCGCCGCGATGTCGGCGACGGTGTCGGCGTCGGCATCGGAACGCACGAGCAGGTGGTCGTCCGTCGTCCGGGCGAAGACGCCGACGTACGACGATCCTGCAAAGGAGGCGCGTAACACGCTAGTCGGCGATCTCGGCTTCGACGATCGGTTCGCCGTCCTCGACGAAACGCGCGGCACGAACCCGGAGCTTGCTCGGCGGGTTGTTCCGGCCCTGCTCCCAGATGGCCTCGTTGATGCCCGGATCGAGGCGCACCTCGTTCCCCTCGACCTTGAAGTGTTTCGCGAGGTGTTCGCGGACGATTTTCATCGCGCGGTCGGCACGCTCGTTTGACGGGGCGGCCTTCGCATCGCGGAGCGGGACGGTGACGACGCGTTCCTCAAAGTCGTTGGCGCTCATCTACTCGTCCGTGTCGTTCCGACGCCAGTTGCGTCGCTTGGGGTTGCGCGTGACCTGCCGGTCCGTCTTGAGCATGACCCATGCGGGGACGCGGCTGTTCTGGTTTTCGAGTTTGGCGAGTCGCTTCTTTTTTGCCTTCGACTTCTTGCCCATAGTGCCCTCCACTACCCAGTCGCCGCATAAAATCCTGTTCTTTCCGGTGGCGCGAGACTCGGTGGTTACCGAGCGCGTGTCACGGCGTCCACTCGAACGGGTGAGATGGGGGTGACTGCCATGCGTGCGGCCGTCCGGAGGTCGGAGATCCGCCTACGCCTGCTTGTTGCGGGCCCCACCGCCGGCGTCGACCGCACACGTCGCGGCGGTATCGCGGAACCGTGGCCCGTCTCCGTTGTATCCCGCACCGTTCCTGACCGCCCCTCGGGCGGACGGTTGACCCTCCGTGTCCATGTTGCAGATCTCCGTCGCTCGCCCGGCGTGTCGGCCACGGCCGGAAGCATCTCCGGATTGTCGGTAAGCCGGAGCCTCACTCCGCCTGTGTGCTGTTTCGTACGCGAGCGACCACCGGTGACCACGTTGATCGCCCACGGTCGGGCGTTCGTCGGGTGTCTCCGAGAGGGTTGGCAACTCGGCGGTGTGAGAGCCGGTAGGTGGGGCCGTTCGGGGCTACGTGTCGGCCGAGACCGAGTTCGATATAGCGATATAAACTGTATCACTGCGGTTGTGGCGTTCCACCGGGCGTGTCGGGGAGAAAGCAGCAGACTCCGTCAGCCCGATCGGTCTCGTCGGTTGCTCCCGTCGCGGAGACGTCACGACGCCGACCGGATGCTCGCTGAGACGGCGGCCCCCTGTGAACCGACGCGACCGGGCTTTTCACGCCGTCCCCTCCGGGACCCGCGGCAGTTCTCACCACCGATGGCCACGGGCACGATGCCTGCGCGTCCGCCGTGCGCCGTGGGCTGACGGCACCCACGTCGACGCCGGCACACACGACCCCCGGTTCGTTCTCGCCGCCTCGGATCGGGAGCGCTCTGGATAAATCGTATGTCGCGATATCGAACCGACGTGGCCGGGATCGGGATTAGAGCCGGACCCGTGTGACGGTGTCGTACTCGGGGCCGGTCTCGGTGAGCGTGCTCTCGGTCAGACGGATCTCACTCACCTCGACGCTCCCGACCGTCGGGTCGGCCTCGCGGACGAGTCGCTGGACCGCCGCTTTCCCGCGGGCGTCGTCCATCCGAGCGAGGGTGACGTGGGGGGTGAACCCGTGGTCCGCGGCGTCGACCCCGAGCGCCGTCGTCTCGTGTTCGACCGCCTCATGGAGGCGGGTAAGTTCCCGGCCGCCCGCCCGGACGCCCGCCCAGACGACGCTGATATACTGCATCGAGGGGAAGACGCCGTACCCTCCCACGGTGAGTCGGAAGGGGTCGACGCCGGCGTCGTTGACGGCGGTCGCGAGGGCGTTCTCGACCTCGTCGCGCCGGTCGGGAGCGACCTCGCCGAGGAATGTGAGGGTGACGTGGGCGTTCTCGGGGGCGATACGGCGGAGCCCACCGGTGTCGGGGAGTCGAGCCTGTGTGTTTGCGATCGAATCGGCCAGTCCGTCGAGGTCGACGCCGACGAACAGTCGCATACCGGGTGTCGGGTCGCCCGGATCATAAACCGCCGCCCCTCCCGGTGACGGAGGCCTTAACCCACCAGCCGTACAAGTGTCTGTATGGAAGACGACCGTCCGCACCGCTTCTCGGAGGGACAAGGGTTCGACGAGGAGTACGAGGAGTTCTCGCTCGACCCGCCGGAACTGTCCGTCGACCCCGGCGAGGTCGACCCCGTCGACTCGCGGGTGTTGACCGACCTCCTCGACGAACGGGACGTCGGAAGCGACCAGGTGGATGCCGAGCAGTTGCTCGACGTCGGCCTCTCGTATATGGGGATCAATCGCTTCGAGGAGGCGACCGAGACGTTCGAACGGGCCGCCGAGTTCGCCGGAACCGAGTTGGTGCAACAGGAGGCATGGGTGAACAAGGGGGCCGCCCACGCCCAACTCGAGGAGTACGACGCCGCGGTTGGAGCCTACGAGGAGGCGCTGTCGATCGACGAGGACTCCGAACACGCCGCATCGGCACACACCAACCTCGCGTACGCGCTCTGGGAGTGGGGACGGACGGAGCAGGCACTCGACCACGCCGAACGCGCGGTCGAGGTCGACCCGCGCTTCGCGGAGGGCTGGTACAACCGGGGCTTTTTTCTTGCCGAGCGCGGCCTCTACGAGGACGCGGTGAACGCCCTCGACAACGCCATCCGGTTGGGAATGCGTACCGCGCCGGTGTTGGAAGAAAAGGCGCGAGCACTGGAAGAACTGGGTCAAGAGGAGGAGGCCGAGCGCACCCAAGAGCGGGCGGCGGAACTCCGCGAGGAGGCCGAACGCGAACTCCTCGAGGAGCAGGAGCGGTAGATGCTACTCCGGGAGCGCGAGACGCCGGAGGGGCTGCTGGTGGCCGTCTGTGACGAGGAGTGTCTCGGCGAAACCTACGAACACGAGGCAGGGTCACTAACCGTAACCGAGGAGTTTTACGGCGGAAACGAGGCCGACGCCGACGACGTGGTCGACGCGCTGACGCGGGCGTCGGTCGCGAACCTCGTCGGTGACCGTTGTGTCGGCGTTGCCGTCGGTGCGGGTCTCATCGACGAGGAGCGCATTCTCCACCTGGACGGCGCACGCCACGCCCAACTGCTCTGGTTGTAGCCTACACGATCGACCCTTCGAGTTCCTGGATCTCGGATATCGGGCCGATGTCCACGTAGTGTGTTTCCCCCGAGTCGCCGGTGGGAAGCAGTCGGAGGCGGTATGAGCGGTCGGGATCGACGTCGAAAAGAACGGCACCGGTCTTCGATTCTCCGCTAAGGACCGTCGTCGTGGCGAGTGGCTCGGTGTCGATCCGGTCGTCGTCGTTGATCTTCGGCGTCGCTAGGGGGTCGACGTACCGGATCTGTTCCTCGTTGCCGACGATGAACTCGTTTCGCGGAAACGAGATCGAATCGTTCTGTGGGTTGCTGAGTTCCACCACGATGATCAGAAAGGTGCCATCGGCGGTCGAACTGTTTGCACTGTTGCCGATCTCGTCGGTCCGAAAGAGGTCGATAATCCGGTATCCGATCTCGTTCCCGCCGGTGCCGACGGTGAACGCCTCGTCAACGTCGTGGGTCGGGGGGGACGGCGTTGCCGTCGCCGTGGGGGCCGGTGTCTCTGTCGCCGTTTCCGTCGGCGCCGTCGCCTCCGTGGCCGTTGACGTCTCGGTCGCCGTTGTTCCCGTCGCCGTTGCTCCGTCGCCACCGCCGCCGCCACATCCCGCGAGCAACCCCGAGACCATCGCTCCACAGACAGTGAGTACCCTCCGGCGTTCCATACCACACAACTCGCCCGTCGTAATAAAGAATGTGTCGGGAGGCCGACCGACCGCAACGACGAAACCGAAACCGGTTGCCCGGGCGACAGGACACCGAAGGGGTGTTATCCGTTCGGTTCGTATCAGCCTGCAATGGGAGTTCAGGAGTCGTATCCGATCGATGTAGAGGGCATCCGGGCCGATTTCCCGATCCTCGACCGGAACGTCGGGGGGAACGTGGAGACACCCGGCGAGGGTCCCGAGGACGACACGCCGCTGTACTATCTGGATAACGCCGCGACGAGTCACACGCCGAATCAGGTGGTCGACACCATCACCGACTACTACCGCAACTACAACGCAAACGTCCACCGCGGCATCCACCAGTTGAGTCAAGAAGCCTCGGTCGCCTACGAGGAGGCCCACGACACCGTGGCCGACTTTATCGGTGCGGACGGGCGTGAGGAGATCGTCTTCACCAAAAACACCACCGAAGCCGAGAACCTCATCGCCTACGCGTGGGGGCTCGCGGAACTCGGCCCCGGCGACGCCGTTGTCCTCACCGAGATGGAACACCACGCGTCGCTCGTGACGTGGCAACAGATCGCAAAGCGGACCGGCGCCGAGGTACGGTTCATCCGTGTCGACGAGGAGGGCTACCTCGATATGGACCACGCCGCCGACCTGATCGATGACGACGTCGAGATGGTGTCGGTCGTCCACGTCTCGAACACGCTGGGGACGGTCAACCCCGTCTCGGAGTTGGCCGACATGGCCCACGACCACGACTCGTTGATCTTTGTCGACGGCGCACAGTCGGCGCCCACCCGGCCGGTGGACGTGGCGGCGATGGACACCGACTTTTTCGCGTTTTCGGCGCACAAGATGTGTGGCCCGACCGGTATCGGCGCGCTCTACGGTAAAGAGGAGATACTGGAGTCGATGCAGCCGTACCTCTACGGCGGCGACATGATCCGGCGGGTCACCTTCGACGACTCGACGTGGGAGGACCTCCCGTGGAAGTTCGAGGCCGGCACACCCTCAATCTCGGAGGGCATCGCCTTCGCCGCCGCCGTCGACTACATGGAGGACATCGGGATGGAGGCCGTCCAAGCCCACGAGGAGCTCCTCGCGGAGTACGCATACGACCGACTGACCGAGTTTGACGATGTGACCGTCTACGGCCCACCTGGCGACGACCGCGGGGGGCTTGTCGCGTTCAACGTCGAAGGCGTCCACGCCCACGATCTTTCGAGCATCGTCAACGACTACGGTGTGGCGATCCGGGCGGGCGATCACTGCACACAGCCCCTCCACGACAAACTGGGTGCCGCGGCCTCCGCGCGAGGCTCGTTCTACATTTATAACACCCGCGAGGAGATCGACGCCCTCGTCGATGCGGTCAACGAGGCCCGGGAGCTGTTCGGGTAGCGGCCGAAGTTATCGCCGCTGATACTTTCGGGGGCGGAGTTATTATTCGCCGTTCGGAGATTCATCCAATGAGCTCCCTCGTCAACGGAGAGTCCATCGGAATCGACAAAACGACCGAAGAGCTCGCAACGGAGATCGGGCTGACCGACTCGGAGATCGCGTGGCGCAAGGAGTTCGTCGACTTCACCGCCAAGGATGCCAAACGGTTGACCGAGCTTCGATCACTGGTCGACAGGCGAGAGGAGGAACTCGTCGACGCCTTTCTCGCACCGATCTACGAACACGACCGAACCCGGGAGATCCTCGATCGGTCGCCACGGGACGGGGACGCGTTCAGACGCATCGTCTCGAAGTACTTCCGGACGCTCACGGGGGGACAGTACGACCGCGAGTATTTCAAACACCGGACGCGGATCGGGAGCCTCCACAATCAGCTAGACATGCCGCTTCATTACTTCGGCGGGATGTTCGGCAACCTGCTCACTACGATCCTCGATGAACTCGCAACGGCCACCGTCGAGAACGCGACGGCGAACCTCCCGGAGAAACACCGCGACGAGGTGGCCGAAGCCATCGAAAACGGGTTCGAGAACGGGAAATCGGCCGTTCGAGGGGTGAACCTCGACATGCAGGTGGTCAACGACACGTACCTCCAGTCGTACGCCGACGAACTCCACGAGGAGATCGAGCGGTCCCGAGAGATGCGCGGAGAGATCGCCGACTCGATCGACGATGTCCAGACCGAAGCCGCAAGCGTCACCAAGCGGATGACAAACGTCGACCGACTCATCTCCGAGCAGTCGGAGCGGACGGCCGACCTGTCGGCCGAGATTTCGGACCTGAGCGCCACCATCGAGGAGATCGCGGCGACGACCGACGACGTGGCAACCACCAGTGAGGATGCCCTCGATGCCGCCACCACGGGAGACGAGGCCGCCACCGAGGCGATGGCGGCGATGGAACGTGTCGAGACGAGACAAGCGGAGATCGGGTCCGACGTGGAGGCACTGGTCGACGCGATCGACGAGGTGGAGGGGATCGTCGAGGTGATCAACGAGATCGCGGACCAGACGAACATCCTTGCGCTGAACGCCTCCATCGAGGCGGCGCGAGCGGGGGAGGCCGGCGACGGGTTTGCCGTCGTCGCGGACGAGGTCAAGAGTCTCGCGGAGGATACACAAAAACAGGCGAGTCGGGTCGAGGAGATCATCGGCGACGTGACCGATCACATCGACGACACCGCCCGGAGCCTCGACGAGGCCGACGAGGCCATCGACAGAGGCACCGACCGGGTCGACCGGACACAGGCGGCCATAGAACGCATCGTCGACTCCGTCGAATCGGTTGCGACCGGGATCGAGGAGGTGGCGACGGCCACCGACGAGCAGGCGGCGTCGAGTTCGGAACTGTCGAACATGGTCGACGACGTGGCGTCACGGGCCGACGAGGTGAACGAGGAAGCCGAGAGCATTCTCGAAAGTGTCCGGTCACAGTCCCGACAGATCACGGTCATCGACGACGCGGTCGGGGATTTGGGGTCGGCCGGTGGGACGGAGGTGACGGCCGTGACCGACGCGAGTCGGGGCGGCGACGGACGGTCGGCGGCCGACGGCGGCCACCGGACCGACGGCGGATCCGTCCCCGTACCCGCGGACGTCCGCGACGACGTTCCCGACGAGATCCCGGACGCGGTGCTTGGGGGGATGGACGAGGAAACGATCCGATCGATCGCCCGCGGCGAGGCTGACGGGCCGTTCTGAGCGGGTCGGAGCAAAAAAATCTGGATCGATCGGTCGGGCGATGCGGTGTGGCGGTGGCTCGGAGTGGGTGGGCGTGGGCCTACGTCACATCGCGCCGCCCATGCCACCCATACCGCCCATGCCGCCGCCCATGCCGCCGCCCATGCCGCCGCCGGGGCCGCCGGGCGCGTCGTCGCCGTCGTCGTCGCTGCCGCCGCCTTTGAGGTCGCCGGCCGCGATAACGTCGTCGATACGGAGGATCATGACGGCCGCCTCGGTGGCGGACTCGATGGCCTGGGTCTTCACTCGGAGGGGTTCGACGACGCCCTCGTCCTCCATGTCGATGATGTCGCCCGTGTAAGCGTCCAGTCCGGCGGAGAGGTCGCCACCGTCGTGTTGGGCACGCAGGTCGACCAGCGAGTCGATGGGGTCGAGACCCGCGTTCTCGGCGAGCGTGCGCGGAATGATGTCGAGTGCCTCTGCAAAGGCCTCGACGGCGAGTTGTTCGCGCCCCCCGACGGAGTCGGCGTAGTCACGCAGACCGAGAGCGAGTTCCGCCTCGGGTGCGCCACCGCCAGGCAGAACCTGTCCGTCCTCAAGCGTCGTCCGGACGACGCCGAGCGAGTCCTCAACGGCTCGCTCGACCTCGTCGACGACGTGTTCGGTCCCGCCACGGAGGACAAGCGTCACGGACTTGGCCTCGGCCACGTCCTCGACGAAGATGCGCTCGTCGCCGCCGATATCTTTCTGGGCGACCGACCCGGCGAAGCCGAGGTCGTCCTCGGTGATGTCGTCGACGGCACCGACGACCGTGCCGCCCGTCGACCGGGCGAGGCTCGAAAGATCGCTGTCCTTTGCGCGGCGGACGGCGAGAATGCCCTCCTGTGCGAGGTAGTGTTGTGCCATGTCGTCGATGCCGCTACCGACGAAAACGACGTCGGCGCCGACGTCGACGAGCTGGTCGACCATCTCCTGCAGCTGTTTTTCCTCCTGATCGAGGAACTGCTGGAGCTGGTCGGGGTCGGTGACGTTGACCTCGGCGTCGATTTCAGTCTCCTTGACCTCGAGTTCGCCGTCGATCAGCGCGATGTTTGCGTCCTCGACCGCGTAAGGCATGCTGTCGCTGACGCGTTCCTTGTCGACGATAACGCCCTCGATGAGTTCGGAGTTGTTGATCGAGCCACCGACGACCTTCTCGATGGAGACGTTGTCGGTGTCGACGTTGCCGTCGTCGTCACGCACGGCGAGTACGGCATCGACCAGCAGATCGGCGAGCTGGCCTTTGGCGCTTTCGGCGCCCTTGCCGGTCATCGCGGTGGAAGCGATTTTGACGAGCGTCTCGCGGTCGTCCGCGGAGACGTCGATGGAGTTGTCCTCGAGGATCTCCTTTGCCTTTTCCGCGGCCCGGCGGTACCCTTGGGCCAGCGTCGTCGGGTGGATGTCCTGGTCGATGAGTTCCTCGGCCTCTTCGAGGAGTTCGCCCGCGATAACGACGGCCGTCGTGGTCCCGTCTCCCACCTCGTCCTCCTGGGTTTCGGACACCTCGACGATCATGTTCGCTGCGGGGTGGTCGATGTCCATCTCTTTCAGGATCGTGACGCCGTCGTTCGTGACGACGACGCTCCCACCGGAGTCGACCAGCATCTTGTCCATGCCCTTCGGACCGAGTGTGGTCCGTACGGCCTCCGCGACGGCTTTGCCGGCCGTGATGTTCATCGTCTGGGCGTCCTTACCCTGGGTTCGCTGGGAATCCTCGCCGAGAATGATCATCGGCTGTCCCTGCTGCATTCGTTGAGACATAATCAACCGTTGATTGATTGTGATTCTATAAAAATGTTTTGTTACGGTGTGTGCAACACCGTGTCGCGGTCAGGCGATTATCGGAATCGACCGGCGGCAACTAATCGGGGGAATACCGTTACTCGTTACCGTGGCCCGGAGAACGGGAGACGAGGGGGTGGACGGGGTTAGTCGGACTGTTGGAGGTCGATGCCGCGGGTGAGTTCGTTGTGTTTGCGTTCGAGAAAGCCGTACACCGCGCCGTGGGGTGCGCCGTCGAGCAACATCTCGGCGGCCCGGCGGACGGCCTGCACCTCCTCGGGGCCGCCGATGATACCGAGGGTGGTGCCGTAGATGACCACCTCGGCTCCCGTGAGTTCCTCCATCAGTTCGCGGGTCCGGCCGTTCTCGCCGATGAGCCGGCCCTTCTGTCGCTGGAGGTCGTTTTTGTTGCGGGTGGCGTCTTGGATGTCGATCAGATCGAACATCCGCATCTCGTCGTCGAGAAGGGAGAGCGCCGCGTCGGGTTTGAATCCACGGCCGATGGCCCGCACGATATCGGGAGCGACCATCGCGGTGACTGGGTCGCCCGTGGCGTCGATGGCAACGCTCCCGCTTTCGGAGTCGATGTCGAGGCGAACCTCTGCGCGATCCTCGATCTCGCGCATGGTCTCGCCGCCCTCGCCGATGAGGACGCCGAGTCGGTCCTGCGGAACCTTCACGTGCTGCATACCCATCGATATCGTGCGTAGCCGTTTAAGCGTTCGCGCTTGGCCACCGGGCGCATTCGCGTCGGTCCCGTGAACCGCTCGACCCTCGCCGGAGACGGATCGATGGGGAACCGGCTGCCATCGCGGCACTCGTCGGCACACGGGTGGTCACGCCACACACCGACGGGATGGCGATGGCGACCGATCCTGTCACGCGGGGCGTGGCAGTCGAAAGATCGTCGCTCGTCACCGGTGGCGTCAGTCGGCCGCCGGAGCGGTCACGAACGCCCGGAGATCGGCCGGGTCGACGTCGATCCCCTGTCGGGAGAAAAAGGCGGCCACGTTTTCGCAGTCCCGGTCTAAAAAGTCGTCTGCGTTGGGGTGGTGGACCGTCGCCGCCTGCCCGAGGTCGATAACGACGAGTTCGCCGTCGTGGATGATCAGGTTGTACTCCGAGAGATCGCCGTGGACGAGGCCGGCCCGGTAGAGACGGCGCATATACTCCCGGACCACCTCGAACGCCGTCTCGGGGTTCTCCACGTCCACCTCCGCGAGGCGACGGGCGCGCTCCTCAACCAGTCCCACGAGTTCCATCACCAGAACGTTTCGCTCGACGGCGATGGGTCGTGGAACCCGGACACCCGCCGACCGCGCCCGTCGCAGGTTGGCGAACTCCTTTTTCGTCCACGCCAGAACCACCTTCTTTTTATCGGAGCCGATCCCCTCGAACCGCGGGTCGCCTTCGAGATACTCCCGCATCTGCTGGAAGTTCGAGGCGTTGATGCGGTAGATCTTCACCGCCACGTCGCCCGCCTCGCCCAGCGCCTCGTAGACGTTTGCCTCCTTGCCGGTCGAGATGGGGCCGCCGAAAGCCTCGATGTGGCCGTCTTGGACGAGTTTGTAGATGGCCGCAAAGGTGGCGTCGTCGAACACCGACTGTTCGACCTTGAACTGGTCGGCGTCTTTCAGACGCTTGCGGAACTCGGCGAACTCGCGGTCGCGTTTTCTGGCGATCCGGTCCGCCTCGGTGTCGGAGACATCGATCTCCTCCCACTCGTCGCCGAAGTCCTCACCCTCGCCCTCCTCGGGGTTCAGGAGGCCGTACTCCTCTGTCATCTGCAACCTGCTACGCGGGCGAGGGTGAAAAGGGTGGGTATCGGGCCGTCGCTACGGGGCTTCCCAACTCTCGTCGCGGTGCTTGTCGGCCACCACCTTGTCTCGGAACATGTCGATGATGTTCATGAACTCCGTCATCTCCTGATGTGGGACGCCCACGTGATAGAGCGTGTTCTTGATCTCCGTGCGTACCACGTCGAACCCTCGTTCGGTCACCTCCAGATCATCGTGCGCGTCCTGCATCCCGCGGCCCGGGTAGACCGCCGGACCGCCGGAGTATTCGATGGACCAGGCGGTGACGAGATACTTGAATCCCTCCTTACCGTAGGTGTTGTGAAACTCCTGAACCGCGGGGTTCTCGTTTGCCGCGTCGTTTTCGTACAGTCGGTCGACCAACACGTCCACCGCACCGGCGATACCGTACACGCCGCCGAGACGTTCAAACAGCGTCTCCCCCTCGTAGTCGGGGATCTGATCCTCGTCGCCGGTCGGCTTTGTGTCGTATGTGACCTCATCATCGTCTGCCATACACCGCATCTTATCGCACGGTAAAATAAACCGAGTGGAAAATATCGTAACCGATATCCTAAACATAAATCGCTCGCGGTTCGCCCGTTACCGGCAGGTGTCGGGGCGTGTGGCTACTCGATATGCCCTTCACGCCGCAACTGGTCGGCCTCGGATTTCTCGTAGCGCCACGAGATATCCGCCTTCTCGTCCTGCCAGTCCCACGGTTCGACGAGGACGACGTCGTCTTCACGAATCCAGATACGCTTTTGCATCCGGCCGGGGATGCGTGCGGTCCGTTCGACGCCGTCGGCACAACGCACCGTCACCCGGTTGGCGCCGAGCATATCTGTCACGACGGCGAACACCTCGTCGTCGTCGGGCATCCGGAGGTCCGTCCGCCCGCCGTTCTCGTTCTCGCTCATGACCGCGGGTTTGGGGTGACGAGAGTTAAACCCGCCGACGTGTCCTCGGCGGTCAGGAGCGACGCTCTCGCAGTTTCGCCCGTCCCGGCGCGACGAGGTCATCGAGGTATGTCGCGAGCGCCCCCTTCGCGTCCGCGGGGTGAAGGTCGCCAGCCTCCAGATCCGCCGCCAGCGACTCGTAGTCGTCGTATGTCAGGTCGCCGCCGTACTCCTCGGGACGCTCGACGACCACCGTCTCGAACCGCGGGAAGACGTGGTACTCGAAGATCTGGAGCACCGGATTCTCCCGTTCTCGTCCGTGGTCGTCCGGGTCTGGATCCCGGGTCGGCGGACAGAACGCGCCGGTTATTTTCTTCTCGATCCCCGCTGTCGAGTCCTCCATCGAGATGGAGACCCCCTCGCTCGTGGACATCTTGCCGACCCCGGTGTCGAGGTCGGCGATCAACGGCGTGTGCAGGCAGGTCGGGGACGACTCACCGATCTGTGGCAGGGTATCGCGGGCGAGCATGTGGACCTTGCGTTGTTCCATCCCGCCGACCGCGAGGTCGACGTCGAGGTAGACGATATCGAGTGCCTGCATCAAGGGGTAGACGGCCTGTGAGACCGTCACCGAGTCGCCGCTCTTGATGTCGGCCATCGCCCGTTCGGCCCGCGAGAGCGTCGTTTCCAACTCCAAGGCGTGCAGATCGAGAACGTACTCACGGTCGAACTGGAACTCCGAGCCGAGAACGAACTCGGTTCGCCCCTCGTCAAGGCCGTAGGCGAGAAACTGTTCTTTCATTCGGTCGGCCGTTTCGCGGATCTCCTCGAACGAGCCCTTGTCGTTGAGATAGGCGTGGACGTCCGCGAGCAGGACCGTCACCTCGAAACCGGCCTCCTGTAGGTCGATCAGTTTCGTCGCGGTGAGCATGTGACCGATGTGGAGCACACCCGAGGGCTCGTAGCCGACGTAGGCGCGCTTCCCGTCCGGCGCTTCGGCCAACTCTCGCCCCTCCGTCTCGGTGACCACCTCGGTCGCGTTCCGGGTGACCCGCTCGTAGGTGTCCATACCCTACACCGTGGAAGCGGGAAAATATGGCTTCCGCTTACACCGTGATGGATCACCGGTCGGCGTCGGTAGCGGGGGCCGACGGGCCACGCGGTGACGGCCGGCACGACGGGCCAGGACGGGGCTACGACCCCGGAAGCAGGTCACCCAGCGCCGCGCCGATGCTCATGGGGACGAACGCGACGACGACGTTGGCGACGGCGACGGACGGCTCCGCCCAGTCGATCCGCCCCCAACCGGTCAGCAGGAGGGCCGCGGTCAGAAACGAGACGCCGACCACGCCGGCGAGACGCCACGGGATCAGCCCGAAGATGGGTTCGTGAACGCGCACATCTTGGATGTCCGCAACGTAGATGATCCCGATGACGAGCAAAACAGCAGAGACGGCGGTGCCGCCGAGATACAAGGGCCGCGGGGCGAGAAAGGTGCCCACTTCCTGCGTGCCGCCTTCGACGGCCATCGGGATGCCGAACAGGAGGCTCCCGAGCAACGCTTCGGCGAGGTCGCCCCGGTCGTAGCCACGGATCACGCGTCCGAACGGACTCGCCGCCGCGCTGGCCACCATCGCCACACGCATCGTCTCCCGGACCTGTTCGCGGGCGTCCTCGGTTTCGACCATCTCTTCTAACTCCTCGAGTTCGTCGAAGAGGTCGCCCATGTCGGACGACTCCCCAGCCGTGTGACCCTCGGTGTCGGCCTCACTCATACCCCCCACTCACACCCGACGATCAAAGCCGTGGGGGCGGGCCGTCACGGGTCAGTGTCAGTCCCCGCCCTCGGCGCGGTGTTCGCTGATGATCTGGTCGACCATCTCCGATTTCCGTTCCTTGGACCGTTCGTCCGCGCGACGCTCCCAGTCGTCCACCGCCGCCTCGACCTCGCTTCCCCGGGCCACCGCGAGTTCGTCCACCTCCTGAATGGTCACGTCGGCCGCAGGAGCGACGGGGATGTCGTGGTCAAACAGAACCTCGTCGGCGGCCTCGGAGAGGTTGCCGTCGCGGAGAACGACCCGCGGATCGGTCGCCACCAGACGTTCGGCGGTCGAGCGACCCGCACCGCTTGCGTCCCGGAGGTAGATTACGTCACCAGAGGCGAGTCCGTACGCCTCCTCGGCGTCGCCGATGGCGTCGCAGGTGAACTGCTCGACCACCTTCACCGGAACGAGGTCTTTGCCCTCGGAAACGTCGGCGAAGTCGGAGTGGTCGAGTTTCCACAACGTCTTCAACCGTTCCAACTTGGCTTCGAGTTCGTCGGCACGGTCACGTTCCTCGTCGCGTTCCCGTTCCAGTCGCGTCGTCTCGCGTTCCAGCCGGTTGATCTCGCGGCGCTCGCGTGCCTCGCGGCGCTCCTCGCGGCGGGCCTCCGACAGTTCCTCCTCGTACTCGGCGATCCGTTCGTCCTTCCGTTCCACCTCCGATTCGAGGTCGTCGACCTGGTTCTCCAGTCGGTCGACCTGTCGTTCGAGGCGCTTGATGCGCCGTTCCTCCGGGGAGAGTTCGCGCGGCTCGTGGGCCGACTCCTCGTTTTTTTCGTCGTCGTCGTCGGACAGGTCGTCGATAACCGCCTCGACGGACGCCTCGCCGGTGACGACGCGGCCGATCACCTCGCCACGGTCGAACTGCGGGGGCACCTTCCGGGTGATTCGGTCGAACTGGTCCTCGTAGTCGTCGAACGCGAACAACGCAGCGGCGAGGGCGTCCCGTTCGTGGTCGTTGTCGTATGTCAGGTCGCGGGTGCGGTGGAGTTTCTCGTCGACCGGCAGGTCCGCGGTGGGTTCCCAGCCCGCGGCGTCGAAGCTCCGGCGGAACTTCTCGACGGTTTCGGGCATCGGTTCCACGTCCGCCGCGACGACGACCGGACGGCCACGCTCGACCAGCCACTCGATCACCCCCGCCGTGTCCGCGGTCCGTGTGGAGAACACATCGAGCACCTCACCGTCAAGCGAGACGACGGCCGCGGCCGTCGTCGTCCCGGGATCGATCCCCACGAGCACGCGGTCGCGGCGCTGGACCAGCGGTTCGAACTCGATGCCGTCGCGGCGCTCGCGTTCGATTTCGATGCGGGTATCGCCGGACCGCGACCGCGACACCGGGAGGTCGTCCGGCGCGGCCTCGACGGTGAAGACGGCGTTGGCGTAGCCGCCGTACTTCTCGGTCACCTCGCGGTCGTAGTCGAGGTTCGCCGAGTCGAGCGCCTCGCCGACCTCGCGTGCGCGTTTTTTGACGTTGCCGTGGATGCGCCGGGTGTAGCGGTCCTGGCTCCACCCGCCGGATCCCGTCGAGCGCCCGCGGGACACCTTCACCGTCGTCGTGTCGGCAAAGGCCGTCACCTCGTGGCCGACGTTGGCGGCCGCGAGGCGGGCGGCGGCCTCTGCCTCCTGCATCGGATCCTTGCCGTACGGGACGCCGTGCCGGGAGGCGACCCGCGAGAGAGGTTCCGGCCGCTCGGCGCCCGTCACCTGCACGAGCCGGGTCGAATCCGGGAGCCACCGGAGAAAGCGCACGAGGTCGTCGTGGTCGGTGGCGAGTTCGTAGACGTTGTCGGTGGCGACGATGGAGGGTTCCTCGCGTTCGATCAGTCGTCGGAGCTTCCGGTAGGAGACCACATCCCGGTCGAAGTGTTCCCCGTCGTATGCGACCGTCGCGTAGGAGGGCGCGTCCCCGCGAACGTCGCCGCTCTGTACGTCGACGCCGAACACCAGCGCGTCGAGCGCACTCGTCCGGGCGTTCACGACTGGGGGTTAGCAGTCGTGAGATAAATACTCCACGGCGAGTGCAAGGCCGTGTGAGACCGCGAGGGCCGACGCCGCCACGGTGTCCGGCCCGGCCCCGGTCGGCTCGGGCCGACGAACGACCGGCGTTCTCACTCCGCGTCCGGAAAGGGGACCTCGATCGTCTGACCGTCGCTGGCGACGAAACACTCGCCGCCGAAGGCCTCGCGGGCCTCGCGTTCGAGGCGGTCGACCCGACCGGCATATCGGGAGGAGATGTGGGTCAACGCGAGGCGGTCGGCGCCGGCGCGGGCGGCCACCGTCGCCGCCTCGCGGGCGGTGGAGTGACCGGTGTGGCGGGCCCGTTCGGCCTCGTCGTCGGCGAAGGTGGCGTCGTGGATCAGCAGGTCGGTGTCGGCGGCGACATCGACGACAGCGTCGGCGGGGCGGGTGTCGCCGGTGTAGACGAACCGTCGGCCGGGGCGGGGGTCGCCGACCACCTGCTCGGGGTCGATCACCCGCCCGTCGTCGAGTTCGACCGATTCGCCGTCGTGGAGGCGGCCGAACTTCGGTCCAACCGGAATCCCCAGTTCCTCGGCGCGTTCGCGGTCGAACCGTCCCGGCCGGTCGTTCTCGATGAGCGCGTAGCCTATCGAACGGGTGCGGTGGTCGGTTTCGACGGTCCGGACCGAGAAGTCGGCAGCGTCGTACGCGACGGCGCCGGGGGCGACCTCGTTGATCCGGATCGGGTACCCGGGCTGGTGGCCGCCGGCGTGGACCAGGTCGGAGACGTGCCCACGGGAGCGGGGCGGGACGTGGATCGCCAGCGGGTCGGTGCGGTCGTTGAAATCGAGCGACTGGATCAGCCCGGGAATCCCGAGGATGTGGTCGCCGTGGAGATGTGTGACGAAGATATGAGAAACGTCGAACCCGGTCCCGAACCGCATCATCTGGCGCTGTGTGCCCTCGCCGCAGTCGAACAGGAACCGCTCGCCTTCGCGGTTCACGAGAACGGCGCTCGGGGCGCGCTGGGTCGTCGGGATGGCACCGCTCGTGCCGAGAAACGTCACGCGCATCGACATACCGACCGGTCCGAGCGGGGACGGTAAACCCGTGTCGGTGTCGCCCGAGGTGGGCGGCCGGCGGCGTCGTGTCGCGGCCGAGACGGCGGGATTCTTATCCGACGACACGTTATGGTCGACCGATGAACGCTCCCCTGTGGACGGACACACACGCCCCGGACATCGAAGACCTGCCACAGGCGGCGGTGCGCGACCGGCTTTGGCGCGCGGTCGATGAGCCGATGAACCTCGTCGTGCAGGGACCGCCCGGTGCGGGCAAAACCGCCGCCGTCCGGGCACTCGCCGACGCGGCCCACAACGACGCGAACGACCTCGTGGAACTCAACGTCGCCGACTTCTTCGACCGGACTAAAAAGGAGATCCGGAACGACCCACGCTTTGAGAGCTTTCTCACCGGTCGGTCCCGGATGGCGAAACGCGATATGATCAACCGAATTCTGAAGGAGTCGGCGAGTTACGCGCCCGTCTCGGGCGAGTACAAGACGATCGTTCTCGACAACGCCGAGGCGATCCGCGAGGACTTTCAACAGGCGCTCCGACGGGTGATGGAAAAACACCACCGTACCACCCAGTTCGTGATCGTCACCCGCCAGCCGTCGACGCTCATCGCCCCCGTCCGCTCGCGGTGTTTCCCGGTGCCGGTCCGGGCCCCGACAGCCGACGAGGTCGAGGCCGTCGTCGGCGGGGTCCTCAAGGCCGAGGAGGTCGAGTACGACGACGACGGCCTTGAGTTTCTCGCCGGCTACGCCGACGGCGACCTCCGTCGAGGGCTTCTCGGAGCACAGACGACGGCCAGACAGGCAGACGAGGTGACGATGAGCGCGGTCCACGAGACGCTGCAAGATATCGGGTACGACGACGAACTGCGATCGGTGCTGGCGGCCACGGAAGCCGGCGACGTTGCCGAGGCACGGAAGACCGTCGGGACGTTGTTGGACGACGAGGGGTACGACGGGCAGTCGCTGCTCATCGATCTGCTCTCTGCGGCGCGAAAACGGTACGACGGCGACGACCTCGCACGCCTGCACCGCCTCGCCGGGGAGGTCGACCTCGACGTGGTGACCGGGACGAACGACCGACTGCATCTCACACACCTGCTTTCGGCGTGGAGTGAACGGAACACGGAGGCCCAAGGGGCGTGACCGGACTCGCCCCCGGTTCGCGGCGGTTCGCTCTCCCGCCGCTTATCGCCGCCGTCCCCTTGGCCGTCGCCGCGCCGCCTCTTGGCGCACTCGCGGTCGCGGTCGGTCTCTTCGTGATCTACTTTTTTCGCGACCCCGATCGGTCGCCGCCACCGGGAGGCGTCGTCGCTCCCGCCGACGGCCGCGTCTCAGTCGTTCGCGAGGAGAACGGCCGCGTCCGCGTCGGCGTGTTCCTGAACGTCACCGATGTCCACGTGCTCCGGGCACCTCTCGACGGGGCGGTCGAGTCACGGACCCACCGACCGGGCGCACATCGCCCCGCCTTCTCCAAGGACTCGGACCGCAACGAGCGGGTTGACGTGACGCTTGACTCGTGTGAACTGTCGATGATCGCCGGGTGGTTCGCTCGGCGGATCTACCCCTACGTCGACGCCGGCGACGAGGTAGCGCGCGGCGACCGAATCGGCCACATCGCCTTCGGGAGTCGGACGGACGTGCTTCTTCCGGCCGAGTACGACCGCGACGACCTGCTCGTCGCCGAAGGTGACACCGTACGCGCCGCGGAGACGGTGGTGGCCCTGCGGAACCCATAGACCCGGCTCCGTCCCCCCGTTCGAGGGCGGATATTTATTTACCGGCCGACCATTTGTTAACTGTATGACAGACGATTCGAG
The DNA here is from genome assembly GCF_028275055.1 of Haloplanus sp. Classification (GTDB taxonomy): domain Archaea; phylum Halobacteriota; class Halobacteria; order Halobacteriales; family Haloferacaceae; genus Haloplanus. The sequence goes on from NZ_JAQCNJ010000009.1 coordinate 24,613, forward strand.
CCGACGACGGTTCATTCGAGCGGCCGGACTGACTGGCGTCGCCACACTCGCCGGCTGTAGCGGTGGTGGTGGCGGCGGTGACGGCGGCGATGGCGGCGACGGCGGTGGCGGCTCCGACACCCGCCTCTCGTGGCACGCCGGCGGCACCGGCGGGACGTACTTCCCGCTCTCGAACGAGTTCAAGTCAGTTGTCGAGGAGAACACGGACTTCACGCTGAACGTCCAGTCGACGGGGGCCAGCGTCGAGAACGTCGGGAACCTCGCCAGCGGCGACGCCGACTTTGCGCTGATTCAGAACGACGTCGCCTTCTTCGGCAAGAACGGCACGGGCATCGAGGCGTTCATGGACAACGCCGTCGGGAGTCTGATGGGCGTCGCGACGCTGTACCCCGAAACCATCACCATCGTCACGCTCCAGAGCACGGACGTCGAGACGCTGTCGGACCTAGAAGGAGCGACCATCAACACGGGCGATTTGGGGTCGGGCACGCAGGTCAACGCGCTCCAGATTCTGGAGGCCGTCGGCATCGAGGACTTCGAGGAACAGAACGCCTCGTTCTCGCAGGCGGCCGACCAGTTGCGGAACGGCGACATCGCGGCCGCGTTCGTCGTCGGCGGGTGGCCCGTCGGCGCCATCGAGGACCTCGCGACCACGAACGACATCCACATCGTGCCCATCATGGGCGAGAACCGCGAAGGCGTCAAGGACGCGGCCTCCTGGTTCGCGGACGACACCATCCCCTCCGGCACCTACAGCGGCGTCTCCGGCGCCGTCGAGACGGTGGCGGTTCAGGCGATGATCGCCACCCGGTCCGGTGTCCCCGAGGCCACCGTCGAGGCGGTCACCGCCGCCATCTTCGACAACGTTGGCGACCTCACCCTCAAGACCGACTTCATCGGGCGAGACTCCGCACAGGACGGCATGTCCATCGAACTCCACCCCGGCGCCGCCGCGTACCTCGAGGGGTAATGGATCGCTCGCCGTCGATAGATGAACACGACCCATGGGGGCCTCGTCGCTCTCGCGGTGTTCGTCGCTGTGCTCGGAAGCGCCGCGGCCGTCCCCGGCGGGGCAGTCCTCGTCGTCGAGGACGCGGAGACGGGCGAGACGTATCTCGACACCCCAGTAGCGAACGGCTCCACCGTCGCGCTGGAGTACACCCACAGCGTCGAGAAGACCCGCGTCTACGAGGCGTACACCGTCCGCGACGACCGTCTCGAGATGACTCGCATGGAGTTCGAATCATACGGTTGGGGGCTACCGAGCGGTGCGAACGTCACCCGAACGAACGGGACGTTCGCCTACGACCCACCGGGGAGTTACGAGCGACTGACCGTCGCCCCCGGTGCCGTCGCCGGGCACCGCCTGCACGTCGACGACCGAACGTACGACTTGGTAGCCCTCTCCGACGGCCGGTCGGTGACCCTCTCGGTTCGCCACCGGTCCGCGCTGACGACGCTACTCGACCCATGACCGATTCGCCGGCCGACTGACCCATGACCAACGACTCACCCGCCGACGAGGAGAGTTCGGCGCCCGACCGGATGCCGGACGACCCGGACGACATCATCAACGAAATCGAGCGCCGGCGCTCGCTGAGCGGCGCGGCGGCCGTCGCCGTCGCCGCCGTCGGCATCACGTTCTCCCTGTTCCAGACGTGGCTTGCCGCCAAGGGGTTCTCGCTCTCGCTGTCGATACCCCTCGTCGGCGAGGTGGAGTTCGTCTCGCTCCAGTTGCTCCAAATAAACGCCGTCCACGTCACCTTCGGCCTCATTCTGGCGTTCCTGCTGTATCCGGCCAGCACCGGCGACGGCCCCGTCTCGCGTCGGGTCATCGCGTTCGGCCGACTACTCGATGCCCGTCTCGGCCGCGAGCACCCCCTCACTCGCCTGACCCACCGCGTCGGCGGCGTGCTCCGGTGGGCGTTCGTCGACCCCGACCTCGACCGCGTGACGCCGTTCGACCTCGCCCTAATCCCCATCGCGACGCTGTCGGCGGCGTATTTCATCACCGACTTCGACGAGATCCAACGGATGCGTGCGCTGGGCCTCGAGGCCGGCCGCCCGATACACGAGGTGTTCACGTTTCTCGACCCGGTCGTGGGACTGCTCGGCCCCCTCACGGGGACGTCGTACGCCATGATACTCGGCGTCGTCGGCGTCCTTCTCGTCCTCGAAGCGACCCGCCGGGCGATCAGCCTCTGGTTGATGCTCATCGTCGCGGGGTTTATCATCTACGCCCGTTTCGGCGTGCTCATTCCCCAAAACGCCGCCTACGTCGGCGTGCTCTCCATCCCCGAACTCTCGTGGCCCTCCATCATCCAGAACCTCTGGTACAACACCGAAAACGGCGTGTTCGGCATCCCGGTCACCGTCTCCGTGCAGTTCATCTACATCTTCATCCTCTTCGGCGCGTTTCTGGAGATGTCCGGTGCCGGGCAGTGGTTCATCGACCTCGCGTACGCGGTGACGGGGAAACGCAAGGGCGGCCCGGCCAAGGCCTCTATCCTCGCCTCCGGATTCATGGGGACCATCTCGGGGTCTTCCATCGCCAACACCGTCACGACGGGGGCGTTTACCATCCCGCTGATGAAAAAATCGGGGTACAGCCCCGAATTCGCGGGCGGCGTCGAGGCGTCGGCGTCGTCGGGCGGGCAGATCCTCCCGCCGGTGATGGGGGCGGCGGCCTTCCTCATCGTCCAGTACACCGGGACGCCGTTCGCGAGCGTCATCGTCGCCGCCACCATCCCCGCCATCGTCTTCTTTTTCGGCGTCTGGGTGATGGTCCACTTCGAGGCGTCGCGGCTCGGTATCGGGGGACTGGACGCCGACGAACTCGTCGAGAAGTGGCCACATTTCAAGCGCGGGTGGTTCTACCTCGTCCCAGTCGGCCTGTTACTTTACTACCTCATCGTCGCCCGCCTCTCGGTCGCTCGGTCGGCGTGGTTCACGCTCATCGCTATCGCCGCGCTCATCACGCTCGTGGCGGCCTACAGCGACGAGACACGGGCCCGACTCGGCGCCGTCTTCTCCAGCCTGTTTCTGGTGATGCTCGCGTCACAGTACCTCGCCGGCGCCGGCCCCATCGTCGCCGTCGCGGGCGGCGGGCCGGGCGGCCGGTCGCTCCGGGCCGCGTTCGCCGCCACCATCGGCCGTCTCGGCATGATAAGCCTCCTTTCGGGCGTGCTCACGCTGGCGATGCGGCCGTTGCTCGAATCGCCGCTACTGGAGTTCGACGACGCCGTCGACGAGGCCGCCGGAACCACCGCGAGCGCCATCGGCCGATCCACCCTCGGCCGGAACGGCCTCTATCGGCTCGGCGTCTTCGTCGGCAAATCGATGGATGGCGGCGCACGCACCGCGGTTCCGGTCGTCGTCGCCGTCGCCGCCGCGGGCATCATCCCCGGCGTCATCAGCGTCTCCGGCCTCGGGCCGAACCTGGTCGCGCTGATCAAGGCCGTCGCCGGCGGGTCGCTCGTCCTCTTGCTCGTCGTCACCGCCATCTCCTCCATCCTACTCGGGATGGGGATGCCGACGACGGTGACCTACATCATCCTCGTCTCGCTACTGGCACCGGCGCTCACCGCGTTCGGCGTGCCCGAACTCGCGGCCCACCTCTACATCCTCTATTTCGGCGTCATCGCCGACATCACACCGCCGGTGGCCGTCGCCGCCTACGCCGCCGCCGGCGTCGCCAAGTCCGACGCCTTCCAGACCGGTATCGAGGCGTTCTCGCTCTCCCTGAACAAAGCCATCGTCCCCTTCGCGTTCGTGCTGACGCCGGGAATCGTTCTGCTCCGGCGGAACCCGAACGCCGCCGACCTCGAAGTGGGCGAGAAGTACCACGTCGTCGGTCCGGCGGACCTGCTCGACGTCGGCTACCTGCTCTCGGAGGTGGTCATCCCCGTCGCCGGGGTGTTCCTCGGCGTCATCGCACTCGCGGCGACGGTGATCGGCTTCGTCTACACGACCGTCTCGTGGGGCGAGCGCGCCGCGTTCGCGGTCAGTTCGCTCCTCCTAATGGCGCCCGCTCTCGGCGTTCGGGCCGGACTCGATGTCCTCGGGCTGGTCGGGATCGGAACTGGCGGCGGCGACGAGGTGTCGATAACCGCCGATGTCGCCCTCCGCAGCGTCGGCCTCGTGCTGTTCGCCGTGTTGCTCGTCTGGAACCGGCGGCGCGGGGGAGCGGGCGCGCCCGCAACCCCCGAGGCGGGGGCGGAGGCGGACGAGCGCGGGCCCGAAACCGCCTGACCCCGCTCACCGGGTCAGCAGGTGGACGTGACGGGTGAGCGAGGCGTGAACCCGCCGTTGGAACGTTGTGTCAACGGTCCACCCTTCCGTTTTGGCGGCCTCAGCCCACGACCGGTCGGCAACGACGACCGCGCGCGGCGCCACCCGGCGGGCCTCACCGAGTGCCCCCGCCACGAGGTCGGACAGGTCGTGGCGTGCGATCTTGGACTGCCGGCCGTAGGGGGCGTCAAAAACGACGCCGTCGACCGCGTCGTCGACGAGGGGGAGTCTGGTCGCGTCGCCCCGCAGGAGAACGAAGTCGTCGTCGAGGTACGCACGGAGGTTCTCACCCGCCCCCCGCACCATCTTCCGTTGGGCGTCGACACCGACCGGGCGGGCCCCGGCCAGTCCCGCCTCGATCAGGGTGCCTCCCGTCCCACACATCGGGTCGAGGATCGTTCGCCCGGGGGCTGCGCCGGCGAGGTTGGCGAGCGCTCGGGCGTCGAGGGGGGCCATGCTTCCGGGCTGGAAAAACGGGCGGTCTGTGGGGCGACGGTCGCCGTACTCGCGGACGCTCTCGGCGGCCAACCAGCCGACGAGACAGGTGTCGGCGGAAAAACAGGCCCGGAGTTCGTGATCCGGGTCGTCCAGGTCGATCGCGAAGCCGCGGTCAACGAGCGTCGATCCCAACACCCGCTCGGCCCGCCGAGTGTCGGTTCCGGCGGTCGAGCGAACGTCGCGGGCCCGGACGGCGACGCTCCCCGAACGGTCGAAGTCGGCCGCGGCGACGAGCGTTTGGGCGGCCGAGACGTCTGCCTCGCACCGGCCGAGAAGGCTGATCGCCCGGTGGGTGTACGCGAGCGTCCGGAGGCGGTCGGTGTCGACGCCACGTGCGGTCGCGAGGCCGGGCCCGACCACGTCAACTGCCGTCGCCGCACACGCCGCCTCCCGGGCCGCGAAAACGTCGTCCTCACCCGCGAGTTCGAGACCGTACACGCCGCGTGCTCCGCGGGCCGGGGGTATGAGGATGTCGGAGCGGACGTATCAGCATATCGCACCAACCTTTTTAAACCTTAAATACGACACTTAAGTCGATACATGACGGATCCAAAGGGGACGATCAACATCGAGAACGTGGTGGCGTCGACCGGCATCGGACAGGAACTCGATCTTCAGAGCGTCGCGATGGATCTAGAAGGAGCGGACTACGATCCCGAGCAGTTCCCCGGTCTCGTCTACCGGACACAGGACCCCAAGTCCGCGGCGCTGATCTTCCGTTCGGGAAAGATCGTCTGCACCGGCGCGAAGTCGACCGCGGACGTCCACGAGAGCCTCCATATCGTCTTCGACGAACTCCGGGCCCTGCAGATCCCCGTCGAGGACGACCCGGAGATCACGGTCCAGAACATCGTCACGAGCGCGGATCTGGGTCGGACCCTCAACCTGAACGCCATCGCCATCGGCCTGGGGCTGGAAAACATCGAGTACGAACCCGAACAGTTCCCCGGCCTCGTCTACCGTCTCGACGACCCCGACGTGGTCGCGCTCCTTTTCGGCTCCGGCAAACTCGTTATCACGGGCGGAAAACAGCCCGAGGACGCAAAGAACGCCGTCGACGTCATCGTCACTCGGCTCGAAGAACTGGGCCTTCTCGAGTAGCGGGTCGACCGACCGATGGTCCCGCTCCAAGTCGGGTCGGCGACACCCCTCGCCGTCGCCGGCACCGCCGCGCTGTTCGCGTTGTTCCTGTCGCTGACCGCACACCTCGCCGCGCGGAACGTCCTCGGCGACGTGCCGGTCCGGAGCGCCTTTGTGGTCGGCCCCCTCCCGGCGGCCATCGCCGTCGTCGCCGCGGCGCTTGAACTCCCCTCGATTCCGGCCGTCGTCGTCGCCATCGCCGTCGACGCGGCGCTCGTTCGGTTCGCATACGACATCGACCGACGCCTGACCGTAGGCGTCACCGCCATCCACGCCGTCGTCAGCGTTATTCTCGGAAGCATCATCTTCAGCCTCTACGTGCTTATCCTGTCGGCGCCGGGGTAGCCGGCCGCCCGGACGCTCCGAACCGGGGGCGTCGCGACGACACGACCAACACCGAGCGGTACCACCCCGGCGTCGCCGAGGAGCGGTCCCCCGGCCCGAACGGGTCCCCGAGTGTGTCGATCGGTGACTCTAGGGGAGACGGGAGGCGGTCGGCGGTGGCGGGGTTCACATCGTGTGTAGTGGGCTCTACCCGCACCTAACTCGCGCATACGCTCGTTATGTTTTTGCCCGTTATCCTGTCGGCCCGGACCGCGGCCGGGCGTCGGAACACACCGGGGTTGATATGCGACGACCCGGAATTGGGTGACGAATGGCTGGGACACTCGTTCAGGCACTGTCGTACACGTCGCTAGCTGTCGTCGCCGCGATGATCGGTGGCGTCGTCGCGGTGTATCGCGCGCCGGGGCCACAGATGGAAAGCAACGTCCAACACTTCGCGGCCGGCGTCGTCACCGCCGCCGTCGCCGCCGAACTGTTGCCGAACATTCACGACCGCGCGCCGGTGGTTGTCGTCGTCGGCTTCGCCGTCGGCGTCGCGGCGATGCTCGGTGTCCACCGCCTCAGTAGGCGCTTGGAAAAGCGAAACGTCGGTGGGAGCCTCGCCGGCGCGGCCGGACTCCTCATCACCGTCGGCATCGATATGCTCATCGACGGGGTGCTCATCGGCGTCACCTTTCTCGCGGAGCCGTCGACGGGGGTTATCATCGCCGTGGCGCTGGCAATCGAGGTGTTGTTTCTCGGTGTCGCCGGCGTCGTCGCCCTCCCGGACGGTATGAGTGCGCCCCGAAAGCTCGCTGTCCCGGCGGCGTTCGGTCTCCTCCTGACGACGGGTGTCACCGTCGGCATTCTCGCACTGGACGGTGTGACCGGTCCACCCATCGCGGTGATTCTCGCCTTCGGGGCGGCGGCGCTGCTGTATCTGGTCACTGAGGAACTGCTGGTCAAGGCACAGAAGGTACCCGAGACGCCGGTGTCGACGACGCTGTTTTTCGTCGGCTTTCTCTCGATTTTCCTGCTTGACATGCTACACTGAGAACGGACCCAACCCCTATTACCGCCGCCACACACCTGCCAGCCATGCGTCGCCTCGTGTGGAACGACGCCGAGCGTCGACCTCGTGCCCCGTTCCGTGTGGTTCTGTTCGTCGTTGTGACGGCGCTTCTCGCCGGCGGGACGAGCGCCGGAGCGAGCGTCGGACTCGGGCTCCGGGCACGCCTTGCGGCCATCGCTGGCGAAGCCGTCGCGGCGGCCACAAGCGCCGTCGCGGGCATCGCGCTCGTCGGCGGGACGGTGACGGTGGCGATACTGATCGCCGGACGGTATATCGACCGTCGCCGCCTGCGGGACTTCGGCCTCCGGCTGGACAGAGGCTGGTGGATCGACTGCGGGTTCGGTCTCGCGCTCGGCGCCGCGTTGCTCACGGTGGTGTTTGCCGCCGGTGTCGGTGCCGGCTGGGTCCGCGTGACGGGGACCGCTCGCCCGGGAGCCGGCGTCGTCGTCCGGTTTCTCGGTCTCGTCGCAACGTTCGTGATCGTCGGCGTCTACGAGGAACTGTTGCTCCGGGGGTATCTCCTGACGAACGCCGCGGAGGGACTCGTCGGTTGGATCGGTGATCGCGGGGCCGCGGCGGGCGCGGTCACCGTCTCCTCGCTCGTTTTCGGACTCGCACACGCCAACAACCCGAATGCCACGCTCGTCAGCACCGTCGCCATCGTTCTCGCGGGTGGAATGCTGGCCGCGGGCTACGTGTTGACGGGGGAACTCGCGGTTCCGATCGGTCTCCATACGACGTGGAACCTGTTTCAGGGCGGGGTGTACGGCTTCCCCGTTTCGGGGCTCGGTGTCGACGTGACCCTGATCGCAGTCGAGATAACGGGGCCACGACGGGTCACCGGCGGCGCGTTCGGCCCCGAGGCCGGACTGCTCGGGGTGGGCGCGATGCTTCTCGGAACCGGCGCCATCGTCGCGTGGGTCCGGTGGCGAACCGGGCGGGTGGCCCTCGCGCCGGCGGTGGTGAGACCGGACCTGCGCGACCCGAAAAACGAGGACGGGGACGACGTGAACCCGGACCGGTGGGAGCCGGCGCCGTAGTCGCTCGGCCGTTCGTTACTCGACCAGTCGCTCGATTTCGGTGACGAGAACGTCGCTTGCACCTATCGCTTTGAGGTCGTTGATCACGCCGAAGACCGCCCGCTCCGCGACAACGGCGTGGACCGCCACGTCGTCGGTTCCCGCCACGTCCATCACGGTCGGGCCGCCCATCCCCGGCAACACGTCGCGCACGTCCTCAAGCCGGTCTTCTGGGACGTTCAGCATGACGTATCGCCTGTCCTCGGCGGCGAGAACGGACCGGAAGGCCGTCACCAGTTGCTGGACCTTCCCGTCGGCAGCGGCGTCGGGATGGGCGAACAAACGGACGGAACTCGCAAGCACCTCCTCGAGTTCGGCCAGGCGGTTCACCCGCAGTGTCGTTCCCGTCGACGTGATGTCGACGATGGCGTCGGCCATATCGACGTGGGGCGTGAGTTCTGTCGCACCCGTCACCTCGACCACGTCGGCGTCGACGCCCCGACCGGCGAAGAAGTCACGAGTGATCCCCGGAAACTCGGTGGCGACGGTCCCACCGTCTAGATCCGCCACCGACGCGATTGCGCCGTCCTCGGGCGCGGCGACGACGAGACGACAGCGGCCAAAGTCCAGATCCAGCAGTTCGACCAGATCGTGCTCCGATTCCCGGACCTGATCCAGTCCGGTGATGCCGACCGCGGCCGCGCCGTCGGCGACGTACTCCGGGATGTCGGCGGCGCGGGCAAAAAGCGCCGTCACGTCCGGGTCGACCGTGTCGGCGTAGAGTTTCCGGTCCGCGCCGCCTTCGAGGTGGAGTCCGGCGCGTTCGAGCAGGTCGATCGACGGGTCGTGCAGGCGACCCTTGTTGGGGACGGCGATGCGCATTGTCGAACTGTCGCGGGCAGGCGGCAACTGTTTTTCGGGGGCGAGGTCGTACGGCCGCGGTGGTCTAGGGCACCGTCGCTCCCGACCGCGGTGGGTCGGGGGGCGGTCGCCAGGCGGACCGGCGGATCGGCTCGGGGTCGGCATCGTGGTGGCTGTGCGACGCCGGATCGAAGGCAACAGCACGTGGTTCCGGGCGGAGGGTTCGGCGTTGGCGGCGCGTCGTGACGGCCGGCGAGGGATCCCGGACCGGTTCCGTGGTGACTGATAACTGCCTGTCCGCCGACCCCCCGTTCTTAACCCGCCCGGGACGCGAGTTGGCGTATGGCGACGCTTTCGATCCGTGATGGTCGCGTCCTGCGCCCGGACATGACCGTCGTCGGCGCGGACGTACTGGTGGACCGCGACGCCGGTGAGATTCTCGATATCGGACCGGATCTCGGCGGCGACGACGAACTCGACGCCGAGGGCGGACTGGTGATGCCGGGGCTGGTGAACGCCCACACCCACGTCGCGATGACGCTCCTTCGGGGCCACGCCGACGACAAGCCCCTCGATCGGTGGCTCCGAGAGGATATCTGGCCCGTCGAGGCGGCCCTCGAACCGGCTGACGTCGAGGCCGGCGCGGCGCTTGGCGTCCTCGAGATGATCAAGGCGGGGACGACCGCGTTTGCCGATATGTATTTCGAGATCGACCGGACCGCCGAGGTGGTCGATCGGGCGGGGCTGCGGGCCGTTCTCGGCCACGGGGCCATTTCGGCCGGAAAGAACGAGAACGCGGCCCGCGCCGATATCGAGGAGAGTGTGGCGATGGCCCGCGAACTCGACGGGAGCGCTGAGGGTCGGATCTCGACGGCCGTGATGCCCCACAGCCTCACCACCGTCACGCCCGACCTGTTGGAACTGGCAGCCGAGAAAGCGAGCGAGGCGGGCGTCCCCGTGCACTACCACGCCAACGAGACGGTCGACGAGGTCGATCCGATCGTCGAGGAACGGGGCGTACGTCCGTTGGTGTGGGCGCGGGACCTCGGTCTCTGTGGCGAGACGGACTTTCTCGCCCACGGCGTCCACCTCGAGGAGGCAGAGGTCGACCTCCTCACGGAGACGGGGACGGGCGTCGTCCACTGCCCGGCATCGAACATGAAACTCGCGTCGGGGATGGCACCGATCCAACGACTGCTCGACGCCGGCGTCGCGGTCGGGCTGGGCACCGACGGCGCGGCCTCGAACAACGATCTCGACCCCTTCGACGAGCTGCGCGACGCGGCCATGCTCGGCAAACTCGCCGCAGGCGACGCGAGCGCGGTCGCCGCCCCCGACGCGGTCCGGATGGCGACCGCCGGTGGGGCCGAGGTGTTGGGACTCGACACCGGGCGGATCGAAGCCGGCGCGGCCGCGGACCTCGCGGTCGTCGATCTGGACGCACCACACCTGACCCCGGATCACGACCCCGTGAGCCACCTCGCATACGCCGCCCGCGGGGGAGACGTTCGTCACACCGTCTGTGACGGCGAGGTGCTCATGCGGGACCGCGAGGTGGTGACGTTGGACGAAACCCGGGTGCTGGCGCGAGCCGAGGAGCGCGCCGCCGCCTTGCTTTCGCGGGCGGATGGGTAGGTCGCGGGGCCGAGTCGACGGTCTCGGCGCGTCGCGAGACGGTAGCGTTTTGCCCCGCCTCCGCGTATAACTCGTATGAGCATCACGATAGACGAGCGTCTCGACGACCCCGCGGCCGCACGGGCCGAAGGGCGTCGGAAGATGGACTGGGCCGAAGCCCACATGCCCATTCTTTCGGAGCTTCGGGACAGCTTCGCTGCCGCCGAACCGCTGGCCGGCGAGCGAATCGCGATGGCGATGCACGTCGAGGCCAAGACCGCCGTTCTCGTCGAACTCCTCGCGGTCGGCGGCGCGGACGTGTCCATCGCCGGCTGTAACCCCCTCTCGACCCAGGATGACGTGAGCGCGGCGTTACACGCCGTCGACGGAGTCACCTCATACGCCGCCCACGGCGTCGACACCGACGAATACTACGACGCCATCGAGGCGGTCGTCGGCGTCGACCCCACGATCACCGTCGACGACGGAGCCGACATGGTGACGCATATCCACGACGAACATCCGGACCTGATCCCCCAGCTCAAGGGTGGCTGTGAGGAGACGACGACGGGCGTCCACCGTCTGCGGTCGATGGCCGACGACGGGGCGTTGGAGTACCCCGTGTTCGCGGTCAACGACACACCGATGAAGACGTTGTTCGACAACGTCCACGGCACCGGTGAGTCGGTGCTCACGAACATCGCGATGACCACCAACCTCTCCATCGCCGGTAAGACGGTCGTTGTCGCCGGCTACGGCTACTGTGGCCGCGGCGTCGCCAAAAAGGCCGCGGGCATGAACGCCGACGTGATCGTCGCCGAGGTTGACCCCCGCAGGGCGCTCGAAGCCCACATGGAGGGCCACGATGTGATGCCGATAACCGAAGCCGCGAGCGAGGGCGACGTGTTCGTGACGACGACGGGCAACCGCGACGTCATCACGCGCGAGGATTTCGAACGGATGGCCGACGGTGCGTTGCTGGCGAACGCCGGCCACTTCGACGTGGAGATCAACCTCGAACAGCTCGGCGAACTCGCTACCTCCCACCGCGAGGTTCGGGAGGGTGTCGAGGAGTACGAACTCCCGGATGGCCGCCGGCTGAACGTGCTCGCCGAGGGACGGCTGGTCAACCTCGCCGGGCCGTTGTCGATGGGCCACCCTGTCGAGGTGATGGACCAGAGCTTCGGCATCCAAGCCGTCTGTGTCCGCGAACTCGCCGCTAACGCCGAGACCTACGGCGCCGGCGTCCACGACGTGCCCGACCGCCTCGACCGCGACGTCGCCGAGGTGAAACTCGCCGCAGAGGGCATCGCCATCGACGACCTGAGCGACGAGCAACGCGAGTACATGGACTCGTGGGACCACGGAACCTGAGACACCGGGTCGAGCGGACGGCTCGTCGGTTGAATCCTGCCCGGTGTCGGGAGAGACCGGCGATACGGGTGGGGTAGATCACCGACCCACGCTGTGGGCCGGCAACTTAAGAACTGCCGCCGCCGAGTCGGAAGCATGTCCGCGAACCGCAAGGGTGACCGCCGAGAACGCGAACTCGTCAACGAACTCGACGCGGCCGGCTTTGCCGTCATGCGCGCTCCGGCAAGCGGGAGCGC
>NZ_JAQCNJ010000038.1 GCF_028275055.1 Haloplanus sp.
GTGGCCCCGTAACTTTTGGCGACCTCCGGGGGGAGGACGCCCGTATCGACGGTGCGGACCTGTAGGATCTCGTTGGCCGAGATCATGTCGTGATACTCCTCGAGAGCCTCGGGCAGGTCGTCGAGAAAGTCCCTGGTCATCTCGAAAAAGTCCTCTCGGGGTTCGGGCAGGTCCCAAACGACCCCCCCGAGCCGGAAGTAGTTGAACATCAGGCGCTGGCCGGTCAGTTCCTCAAGGATGTTCTGGACCTTCTCGCGGTCCCGGACGGCGTACATGAAGATGGCGGTGAAGTCGCCGTACACGTCGAGGGCGAAGGTGCCGACCGCGAGCATATGCGCCGCGATCCGGCAGAGTTCGGCTCCCATCGTCCGGATGACCTGTGCGTACTCCGGTACCTCGATGTCGGCGAGGTCCTCGGCGACGCGGGCGTACGCCCACTCGTTGAGCAGGCCCGCCGAGATGTAGTCCCAGCGATCGGGATAGGGCATGATCTGGTAGCGGTAGGTGCCCTGCTGGCAGATCTGTTCCTCACACCGGTGGAGGTAGCCGATATCCGACTCGACGTCGACGACCTGTTCGCCGTCGAGAACGGTTTTGAGATGGAGAACGCCGTGTGTGGCGGGGTGGTGTGGACCGATGTTGAGAAACATCGTGTCACCCTCACCCGTGTGGTCCTCTTCGAGTGGGTTGGCGTGTTCGCGGAGGGGGACGATCTGTGGCCGGTCCTGATCGTAGTCACGAGCCAGCGGGTGGCCCTGCCACGTCTCGGGAAGGAGGATACGGCGCAGGTCGGGGTGGTCCTCGTACTCGACCCCGACGAGGTCGTACGCCTCGCGTTCGTGCCAGTCGGCGGTCCGGTAGACCGGTTCGGCGGACTGGCTCACCGGGTCGTCGGTCGGCGTCGGGACGACGACGCTCACCTCGTCGGTGGGGTCGTCGTACTTTTTGAGGTGGTAGATGGACTCGTAGCGGTCCTCGTACTCCTGTGCGGTGACACAGGAGAGGTGGTCGTACCCCGCCTCGTCGCGGAGGGCAAAGAGCACGTCCTGCACCTCGTCCGGTCGGACGACAAAGCCCGGCGCGTTGAGGTGGTTGTCACGGTCGAGAACCGACTCGCCGAGGAGCGCTTCGAGGTCCTCGGCCGTCGTCTCCTCGGCGTCGACCACGTCGGACGTCGACTCCTCGAGGCTCATGGTGAATCGCCCCAGTTGTAACGCATGACCAGGTCGTCCTCGTCGATCTGGTCGGCGAGTTTGTCCACCACCTCGTCCTGTTCGAGGTCGTCGAACTGTTCGAGTTCGTACGGCTTGACCGTTACCGGCGAACTCTCGCCGTTCGCGATCTGTTCTTGCAGTTTGGCGACGCCGTAAACGAGCGCTTCCGGTCGGGGCGGACAGCCCGGCACGTGGATGTCGACCGGGATGACCTCCTCGGCCCCCTTGACGACGTTGTACCCCTCCTGGAACGGCCCGCCGGAGATGGTACACGACCCCATGCCGACGACGAACTTGGGTTCGGGCATCTGGTCGTAGACGCGCTTCATCCGGGGAGCGAACTTGGAGACGATGGTTCCCGGGACGATGATCACGTCGGCCTGCCGGGGGGATGCCCGCGGCACGCCGGCCCCGAACCGGTCGAGGTCGTGTTTCACCGCGTAAGTGTGCATCATTTCGATGCTACAACAGGCGATGCCGAACTGTAGCATGAACATCGAAGAGCCACGAACCCACTCCATGAACCGGTCGAACTTCGTGAGGATAAACGGCGACGAGCCGAACGCCTCCCGGAGTTTCGAGTTGAACCGGTTGTCGGTTCCCGACGCCCCGATTCGGGCGTCGCGTGTGTCGCTCTCCACTCGAGTCGTGTCGGTGACGAATCGTCCGTTTTCGCTACTCATGATTGTCTCTCCGTTTTGCGGCGGGACGCGCGCGGACTCTTGACCCACTCGACAGCCCCGTTACGCCAGGCCCATGCGAGGCCGACGACGAGAATGCCGATGAACAGAAGCATCGGTGCGAGGACCTCCGTGAGCGTCGCGCCGTTCGCTAGCGCGGACCGATAGATCAACGTCCACGGGAAGATCAGAACGGTTTCGACGTCGAAGACGACGAACAACAGCGCGACCATGTAGTATTGGATGTTGAACTGCACGTGCGCCGTTCCCGTCGGCACCTCACCGCTCTCGTACACCACGGTCTTTCCTTGTTCGGCGACGCTCGGCCGGAGGAGCGCCGACACCGCCATCATGCCGATGGGGATGCCGACGCCAACCAACCCGAGGGCACCGATTGCTATCCACTGATTCATACCTTAGGTCCTGTCATCCGGCGGTTGGGAGTGCACGCTTATAAGCGTTGATTTACACCCGCCGGGCGGTGATCACGGCCTCACGGCCTCACGCCCCGACGTCGGGCGAGACCGTCTCTCGGCAGCGGACCGCCGTCGTTACCGGTCGCGGAAGCCGTCAAGCCCCAACCCATGCAAGTCCCGCGAGACACCGGCCACGTTCCGGCGACGGTCGTCGTGTTCCGCACGGAGCCGATCCGCCAACTCGTCGTGTGCCCGTGCGAGGATCTGGACCGCGGACAACGCCGCGTTGTACGACTTGCCGGCGTCGACGGCGACGATGGGTGCGCCGGTCGGCATCCCGATCACCGAGTCGACCGACTTCTCCTTAACCGGCACGCCGATCACCGGGAGCGGGTAGGCGATCGAGGCGGTCATGTTGGGCAGGTCGGCGGACTTGCCGCCGGCGCCGGCGATGATCACGTCCACCCCACGGTCGGCCGCCGTCTCGCCGTATGCGTACATCAGGTCCGGGGTGCGGTGGGCGGAAACGACGTAGCTCTCGAAGCTGAATCGGGCCGCAGGTGGGCTGTCGTAGTCGGTCTGCTCGGCGAAACCGAGTGCCCGGAGCGCGTCGTACGCACCCGACATGGTATCTAGATCGGAGTCCGACCCCATGATGATCCCTACCTCCGGGGTCGACTCGGGGTCGCGGTCGTCGTCGGCCTGTGCGTGCAGGTCGTCGATGATGTCGTCGATTTCGTCGGTCATCGAAATGTGAGGTCGTCACGGAGGCTACGGGTCGTTTCGAGCAGAGCGGTCGTGTCGGCGTTGGCCTCCTCGGCCGTCGCGGTAACGTGGCCCATCTTTCGAAGCGGGCGCACGTCGTCCTTACCGTACCAGTGGAGATGGGCCGCCTCGGCGGCGAGTATGGTCTCGACGCCGGCGAGTTCCGCCGGCCGCTCCTCGTCGACGGTGCCCAGAACGTTTGCGCTCACCGTCTTCGCACGCAGGCGAGTCGAGCCGAGGGGCCAACCCAGCACCGCGCGGGCGTGCTGTTCGAACTGCGAGGTGACCGCCCCCTCAATGCTCCAGTGGCCGGAGTTGTGGGGGCGGGGTGCGATCTCGTTGACGAGGATCTTGCCGTCGGGTGTCTCGAACAGTTCGATGCCGAAAACACCCCGCCCGGAAAGCGTCTCGAGCACGTCCCGCGCGACGGATTGGGCGCGGTCGGCGACGGCGTCGTCGGTCCGTGCCGGCACGACCGTCTCCCGAAGGATCTCCTCTTGGTGGACGTTCTCGCCGACGGGGAAGGTCCGCACCTCGTCGTCGCCTTGGACGCCGATCACCGACACCTCGCGTGCGAAGTCGACGAACGTTTCGGCGATGGCGGCGGGGTCGTCGGCCATCCCAATCTCCGTGAGCGCCGACTCGGCGTCGTCGGACGAGCGGACCGGAACGTTCCCCCGGCCGTCGTACCCGCCCGTGCGCGCTTTCAGCATGACCGCGCCGAACTCCTCGACCGCCGCCCGGAGGTCGGCGGCGGAGTCGACCCGGCGGTAGTCGGGGACCGGGACGCCGGCGGCCGCGAGCAGTTCCTTTTCTGCGTACTTGTCTTGGATCGTCCGAAGCGTCTCCGGCGTGGGGTGGACCGGCACGCCGGCGTCGTCGCTCGCGGTGGCGAGGTGGGCGGGGTCCGCGAGTTCGATCTCGTAGGTTAGCGCGTCGGCACGGTCGGCGAGTCGGCCGATCGCCTCGGGATCGTCGAAGTTGCCGACGATCTGGCCGCGCGCGACGGGCGCGGCCGGACAGTCCGGCGTCGGATCGAGAACGATCGTTTCGACGCCGAGAGGGGCGGCCGCCTCGGCGAGCATCCGGCCGAGTTGGCCGCCGCCGACGACACCGAGGGTCGGTCCGGGAACGGTTACCGTCATGCGTGGTCGTGATACCGAGCCGCGGTTAAACGTTGTCACAACGGACTGCGCCTGTGTGTCCACCGCGCGACAGTCCCGTCAGTCGTGCCTGAAGCACCGCCGCACTCGTTTCGCTCGCGCGGCGAGCGTTAGCCACTCTTTTCAGTCGTGTCTAAAGCACCGCGTCCCGGTGAACGCCATCGCCATGCCGTGGTCGTCGGCGGCGGCGATAACGTCCTCGTCGTTGACTGAACCGCCGGGCTGGATCACGGCCTCGACACCCGCCTCGGCCGCCCGCTCGACGCCGTCCGGGAACGGAAAAAAGGCGTCCGAGGCCATCACCGCCCCCTCTACGGATTTGCCCTCTGCGTGTTCGTCGGCCTTCATCGCGGCCAGTCTGACGGCGTCGACACGGCTGACCTGTCCCATCCCGATACCGACCGTCTCGGTGCCCGAGGCGAGCACGATTCCGTTCGATTTGACGTGTTTGAGTACCCGCCACGCGAACAACATCGTCTCGGCTTCGTCGTCGGTCGGGGCGCGGTCGGTGACGACCGACAGGTCGTCACGGGTGGGTGCCCAGTCGTCGCGTTCCTGCACCAGTCGACCCCCGACGACTGGTTTCTCCGCGGACGCGTCGCGTCGTGCGTTGAGCGATCCCACGTCGAGCACCCGGAGGTCGTCTTTGGCGGCGAGAGCGTCGAGTGCACCGTCGGTGTACCCCGGCGCGACGACGACTTCCTTGAACGACTCGACGATGGACTCGGCCGTCTTGGCGTCGCAGGTGCGGTTGAGCGCGACGATGCCGCCGAACGCGCTCATCTCGTCGGTGGTGAGGGCGTCATCGTAGGCGTTCACGAGGGAGTCGGCGGTCGCACACCCCGCCGGGTTTGTGTGTTTGATCACCGCCGCCGCGGGGTCGTCGAACTCCCTGACCAGCCCGAGGGCGGCGTCAGCGTCGTTGTAGTTGTTGTACGACAACGCCTTCGCCCCCTCGTTCAACCGGTCGGCGTGGACCACGCTCGCGCCGTCGAAGCCGTCGTCGGCGTACAACGCGGCGTCCTGATGTGGGTTCTCGCCGTATCGGAGCGTCCGGCGGCGGTCCTCGGAGGCGGTCCGTCGGACGGGGAACGCGCCCGACTCGTCGCCCTCGATGGTGACGCCGTCGTCGTCGACGGTCACGCGGTTTTCGGCGAACCACCGTACCGCCCGGGGGTAAGCTTTGAACTCCGCCTCGTAGAGCACGCGCCGTTTCAGATCGTCGGCGTCGTCGTCCTCGTAGACGGGCACCGCTTCCTGTGTGACGATAGGACCGGCGTCGAGTGTCTCGGTGGCGACGTGGACGGTACAGCCCGTTGTACGGACGCCCGCCGCGAGCGCCTGTTCGTGGGCGTTCTCCCCCCGGAACGCCGGAAGCAGGGAGGGGTGGACGTTGAGCGTCGGCGGGAGGGCGTCGAGCAACTCCCCGGAAAGCACGCGCATGTAGCCGTCCATACAGACCAGGTCCACCTCGTAGTCTTCGAGTCGGTCAAGCAGCCGCGCCTCATGATCCGCCGTCGAGTCGTCGCCACGTTCGACCACCTCGGTCGGAATCCCGCGGTCGGCGGCCGACGACAGCACCGGCGCAGTCGTATCGTCCGTGCAGACAACCGTCACCTCGGCACCGCCGGGTTCGACGGCCGCAAGGTGCATCAGGTTCCGTCCGCGATTGCCGGCGAGACCCGCGATTCGTACCATGGGTGAGGGAGGAACGGCCGGGAGAAAAACAGTTCCGGCTCCGCGGCTTGGCGGGTCGATCCGTCCGGACCGGTACGCTTTTGCCCGGGCCACGGGGAGTGCGAGTATGACGGATCTGCCACGGAGCGACCCGCTCGCGGCCGTCTCGCCCCTCGACGGGCGGTACGCAGGCTACACGGAGCCGTTGGTGCCATATGCCAGCGAGTCGGCGCTCATGCGAGCGCGCGTCCGCGTCGAGGTCGAATATCTACTCGCGCTTGCCGACATCGACGCGACGCCGATCGAGGTCACAGCCCCCGAGACGCTGCGTGACAGTTACAACTCGTTCGACGCCGCCGACGCCCGGTTGATCAAGCGCCTCGAAACCGAGGGGGCCGCGGGGTACGACGCCACAAACCACGACGTGAAGGCGGTGGAGTATTTCCTCCGGACCGAGACCGACGAGTCGCTCCATCCGTGGATTCATTTCGGCCTGACGAGCGAGGACGTCAACAATCTCGCTCACCGGTTGCTCCTCAAGGGTGCACTCGAGGAGGTACTCGTCCCGGCACTGGTCGGCGTGCGGAGGGAGTTGACGGGATTGGCCCGCGAGCACCGCGAGACGCCGATGCTCGCACGTACCCACGGTCAGCCGGCGACGCCGACCACCTTCGGCAAGGAGATGGCCGTCTCCGCCGCCCGCCTCGGCCGGGCGATTGGAGAGGTCCGCGAGGCGACGACCGACCTGTCGGGGAAACTCGCCGGTGCCTCCGGGACGTACGCGGCACACGTCGCCGCCTACCCCGAGGTCGACTGGCCGGCGTTCGCCCGCGAGTTCGTCACCGGTCTCGGACTGGAACACACGCCGCTTGCGACACAGGTGAACCCCTGTGATGACCTCGCAGCCCTGTTCGACGCCGTCCGCGGCGTCAACAACGTCCTGTTGGATCTGGACCGGGACATGTGGCTCTACGTCTCCGACCGGTATCTCGGACAACGCACCGTCGAGGGCGAGACGGGGTCGTCGACGATGCCCCACAAGGTCAACCCAATCGACTTCGAGAACGGCGAGGGGAACCTTTCAAAAGCAAACAACGACCTGACCTTTCTCGCGGACTACGTGACCACCTCGCGTCTCCAGCGCGACCTCTCCGATTCGACCGTCAAACGTAACATGGGCGCGGCGCTCGCGCACTGTCTGCTCGCCTACCGGAAGACCGAAGCCGGACTCGGGAAGGTCGTCCCCAACGAGGCGGTGATGAGCGAGGAGTTGACGGCCACGCCGGAGGTGATCGGTGAGGCCGTCCAGACGATCCTGCGGCGGGAGGGCGACACCACGGCCTACGAGCGGGTGAAGGATCTCACCCGGGGCCAACGGGTGACCATCGAGGACTTCCGCGCGCTGTTCGACGACCTCGACGTGGAGGAGTCGGTGCGGGAGGAGCTTCGGGCACTGACGCCCGCAGGGTACACCGGTATCGCGACCGATCTCACGGACGGTGTCGTCGAGGACGACTGAACACGACACGGGGTTCCGAGACCCACCGGGGGAGTGCGGGTGACACAACACGAGGCCAGAGCACCCGGTTGTCCTCGGGATCGAGCGGTAGTTGGGTGCGGCGTTCCGACGGCGACGCGTCTGACCGGCGGTCGGGTCATGCGATCGGTGGGGCACCTGTCGCGTCGCGACGGTCCGTCGCGCATCCGGGTCGGATCGTGTGCGCGGGTGCGCAACCCATTTGATCCACGCCCACATAGAGGGCAGTATGACGTTCCAACCAGGCAGTGATCTAGACGCCGAGGACGTGCAATCACGTGTCGACGACGCCATCGACGGAAACGACGTGGTGCTGTTCATGAAGGGGAACCGACTGATGCCCCAGTGTGGCTACTCCAAACGGGCACTCGAACTCATCGATCAGTACGTCGATGACTTCGAGACGGTCGACGTGTTGCCGGCGCTGCCGGAGTTCCGCGAGGCGCTCGAAGCGCACAGCGGCTGGGAGACAACACCGCAGGCGTACGTCGAAGGGGAGTTCGTCGGCGGGAGCGACGTGCTCGCGGAACTCGACGAGCGGGGCGAACTCGAGGCAACGCTGGCCGGCGAGTGACGCGGCGTCATGTTCGCCACCCAACCCGAACAGCAGGTCATATAAGCGTACGCACCCTACGTCCAAGCAGACGGGCGTAGCCGCGTCATTCGCCGAGTACAAACAATGTCAGGCCGTGTATATCGACTCCACTCGACGCTCGAACTGCCACTCGAAGACGTACAGGACTACTTCGGCGGGGACCCGGAGCTTCCACCCGAGGTTGCCGACGTCAATCTCACTCGACGCAACAACACGCTCATCCTGAAGGCCGTCGCGGAGGATCAGGGCCTGAGCAAGTACACGCCGACGGCCCAACTGAAAGCCAGCATCACCGAGACGCGGGTGTACGAGGAGGAACCACCCCAGCCCGGTGGGCCGTGGCAGGAGGAGGAAGAGGAGATTCCCTCCGAACTCGTCGAGTTCGCCTGCTTCAAAGGCGACCGCGAAACCGTTCTCCAGAACACCGCGCTCCAGTACCCGATGTTTCTCGTTCTCCGCGACATCGCCCGGATGGCCGAGAAGGGGACGCTGACCGCCATCGTCGAGGAGGACGACGAACTCATCGCAACCCGCATCGTCGAGGGGGAAGACCGCCCTGCCTCGGTCGAAGTCGTCGAGAATCCCAGCCAGTCACAGGCCGAGAAAAACGGCGTCAACTGGCGGGACAACCAGTTCATTTCGGACTGACCGGGACGGCGTGTGAGCGCCGGCCGCCCTGTCGGTCACCTGCTTCTTTGCGCGCCCGACAACCGCCGCTCCAGGGTGCCGTGGCACCGGTCGCGGCCGGCATCGCGGTGTCGGCGGCGATGGGCTGGTCGGCGGAGGCGATGCCGGAAGCGCCACCACCGGGAGAACGGCGATGGATCGGCCGACCGCTCGGGCGGACGACTCCACGGAACGGTCGGCACCGACGACGGGCACGGACGCGTCGGTTCGGCGTCGACCGGCAGGACCGTTCCTAAACAGTCGGTAGCGGCCGCCTGTCGGACACCGAACCGACGACCGCAGCCGGTCGAACGGAGGATCGGACGGGGCCACCGCGGATCGGCGGCGGCCGTCTTCCGGCGTCACGGCGGGACCGGGTAGTTTAATCCGTGTGGCATCGAAGTCAACGTATGGGCTTTGGGAGCTACGATGAATCCGAACAGCAGAACCAGGACGTAAACACGGACGAGGACGACAGCGAAGGGGTCAACGTTCACGAGAACGACCACGAAGGCGAAGTCTCCTTCGAGACGAACGCCTCGACCGACGACCTCATCGACCAACTCGGCGAAATGAAAGACGACGAGGAGTAGGCTCGTCGGCCCGGCCACGTCACCGGCCGGGCGTTCCCGGGATGGAGCGGACGGGAGACACAAAACATTTTACCACCAATAATTATATCTCATTACACAATGAGCGAGTTCCCGGACTACCTCGACGTCGACTACACCGACGGCGAAGGGCAGACGCCCGACGACTATCCGACGCTCGAGAACAAAATCGAGAAGGCAATCGAGGTCACCCGGCGGGGTCTCGAACAGTACCGAAACCCCGCCGTGATGTGGACCGGTGGTAAAGACTCCACGCTCACGCTGTACTTTATCAAGGAGGTCGCCGAGAAGTACGGGTACGACACGCCGACCGCGGTGTTCATCGACCATTACCAGCACTTCGACGCCATCCACGACTTTGTGGATCACTGGGCCGAGGAGTGGGACCTCGATGTGGTATACGCCCGCAACGAGGACGTGGGTGCGTACGTCGAGGACCACAACCTCGAACCGGGCGACGATATCCCGGTCGCCGAACTCTCCGAACACAACCGACACCACGTTCGCGAGATTCTGGAGTACGAGGAGGAGACGTTCCCGTTTCTGCTCGACACCTACGTCGGCAATCACCTGCTGAAAACCGTCGCGCTCAACGACACGCTCAAGAGCTACGACATCGACGGCGTCATCTCCGGGGTTCGGTGGGACGAGCAGGACGCCCGCGCCGACGAGACGTTCTTCAGCCCCCGCCACGACCCCGATATCTACCCGCCACACGACCGCATCCAGGCGATTCTTCAGTTCGCCGAGCGCGACGTGTGGGACGTGTTCTGGAACTACGTCGTTCCGGACACCGTCGAAGACTTCCCCGAGGACGGCTACGTCCCCCAGAGCGCCGACGACCTGCCGAACGGGCTGACCCAAGACGACATCCCGGTCAGCCCGAAGTACTTCGCCGGCTTCCGGTCGCTGGGTAGCGAGGTCAGCACGGAGAAATCCGACGAGGAGCCTGCGTGGCTGCAGGACATAGAGAACACGACCGAACGCGCCGGTCGCGCCCAAGACAAGGAGGATCTGATGGAGCGCCTCCGCGACCTGGGGTACATGTAGTCACGGCCCGGCTGAGCGCCGTCCGCTCGCGGCGCGGCCCGTTCGACGGTGCGAGACGAGCGGTCAGTTCTGGCGCGGAACCACAGCTCATAACGCCCCACCCGCCGTACCGACGCCGATGACCGACACCGACGGTGGCGCGTGGGCGAGCCTCTTTTCGGGCGGCAAGGACTCCTCGTGGGCGCTGTATCGCGCGCTGGAAGACGGGTTGGACGTGACGCGGCTGGTGACCGTCCACCCCGGCGGCGACTCGTATATGTATCACGTCCCGGCGACGGAGCTCGCCACCCTCGCCGCCGAGAGCATCGGGATCGACCTCGTGGAAGTCACCCCTGACGATTTAGGCGCGGAAACCGCAACGGACGCGAGCGCACAGGGTGACGCCGAACTCGAACCGTTGGAGGCCGCGCTCACCGACCTCGCGGCGGAGACGGGGTTGACGGGCGTCACAGCCGGGGCCGTCGAGAGCGAGTACCAGACGAGTCGCATCGAGGCGATGTGTGATCGGCTGGGGATCGACCTGTTCGCGCCGCTGTGGCAGCGTGATCCGGCCACCCTCGCCGAGGAGATGCTCGACGCCGGGTTCGAGATCCGGATCGTCCAGGTCGCCGCCGCGGGCCTCGACGAGTCGTGGCTGGGCCGCCGTCTCGACGCCGACGCCTTTGAGGAGTTACTGGCGTTGCAAAACGAGTACGGTGTGCATCCGCTCGGCGAGGGCGGCGAGTTCGAGACGCTCGTCACCGACGCACCACACATGAGCCGGCCGTTGGAACTGGACTGGGAGCCGGTGTGGGAGGGGTCACGAGGGCACTGTCGGCTCACGGACGCACGGCTGGGGTAAGCGACACACCGGACTCCACACGGCGAACGATGGATTTCGGAGGGTGTGAGGGTCGTTCCGGACACGTATCGGGTCGGATGCGCTGTTCCATCGACATCGTCTCCCGGGCGACGAGTCCGCCACACATCGGGGAGTACAGCGAAACTGACCGGGTTCTTCCGTCGAACGTTACTCCCCGTTCAGCATCGTCGAGTGTGCACCGATGAGCGCGTCGGCGAGATCAAGATTCTCGATTCGGGTGTCCTCGTCGATGATCGACCCGCGGACGTCGGCGTCCCGGATGGTCGCGTTGGGGAAAACGACGGTTCGTTCGAGCGTCGAGTCGACGATCTCCGCGCCGGCCATCACGTGGACGTTCTTCCGGAGCGTCGAGTTTTCCACCGTCGCGGAGTCGTCGACCCGGACGCCGTCGTCGAGGTGCCACGCGACCGCGTCGAGGTAGCTCTCAGGCGTGCCGATGTCGAACCACGCGCCGTCGAAGGTGAAGGCGTGGACCGGCTGGCGCGACTGGATCCACTGGATGAACCACCCCGGTTCGTCGGGGTTCTTGCCGGCCGACAGATACTCCTCGAACAACGGGAGGGTCTCTGCGGGGAAGGCATAGCAGGCGACGGAGACGAGCGTACTCCTCGGGTCGTCGGGTTTTTCCTGAAACTCGACGACACGATCACCGGTTAGATCGACCAGTCCGTAGGAACGCGCTCGCTCTTTCGACCCCACGTCGTATGCGGCGAGGGTCGGCGTTCCCTTTCGCTCGAAGAAGTCGGCGAACTCGGCGATATCGAAACTGATGAGATTGTCACCGGCGACGACGATCAGATCCTCCTCGACCCCCTCGCGGTCGATGAGTTGGGCGAGTGCGCCGACGACACCGAGTTTCTCGTTTTCGGCCGTTGTCTGCTCGACCGAAAGGGTCGGCTTGTCGAACTCGCTGTCGGCGAGGTATGCCTCGAAATCGTCTGCGAAACGTTCGTTGGTGCTGACGTACACCTCGGAGATCCGGTCATCGGCCTCGAGGTCCTGGAAGACGGTGTCGATAACGGTCGACTCGTCGACGGGGAGAAACATCTTCGGCCGATGCTTGGTGACTGGCCAGAGCCGCGTCGCGTACCCACCCGCCAGGACGATGGCCTTCATATTGCACCGACTCCACCACAGTGTAAAGTTCTTTTTGTATCCATCGCCGTCCACCGCCGGAGAAAAGGATTTGATCCCGTCGGGAGTATCTCGGACATGGAGTCGACGACGCGGGAACGGATCGCGGACCTGCTCCGATCGGAGGCGGCGACAGCGAGTTCGCTCTCCTCACGGGTCGGAACCGCCCGATCCGCCGTCTACAACCACGTTCGACACGTCGCGCGCTCGGTCGACGGCACCGACGAGAAACTGCTCGTTTCGCCGCCGACCTGCCGGGACTGTGGCTTCGACGGCTTCGACGACCCGATCAACGACCCCTCGACCTGTCCGGAGTGTCGGAGCGAGAACGTCGCCGAACCCGCCTTCCGGATCGACTAATCGTCTAGGTGACAGGCACTCTCCCGGAGCGACCCGAACGTACCGTACAGTTCGGCGGCGGCGTCGTCGGCCCGGCCGGTGAGCAACGAGTCGACGACCGCTCCAACCGTCCGTTCCGCGTCCGAGTCCGAGAGCGGTTCGGGAAGTCGGAAGGCCGCCCGGACGGCGAGGCGGTCGAGTTCCCCTTCGCGGTCGGTTTCCTCGGCACAACGGTCGCGGAGGCGGTCGAGCACCGCCTCCTCGGACGCGTCGGCGAGGGTCGCGACCCACGCCCGCAGTTCGGTGATCGCCGCCCACTCGGTCGCCGAGAGGTCGGTGTCTGAGGGCACCAGTCCCGGACGTTCGCGCCGGCACACGGTGGGGAAGGCATCCGCCAGCCGCTCCGCCGCCCCGTCGTGGTCGCCGTCGAGAACCCGATCAAGCGCCGTCGACAGCGCCGACTCGGCGGCCCGATCCGCCAACTCTGCCGGCACGCCGAACTCCTCGCGGATCGCCGCCTTGACCGCGGCGGGATCGACCGCCTCCGGGCCGGCCTCGTCGCCCGTCGCGGCGTACCGGCGGGCCGCGCCGAGGTCGAGGCCCTCGCCGACGACACGCAGACGGAGATTCAACACCGCCCGCCACGTCTCGTCGTCGATATCGTAGTCCTCATCGAGGATCACCTCCGGACACCGGGTGTGGAACCGACAACCCGGCGGCGGATCGGACGGACTCGGTACGTCGCCCGTGAGACGTGTCCCTTGGCCACGGCGACGGGGGTCAGCGATCGGTGTCGAGCCGAGCAGCGCGCGGGTGTATGGGTGTCGGGGGTCCTCGAACAGCCGTTCGGTCGGAGCCGTCTCGACGATTTCGCCCAGATACATTACCGCCACCCGATCACACACCTCGCGGACGACCCCCAGATCGTGGCTTATGACGACGATAGCGAGACCGAACGCCGACTGGAGGTCATCGATCAGGTCGAGGATGTCGGCCTGAACGCTCACATCGAGCGCACTGACGGGTTCGTCGGCGACGATCAGGTCGGGGTTGATAACCAGCGCCCGGGCCAGTGCGACCCGTTGTTTCTGTCCCCCGGAGAACTCGTGGGGGTAGCGGTCCATGTCGTCGGCGTCGAGGCCGACACGGTCGAGAAGGTCACCGACGATTCGCCGCCGCCGCTCCCGGTCGCGCATCCCGTGGACGCGCAACGGTTCGGCCACCGACTCGCCGATGCTCATCCGAGGGTCGAAACTCGAGGTGGGGTCCTGGAACACCATCTGAGCGCGACGCCGGAACCGTTTCAGCGCCGCGTCGTCGTACGCGGTCACGTCCTCGCCGTCAAAAACGATCCGGCCGTCCGTCGGTTCTTCGAGACGGAGCGTCGTCGTCGCTGCGGTGGACTTACCACACCCGGACTCGCCGACAAGACCCAGCGTCTCCCCACGGTCGACGGTGAAACTGATGCCGTCGACGGCGCGGACCCGGCCAACCTCGTTCCGGAGTACGCCCTCGGTGACCGGGTAGTGTTTCGTCAGGCCCTCCACGTCCAGCAACGATCGGCTCATCGGTCCGGCCTCCCATCGTCGGCCACGTCGGGCGAGCGGCCGCCGTCGGCCGCCGGGTCGTCCGCGGGCACCGTCCCGCCGTTCTCGCCACGGACGACCGACGGATCCCCGCCGGGTTCGTAGTGAACACACGAGACGACGTGGTCTTCGTCGCCGTCGACGGGCGTCGCCGGCGGCTGTTCGCCCTCTCGACAGGCGTCGACGGCGTGTGGACAGCGCGGGTGGAACCGACAGCCGGCCGGTGGGTCAGTCGGCGGCGGGAGGTGTCCGCCGATGGAGCCGGTCCCGTCGCCTCGGCCCGGGAGGCAGTCGAGCAACGCGCGGGTGTAGGGGTGGGATGGCCGCTCGAACACGTCGAAGACATCGCCACGCTCCATTACCTTTCCCGCGTACATCACGACCACGCGGTCGGCCACCTCGGCGACAACGCCAAGATCGTGGGTGATCAGCAGGATGCTCATCTCGAACTCCGACTGAAGCTCATCGAGTAGCGTGAGGATCTGGTTTTGGATCGTCACGTCGAGCGCCGTTGTCGGCTCGTCGGCGATCAGCAGGTCGGGATTGGTCGCGAGCGACATCGCCAGCGAGACCCGTTGTTTCATGCCGCCCGAAAACTCGTGTGGGTAGTCGTCGAACCGGCGGGTTGCCTCGGGGATGCCCACCCGGTCCAGCAGGTCGATCGCCCGGCGGCGGGCGGTGGGTTGATCCGCGTCGTCGTGGAGTTGGATCGCCTCGACGATCTGCCAGCCGACGGTGTAGACGGGGTTGAGCGCACCCTGTGGGTTCTGGAACACGTGAGCGATGCGCCCGCCACGGAGGTCACGGAGCGCGTCGTCGGAGAGCGTCGTGAGATCCTGCCCGTCGAAGACGACTTCGCCGTCGGGTATCTCGCCCGGCGGCGAGCGGATCAGTCGGGTGATCGACTCCCCGGTGACGGTCTTGCCACTGCCCGACTCGCCGACGATACAGACGGTTTCGCCCCGGCCGACATCGAAGCTGACGCCGTCGACGGCGCGGACGAGGCCTTCGTCGGTGTGGAAAACGGTTCGCAGGTCACGGATCGAGAGGAGTGGGTCGTCGGACATTATCGCTCCTGTCGCGGGTCAAGCGCGTCGCGTAACGCATCGCCCATGAAGTTGAACGCGAGGATGGTGGTAAAAAGAAAGACGCCGGGGAACGTCGATACCCACCACGCCGTCGAGAGGTCGCTTCGCCCGTTGGCAATCACCTGCCCCCACGAGGGGACGGTCGGATCGCCAAGCGAGAGAAATGAAAGGGACGCTTCAAACAGGATGAATCCCGGAATGAGGAGCGTCGCCGCCGTGATAACGCTGTTCGAGACGTTCGGGACGAGGTGGCGACGGATGACATAGAGGGTGCCGGCTCCGGAGCCACGGGCGGCGGTCACGTACGCCTCCTCGGCGCGCTGGAGCGCCTCGGAGCGCACCAACCGTGCAATCGACCCCCAGCCGGTCAGCCCGAAGATGATGATGAACATAAACAGGCTCCCGCCGAAGAGGTAGGTGAGCAGGAGATACAAAAAGAAGGCGGGAAAGACGAGTTGGATGTCGACGTACCGCATCAACACCTCGTCGACGAGGCCACCGCCGTAGGCCGCGACGGTGCCGACGGCCGTGCCGATGGTCACCACGAGCAGCGTCGAGATGAGGCCGACCTTCATGCTGACCTGCATCCCGTAGACGATGAGGACGAGGATATCTTTCCCGTCTCCGGTGGTGCCCAGCGGGTGTTCCATCGTCCCTTGGCACTGCCCGTTGACAACCTCGCCGATGCAGTTTACGGGCACCGTCGAGTCGACGGAGAGGTAGGCCGGCGGCTGGTAGGCCCGTTCGAGCGCGAGCCCCGGCTGTTCCAGAAAGATGGGGCCGATGGTCCCGATCAGAAACACGGCGACGAGATAAAACAGACTGAGGACGGCCATCCGGTTTTTGCGGAACTCCCGCCAGTAGTAGGCGGTCAGCCGGCGGTTCCCGTAGAGGGGCACGACGACATAAAAAAGCAGCGCGAGCAACGTCGTCACGAACAGCCAGTCGAGTTGCGTGACGTTCCACTCGACGGGGAACGTAATCGTCGGTTGGTCCGCGGCGACGACGACAAAGTCGTAACAAAAGGCGGCGACGAGGGCGAGGCCGGCGAGCAACGCACCCCTGTCGCGCCGGGAGAGTGTCGACAGCCGTCCGCCCGTTTCCGTCCAATCGACCGATTCGAAGGTGTCCGGCTTCCCACCCATCAGCGATCACCGTAGTCGATCCGCGGGTCGAGGATCGTGTACGCCACGTCCTGGATGAGGTTGCCAACGACCGAGACGAACGTGAAGATGAGCGTCGTCCCGAGCACCAGCGACGTGTCCTGTGCGATGATGGCGTTGTACGACAACTGTCCCAGCCCGGGAATACCGAACACCACTTCGACGAGATACGACGCCGCGAGAAAGATGCCGAGGATGTCGCCGACGAGAATCGTCATCAGCGGCACCGCGGCCGGTCGCAGGATATGCCGAGTGAGGATGCGGTAGCCGTCCGCACCTTTGGCCCGGGCCGTCTTGACGAACTCGGCCTCAACGTACTCCAACGCCTCCGCCCGGGAGTAGCGCATGATGCCCGCGATGGTCCCCGTCACCAGAACGACGACGGGGAGAACGAGTTGCTGGACCATGCCGAGGCCGAAGATGGGAACGTCCGAGTCGAAGACCACGGGGAACCAGCCGAGTTGAACCCCGAACACCAACAGGAGGATGATGCCGAACCAGAAGTTCGGGATGGCGTACCCGAAAAAGGCGAAAAAGGTCGCGGCGTAGTCGGTCTTCGTGTACTGATGGGTCGCCGAGTAGAGACCGATCGACAATCCCAACAGGATCGAGAGAATCGTTGTGGGTATAGAGTAGATAGCGGTGTACGGGAGTGCGCTCGCGATGGCGTCGGTGACAGACTGGGATCGACTCTGTGACCAGCCCCAGTTGAGCGTCGCCATGTTGATCATATACTCGCGGTAACGGTCCCACGGCGAGCGGTCGAGGCCGCGCCGTGCCTCGAATGCCTCCTCGGCGGCTTCCGCGGACCCACCGCTTGCCGCCGCCTGGAACTGCATCTGTTCGGCCGCGGGATTCGGCGTGATCGCGAGCAGTCCCCACGTGATCGAGAGGATCAGAAACGTGGCGACGACGGCCCACGCGACCCGCCGAACCACGTACCAGCGCATGCTCACCGGTTGGATCGACCCCCAGTGGCGCTCACCTGAAGTACCATGTCTGAGAATCCCATCCGGCGTTGAATTTTTGATCGTAGCCTTGCACGTCGGTGGCGTACCCCGTCACGCTCGACGGCATCGCAAGAAAGCTGAAGGGTTGTTCCTCGCTGATGAGACCGAACGCCTCGCCGAACAGTTCGCGGCGACGGCTCTCGTCGGTCGTCGCCGTCGCCTCCTCGTACAACGCCCCGATGTCCTCGTCCGGGTAGTAGCCGTAGTAGTTGATGCCGCCACGCTGCTCGAAAAAGCCCTTACTGGACGCGGGCGTGAACGGATAGGTGTTGAACTGGAGGTTGACCGACATGTCCCACGGCTCGGCACTCGTGGCCACGTCCCGCGGTCCGCCGTTGAACGTGCCGGCGGTCCACTCCGGGTCGGCTCCGTCTGGCGCGGAAGTTTGGACGTAATTGCTTTGGAACGTTGACGACGACACCGCTTGGGGCTGGACCGCGATGCCAGCGTTCTCGTCAAACTCACGGGCGATAAACTCGGCCATGGTGCCTTCGGTCGGCTGGCCGGAGTCGTAGTAAATCGAGAGTGTCACCTGTTCGCCCGCTCCGTTGACGAGTCGGTCTCCATCGTACGCGTACTCGGTGTCCGAGAGCGCGGATTCGAGACGCGACCGGGTTTTTTCAGGGCCGTACCGGTCGCCAACACCGAACTCGGTCACCCTGCTGTCGTCGTACCAGTCGGACCATCTCGGCTGCATTGTCTGAGCCACCTGCCCGTAGCCACGCAGAATGTTTTCTACAATGGTTTCTTTATCGACGGCGAACGCGAGTGCCTGTCGCACCGTCTTCGACCGGAATGGCGTCCATCCGTTCGCCCGCATGTTGTAGACGATGTTGCGGACGAACGGCTGGGGTGTGACGTTGACATCGACGTTTGACAGGTTCTCGAACCGAGTGGCTTTGTCCGGTGGGATGCCGGCTGCGTCCACCTCTCCCGACTCTAACGCGCCGAGGCGGGTGCTCTCCTCTTTGATGACCCGGGTCGTACTCTGGCTGAAGTACGGCGCGTTCCTGAACCGTTCGGGCACGGCATCGACCTCGGTCAGGTAGTAGTCCTCGTTCCGGGTGATCGTGTACCGCGCGGATCGTTCCCAGGTTTCGTACGTGTACGGACCGAGGTTACCCGTATAGGCCAGCGTATTGAGTTCCTCGTCCTGTTTCAGTCCCTCGGTGTCCTTGTTCGGGACGTACTTTTCCAGAATCCCCTTGGGGATGCACTGTTGTCGCCAGAGCACCGGTTTGAACGGGAACGCGGGGTCGACCTCGAACAACCGAATCTCGAAGGTCCGGGTCCCCGTCTGTTCGACCGGGATGGGTTCGCGTTCCCCCGACTCGGGATTCACACGGAACCAGTCGCCCGAGTTGGGGTAGCCGCTCCAGTTTGGCTGGGCTTGGAACACGTTCTTGATCATGTAAACCCAGTCCTCGGCCGTCATCTGGCCGTAGCCGGCACCCCACTCCAGGTTCTCCCGGAGCTGAATCTCGTAGACACGGCCGTCGTCTGTTTCGTAGTCGGCCCACAGGGGGAATATTTCTCGGTTCGGCTTGACCGCCCACGTCCCGTCGAGCGTGGCGGTGATGTACGATCCGGACGTGGAGTCGGCAATAGTCAGCCAGTTGAGCGACTGTGCATCGACGCTGGACGCCGAGACGTACTGTCCTTGAACGTCCGGCATCGTCGTCGCTTCCATCGATGTCGTCGTTCCCGCCGACGTCGATCCATCGCCACCACCGCTACCGCCACCGCCACCACACCCCGCGAGCCCCGCAACTCCCGCCGTGCCGAGGAGTTTCAAGAGATCACGACGGCCTCGGATTCCCGTCGTATCAGACATACTCCGATGATCGTTACCAGACGGCATATGCATCCAAAACATCGGGGTTAACTAATACCCATCGGTCAGCACGACGGATCGGCAGACACCGCTACGATGCGGGTTCAGCCGTCGCCCTGCGGGTCGGTAACGACGACCTGGCCGTTCTCGACGGTGACGTTGATGAGCGTTTTGACGTTGTAGTCGGCGTCGTCGAGTTCGTTCGATCCAGCCTTTTTGATGACGGCGACGACATCGGCGACGTTCGCGCCGATATGTTTTAACGAGTCGAGGATGGCCCGCATCGTCCCGCCGGTCGACAACACGTCGTCGAGAACGAGTACCGTATCGCCGGCCTCTACGTCGTTGATGTACATCTCGTTCTCAGAGTAGCCGGTCTGTGCCGACAACGACACCTCCCCGTCGAGGCCGTACCGTCGCTTCCGGATGACGACCAGCGGAACGTCGGTCATCAACGAAACCGCGGTGGAGATGTGAATGCCCATCGCCGCGGGGGTAACGATCTTATCCACGTCCTCCAGATCCGCCTTGCGGATGATCTTGATCGTGATCTCACGGAGGAGTTCCGGGCGGAGCATCGGCACCCCGTCGCTGACGGGATGGACGAAGTACTGATACTCGCCTTTCTCGATGATCGGCGCGTCGAGAAGCGACTGCCGCAACTGATCCATGCGGCTTGTACCGAGCCTCGGTGATAAAACCTGGCGGTCCATGATCAGGCCATCGACCGGCCGGGATCGGTCTCGCCGTAAAACTGTCCGTGAAACCCGTACGGGAGCCTGTGTGGAAGGGGCGCACGCGCCAGTTCGGTCAGCGTCCCGGCGTCGAGACAACACACCACCGACCGGTCGCCCCGGGCATCGAGGGCCAGCGACAGCAGAACGCCGTCGTCCTCGGCCGACGGCGACGGCGACGGGACAAAGAGCGGCTCGCCGGGGTGGAGTCCGACGGCCGACCACCGTCGCGTCGTCGCCGCCTCGACATCGACTTTCGCCACGGCCGTCGGGAGGCTTCCCCGGTCCGTGGCCGCCAGATACGCATAACGGTACGGGCGGCCGTTGTACCGGCGGTAGTGGATCGTCGGGAACTCGACCGGGCCGCGGTGGAGCGTCTCGCGGGTTGCCCGGCCCCCGTCGAGCGGGAGACGGAACCGGACGAAATCGCCCTGTGGAAGGTCGGGGTCGTCCTGCCGGAGGTTCGACACGGTCAGCGCGGTGACCGCACGCTCGTTCCCGAAGGCGACACAATCGACGACGACGGCGTCGTCGTCCTCGTATGCGTTGGCGAGGTGGAAAATAAAGAATGGGTCGGCAGGAACGGCGGCGACCGCCTCGCCCGTCTGCCGGTCGAGAACGTGGAACCGCGCCGGGGCGTCCCGACGCCGGAATTCGTCGAGAAAGGTGCCACCCCGGAGCGTCGTGAGCGCCAGCCGTCGGAAGTCGACGCCGAACGGCGCGGCGGGGATAACGGCGTACCGGTCCGTCAGCCCGAACGCGTGAATGTACGGCGGGTGGCCGTCGAAGACGAGTCGAGTGACCGACTCCGGATCACCGTCACCGGGTCGACGAAACAGCGTGTACGAGGACCGACGGCCGAAACTCGCACCCAGTCCCCACTGGACGTCGTCGACGACGTGGGTGTGGCCAAGCGTCACATCGCAGTCGAGACCGCCGGTGAGGTCGCGCCGACCCGTCGTTTCCAGCGTTTCCGGGTCGATTTCGATCCCGACCGGACTCTCGGTGACGGCGTACAGTGTGCCATCGAGGTCGACGACGCCGATCGATGGGTTGTCCTGAAAATCGCCGTCGACCGCCCGTCTGAGTCGGGAAAGCGCCGAGCCGTCGGCAGGGGTCCCGGGAAGGGCGCGCCGAATTCGGCCCTCCTCGCGGGCGGCGCGGAAGTCGTCGCTCCTGACAAACCGGTTCGTATACCGGGCCGTTCCGTCCGCGATACGGATCCGGCGAAGCATCGCCAACGCGTCGAACCAGTGGCCGAGGTCGGTGTCGCCCACCTCGAACTCCCCGGGGCCGTTGACGACGAGACTCCCGTCGAGCCACGACGGAAACGATCCCGCGACGTCGAGTGCAACGTCGTGGACCTCCTCGCGTTGCGTGTGAAACCCCGTCCGCCAAGTGTTTGCCATAGTGTCGTTCACGCGCGGGAGCGACAAATAGCATCAGCCTCGGCCTCGGGCCGGCGGCATCAGACAACGCCGAGCCACGCCAACACACCGCCAAGAACGACCATGAGGATGAAGATGCTGCCGCCGATGTTGGCGCGAAAGCGGTCGAGTGGCGCCGGATCGGCACGCGCGGCGGCTCCGCGGTCGGCGAGTGCAACGGCGGCGCGGTCAACGGCCGCATACGTCTCGGTGACACCGTGGACGAGCGCCCGCGCCCCGTAGAAGACAAGCGGGTTGTATCCCGCATCAACGTCGGGGACACGGCCGACCTTCGACAACGGTGTTTTCAACGCCGCGAAGCCGACGACACCCGCCGCGGCGAGAACGAGTCCCTCTGCGATGTGGGGGACGGTGTAGGTGGTGTAAACGCGGCCGACGACGCTGCCGTCGGTCACGTCGAAGGGAAGCAGCCCGAACAACGCCCCGTCGAAGACGCCGTAGGCGACACACAGCCCCGCCACGACCAGCATCGGAATCCGCTGTGCCCGCGGCGCCGGCGTCACCTCGTCGCCCTCGTACGGCCCGTGGAGAAAGGCGTAGTAGCCGAACTTGATGAACGACAGAAACGTCCCGACGCCACCGACCAGAAGGAGCAACTCGAGCGTGTAGAAGTCGCCGACGACGAGTGGTCCTTTCACGAACGTGTAGTGGCTGGCGGAGATGACGATCCCCTTGCTGACGAACCCGTTGAAGCCGGGGAACCCGGCGATTGAGAGGGCGGCGACGGTGAAGGCCCCGGCGGTGACGGG
The DNA here is from genome assembly GCF_028275055.1 of Haloplanus sp. Classification (GTDB taxonomy): domain Archaea; phylum Halobacteriota; class Halobacteria; order Halobacteriales; family Haloferacaceae; genus Haloplanus. The sequence goes on from NZ_JAQCNJ010000038.1 coordinate 22,322, forward strand.
CATCTTCCGGGCGAGACCGCCGAGGTATTTCAGGTTCTCCTCGCCGGTGCTGTAGACGATCGCACCGGCGGTCATGAACAGGAGGCTCTTGTACAGGATGTGGTTGAAGACGTGACCGAACGCGCCCGCCTGCGCAAGCGCGCCACCGATGCCCACGCCCGCGACCATGTAGCCGACCTGCGACTGGATGTGATAGGAGAGCAGGCGGCGCATGTCGTTCTGGAGAAGCGCCGCGCCGGCGCCGAAGATCGCCATCGCACCGCCCATGTAGGCGATCCAGAGGTGGCCGTCGGGGAACGCCCGATACATGCCGTAGACGCCGGTTTTGGTGGTGTAGACACAGAGAAAGACACTCGCCGCGATGTGTGGGCGCGGGTAGGTGTCGGGAAGCCATGCGTGCAGGCCAATAAAGCCCACGTTGACGCCGATACCGAGGGCGGCGAGGATCTGTGGAACCGTGCCGACGATTCCGTCGGCGGCGCTGAAAAGCACGGACCCGACGGCGGCGTAGTGCCACACGATTGCCGCAAGCAGGAGACTGCCCCCGATGCCGTGGAGCAGCGCATAGCGGAAACCGGCGCGTACGGCCTTTCCGCCGTAGTCCCAGACGAGGAGCGTACTCGTCACCGCCATCAGTTCCCACCAGACGATCAGCGTCAGCCAGTCGCCGGCGAAAACGGCCCCGAGGCTCGATCCGACGTAGGTGAGTGCGTATGCCGTCTGCTTGCTTTTCGCGCCGGTCGCCCACGAGTAGCCAACGGCTGCGGTACCGATAAACGCGAAGACGAGCCCGACGATCCACGAGAACGGGTCGACGTTGAAAAAGACGGCGTCGAAACCGAACAGCCGCCCGGTCAGGTGGGTGCCCTCCGGAACGACCCAGATCCAGCCCGTCACGAGCGCCGTCGTTCCGCCCCCAAGCAGGTGTGCGAGGCGCCGTCGCTCGCCGGCGAGACCGGCCGCAAGCGCGGCGGCGAGAACGACGACCCCCGGCGGGAGGGCGGTGAGCGGTCCCGTCACAGAACGCTCACCCCCGTCGCGCCCTCAACGATGAGGTCGACGAGGCGGAGAAACACCGCCGTCTCCGGAATCACGCCGATGAGGACCGCCCCGGTCATCGCCACGAGGATGGGGCCGAGCATGAACCACGTGCTCTCGCCGCCGAGCCACCCGCGACGCTCCCAGCCGTCGGCGGGTGGGCCACCGTGGTCGTCGTCGTGTTCGTCGTCGTGGCCGTGTTCGTCGTGCTTATCGTATCCGTGGTCGTCGTGGCCGTGGTCGCCGTGGTCGCCGTGCCCGCCATCGGTGACGGCGCCGGAGTCCGGCGTCGGCGTCTCGGGCAGGATCGACCGCGGCTCGCCGCCGAGGGGGAACTCGACCAGCGGTTTGGCGTCGTGGTCGTCCTCCGCCTCGAAGAAGGCCTGGTAGAACACGGGCCAGAAGTACGCGATGTTGAGAATCCCCGAGAGCAACAGGACGACGGCAAAGACGCTCTGTTCGGCGCTCACACTCCCGATGAGGAGGTACCACTTGCTGACAAAGCCGGCGACGAGCGGAATGCCGGCCATGCCCGCGGCGGCGACGCCAAAGGCGAGCATGGTCAGGGGCATCCGCTTGCCGATGCCGGCCATGTCGCTGATGTCGTCGGTGTGAGTCTCGACGTGGATGGCTCCGGCGGTAAAGAAGAGGGTGAGCTTCATAAACGCGTGTGCGGGGATGTGCAGGAGCCCCCCGACAACGGCGGTGGGATCGAGAATGGCGATACCGAGAACGATATACGAGAGTTGGCTCACCGTCGAGAACGCCAGCCGACGCTTGAGATTGTCCTGTCGGAGCGCGATGACGCTTGCGAGGGTGAGCGTCGCGGCAGCGACGACAGCGAGCGGAAGCCCCAGTCCCAAGGCGCCGGTGAGGTCGACACCGTACACGTCGAGAACGACCCGCGCGATGCCGAACACCCCGCTTTTGACGACGGCGACGGCGTGGAGCAGACCGGAGACGGGCGTCGGCGCAACCATCGCGTCCGGGAGCCACGAGTGAACGGGCATGAGCGCCGCCTTGACCCCGAACCCGCCGACCAGCAGGACGAACGCCGCCCGCGAGAGAACGGGGTCGGCGTCGACGAGGCCGGCGATGCCGCCAGCGGTGAAGGCCGTTGTGCCGGTCATCGCGGCGACCAGTACCGTCCCCGCGAGAACGGCGACGCCGCCGCCGAAGGTGTAGGCGAGATACTTCCGGCCGGCCGCCCGCGCCTCGGCCGTCTCGTCGTGGGTGACCAATGGGTACGTGGCAACCGTCAGCAACTCGTAGAAGACGAACAAGGTGACGAGGTTGGCGGCGAAGGCAACGCCGAGCGCGGCGGCGACGCTTGCGGCAAAGGCGGCGAAGTACCGGGTCTGGTCGTTCTCGCCGAGCCCCCGCATGTACCCGATGCTGTAGAAGCTGGTGACCAGCCACAGCAGGCTGGCGACGGTCGCAAAGAGAAGACCGAGCGGGTCGGCCCGCAACGAGAGGTCGACGCCCGCGACGAGCGTCCCGAGGTGGGAGACACGAACCGTTCCGTCGAGGGCGGCGGGAAGCATGCTCGCCACGAGTGCGAACGCGCCGCCGGCCGCGAGAACGGTCCAGCCCTCGCGGACGTTGGGGCGGCGCCCGGAGGCGAGGATCGGTACTACGGCGGCCGCCGCGACGGCGACGGCCAGGGCCGGTCTGAGTGAGGCGATATCGGTCATGTGGCGAGAAGCGTATCGAGTGTCGGTTCCAGCGCGACCTGCAGGTTCGTGACGGCGAGACCGAGCGCGATAGCGGCAACCGCCGCGACGACGATGAGTGTGAGCGCGACTCGGCTCGGTCGGTCGGGACGGTCGAGCCCACGTTCGCCCCCGTCGGTCGCCGCACGAACGCTCGGCGAGGCCGGCGCGACGAACATCCGCTCGATCAGCAACGTAAAGTACGCAAGCGTCAGAAGCGTCGAGCCGAAGATAATGACCGCGACGGGCCACGTGCCAGCCCGAACGGCGCCGAGCGCGATGTACCACTTGCCGGCGAAGCCAACGGCGGGCGGGACGCCGACCATCGCGAGCATGAGGAGAGCGCTCGCCCCTCCGAGAACGGGGAAGCGGTCAGCGAGCCCCGCGTACTCGTCGACGGTCCGCGCGCCGGTCAGGTCGTCGACGGTCCCGGCGGCGACGAACAGCCCGCCTTTCATGACCGCGTGGCCGACCAGGTGGACAACGGCGCCAAACACCGCGGCGGGGGTGCCGATAGCCAGCCCGACCACCACGAGGCCGTACTGCGACACCGAGGAGTACGCGAGCATCCGTTTGACCTCCGACTGGACGACGGCGAGAACACTCCCGACAACGATACTCAGCGTCGCAAAGACGACGAGGGCGTCGCGGGCGACGGGGACAGCCTCGAAAAATGCCGGGGTGTAAACGGTGTAGAGCAACCGGAAAAGCGCGTAGGCGGCAACCGTCGACACGAGCGCGGAAATAAACGCGCTCACGCTGTCGGGGGCGTCGTTGTAGGCGTCGGGTTGCCACGTATGCAAGGGGAACAACGCCGCCTTTGTGGCGAGGCCGACGACGATGAAGCCAAAGGAGGCAAGCACCAGCGGCGAGTCGTAGCCCACCTGTGCCAGTTTCACCGAGAGGTCGGCCATATTGAGCGTTCCGGTGGCGACCAGCGCGTAGCCGACGCCGAGCAGGTAGAGGGAGGCGGCGACGGTGCCGAAAAGCAGGTATTTGAGCGCCGCCACTGCGGACCGGCCCGTTCCGGCGCTGGCGACCAGCGCGTACGTCGCCAGTCCGGAGATTTCGAGAAAGACATACAGGTTGAACACGTCGCCGGTGACCGACATGCCCGACAGGCCCGCCACGAGGAGAAGATACTCCGTGTAGAAGGCGGTACCGCCGGGGTCGTCGTCGACGGCGTAAAAGAGAACCCCGAGAGAAACAAGCGCGACGAGGGAGACGATGACCGCCGACACCCCGTCAACGACGAGTTCGATCCCGTAGGGCGCGACAAAGCCGCCGACGCCGTTCGAGAGCGGGCCGTCGAGAAGCGCGCGCGATCCCATCCAGCCGGCGAGACCGACCTGCCCGACGAGGGTGAGAACGGCCACCACCGGGGGAGCACGGTCGTCGAGCAGTCCGGCCGCAACCGTGAGGAGCGCACCGAGTAGCGGTCCCGCGACCAGCAACGGGACGAGCGTATCAGTCATCCGCCAACACCTCCGAAAGGGTGTCCTCGTTGAGCGTACCGTAGCTCTCGTGGATCCGGACGACGAGACCGAGCGCAACGGCGGTGAGGCTCACGCCGACGACGATAGCCGTCAGGATCAGGACGTGCGGGAGCGGGGAGACGAAGGGCCCTCCACCGCCGCCGCTCTCGACGACCGGTGAGCGTCCGTTCACGTGGTACGCGCCCGTAATAAAGAAGACGAAGATGCCCGTCTGGAAGATGTTCAGGCCGATGATCTTCTTTACGAAGTTGCTGCTCTCGATCATGGTGTACACGCCGATGGCGAGCAGGACAACGACAACGAGGTAGGCGTATCTGGTGGTTACAAGCTCGATCATTCGGTGTCGTCCTCCGTGCCGATGGCAACGCTGTCGATACCGGTGCCGAGCAGGAAAAACAGACCGGTGATGACGCCGGCGACAACGACACCGATGCCGACCTCCACGAGTTCGATGCTGTACTTGCTCCCGTGGTCGATCACGGTCTCGTAGGCGGACACCTCCAGAAAGGTGTCGCCGGCGAGATAGCCGCCGAAGCCGATGGCGAGAAAGGTACCGACACCCAGTATGAGGAGAACGCCGAGATACTCGTTTCGCAGGCGGTCGGCGACGGGGTTGATCCCGAACGCGAACCCGAGCATGATGACGGTCGTGGCGGCGATCACACCGCCTTGAAAGCCGCCGCCGGCGGAACTCGCGCCGTGGAACATGACAAACGCCCCGAGAGTCAGCACGAACGGGGCGATGACCCGGACGGTCGTCATAATGATCGTGCTCTCGACGTACGGCTGTCGTTCCGCGGCGGGTCGGGAGACACGCCCGGCCGAGTCGGGACCGGTGTCGGTGACCATGTCCGGATCCGGATCCGTGTCCGGCGTCGGGGTCGTGACAGTATCGGGGCCGGAGTCGGCGCCGACGGCCCGGTCGGTCGTAGCGTCGATACCCGCCGTCTCACGGTCGTCGGGACCGCTCATACGAACTCCTCCTGTCGAAGAACGAGCAACATAGCGACGCCGGCCGCAAAGACGACAGCCACCTCGCCGAGCGTGTCGAAGCCACGGTAGCCGACAAGCACCGCGGTCACGGCGTTCGTCACGTCGGTCTGCTCGTAGGCGTTTCCGAGGTAGTACTGGCTCACCTCGCCGGCAAGGATCGGTGCCGAGGGGTCGCCGACGGCCGGAAGCGCCGGTACCGTCGCGCCGACGGTGAGGACAACGGCGACGACCGCAAGCACCGACCGGGGGCTGAGTCCCTCGAACCGCCCGGATCGTGGAACGCTGGTTCGGGCGATGGTGAGCAGAAAGAGAACGGTCGTGACCCCGGCCCCGACGGCCGCCTCGGTGAGCGCCACGTCGGGCGCTCGGAACAGTGCCCAGAGAACGGCCACACCGAAACTGTAGCCGGCGAAGGCGACGATGCTCGAGACCACGTCGTGGAGAACGGCCGCCGTGAGCGCACTCCCGATCATAAACAGGAGAACGGCCGCGATGGGAAGCGAGAGGCTCACGCGTCTCCCTCCTCCTCGTCGATCCACGGGGCGTCGACGTTGCCGGCGGGTTCGACCCCCTGTTCCTGTCCGGACCGGGCGATCGCGTGGGCGGCGGTTGGACTCGTCAGGAGCAGAAAGACCAACAGAAAGCCCAGTTTCAGCGACTCGGTGCCGACACCGAGAACGACGGCACCGCCGGCGACGGCTAGCACGGACCCGAGGGTATCGCTTTTCGACGCGGCGTGAAGGCGGGCGTAAAGCCCCGGCAGTCGGAGGAGTCCAACGGTGGCGACAAGCCCGAAGAAGGTGCCGCCGATCACGAGAACGGCCGCGAGATATTCGAGGGGCGTCATATGACTCCACCCCACTCAACGGTGAACTTCGAGACAGCGATGCTCATAACGAAGTTGAGCAGCGCGTACACAAGCGCCACATCGAGGTAGCCGTACTCGCCGAGAGCGACACTCACCAGCGCGATGACGATGACGGTGTTGGTACCGACGACGTTGATCGCGACGATGCGGTCCTGCGTGGTCGGGCCGCGGAAGACCCGGTAGAGAAGAACCACCGCAAACAACACGAACACGCCGGCCGCGGCGAGAAAGATCGTCGAGAGCGTTTCCGAGATCGCCACCTCAGGCATCCTCCTTTGCGGGCCCGCCGTTCTCGCCACCTGGTTTGGGGCCGCTCCCCTCCCCGTCTCGGTCCGTGCCATCGTCGCGGCGTTCGAGCGGCGACGGGATGCGGGCCGATTCGCGGCCGTAGAAGACGAACCTGACGAGGCGTTCGAGCGTCCCTTCCATGAGGTCGTCCTCGGCGTCGGGAATGAGCGCGTGGACGACGAACTGCTGTCGGCTCACGTCGACGGTGAGCGTGCCGGGCGTCAGCGTGATGGAGTTGGCGAGTGTCATAACGGGCATATCACCCCACACCGCGGCGTCGAACTCGACGACACGGGGATCGATCGGGAGCCGCGGGTGAAGAACGACGTAGGCGAGTGCGACGTTCGCCTTCGCGATTTCCCAGAGAAGGATCGGGGTGTAGGCGCCAAACCGGAGCAGCGTGGTGGCGACCGCCCGGACCCCCGGAACCCCACCCTTCAAGCTCACGCCGGCGAGCGTGAGCGTGACGACGCTTGCCGTGGCCACGCCCGTGACCAGTTCGTACGGATCGGTGACGTGCCAGCCACCGAGCGCGAAATAAAAGAGAATGGAGGCGGTAAATATGACGGAAAACTCCGCGAAACCGATGTCGGTGAGCGGCAGGCGTCGTCGGGTTTGGCGTGTGACCGGGGCTTCCAACACGTCGAAGCCGAGGGCGGCGAGTTCCGCCTCGAAGGAGCGCAACAACGGGGCGTTCCCGCCGGGACGAAACGAGGGGTCGACGACGATCTGTTCGAGGCCGTTTGCGTCCGCGTAGCGGCCGATCACGTCGGCGAAGTCGCTCGGGCCGAAGATGTACTCGTTGGTGCCGACGATGGCCGACTCGAACGTAACCGTCTCCGGAGTGTCCTCGGCAAGGAGTTCGTCGAGATCCTCGCGGCCCCAGATGATCGCCCGTTCGAGCAACGACTCCGCAGCGTCGGCGTCACCACGCCCGATATCGAAACTCCGCCACCGGGCAGGATACACGAAGTGAATGGTCGCGGTCTCACCGGCCTCGACGGCCGCCTCGTTGGCATGCTCGACGGCGTAGGTGACCGTCCGCCTGAGCGTCTCCGACCGGCCTACGGGGACGAGTACGTCTCGCTCGCGGTCAGCCTCCATCCGGCTGTCGACCTCCGGCGGATCGAGCGGTGGCTCTCCCGATCATACGTATCGTCTTGTACGGTTCGGTTCCGTTCTCATAACTATTGCTATCCGACCCGATTTCCGTTACGTGCGTGCGCTCAGACGGTCAATCCAGCACCTCGACGAGACCGTCGGCCACGCGGGCGCCGAGTCCCGTTTTCGATCCCTCGTACGACACCACCGACTCGTCCCGGACCAGTAACGTGCGGGTCCGGTCGTCGCTCATCACGGATGCGTCGTTAGCGACGACGAGGTCGAGGTCGACCCGCTTCAGGAGTGACCGTGCACGCGACACCATGGCATCGTCGTCGCCCTCGGTTTCGGCTTTGAACCCGACCATCGGGAGGTCCGGGGCGGTCGCTCGGACCCGGTCGAGAAGCTTCGGCGTGGGTTCCAACTCGAGTGTCAGTGACTCGCCGGAACGGAGTTTTTCGGCCGCCGTCTCGACGGTGAAATCCCCGATGGCCGCGGCGGAGATCAGGGCATCGGCCGGCCCGTGGGCGCCCGCATCTCCCCCGACCACACGCTCGGCGGCCGCAAGCATCTCCGCCACGCTTTCGACGGATCGCACGTCCGCGTGGTGGACACCGGGGCCGTCGTGGACGAGTGTCACGTCCGCGCCGCGGACGTAACAAGCGCGGGCGATAGCCCGACCCGTCCGGCCGGAGGCGCGGTTCGAGAGCGTCCGGATCGGGTCGATCGACTCCGTTGTCGCACCGCTCGTGACGACGACGTGCCGGTCGGCAAGCGGCGAGGGGGTCGCCGCCCGCGCGGTCGCGGTAACAATGGTATCCTCGGCCGCGATCTTCGCCTTCCCCTCCTCGATCCGTGGATCGACGAAGTCGACGCCCCACGACTCGACGCGGTCGATGGCGTCGAGCACTCCGGGGTGGTCGTACATGGGTTCGTGCATCGCGGGCGCGACCACCACGGGCACGTCCGCCCCGAGAGCCGTCGTCGCACAGGTCGTCACGGGCGTGTCGTCGACGGCCGCCGCAATTTTCCCGACCGTGTTCGCGGTGGCGGGAGCGATCAACAGAACGTCGGCCCAACCGTCACGACCGCAGAGGTCCACGTGTTCGACCGCGCCCGTGAGTTCCGTGATCGGGGCGTGGCCGGTGGCGAACTCCACCGCCCACGGGTGGATGATCCCCCGGGCGCTCTCGGTCATGACGCCCCGGACGCTCGCGCCCTGTCGCCGGAGTTCGTGGGCGAGTTCCACGGTTTTCACCGCCGCGATGCTTCCGGAGAGTCCAAGGGCGACGTTCGTACCGTCGAGCATTCGTCCGTGTGTTCGCGCCGAGGGTCTTAAGTCTCGGTCGGCGGTCGGGTCACGGCGATCCGTTTTGTGCTCGCCCCCGCGGAACGTTTACGCCGACGCCGTCCAACCGTGGCATGTGGACCGCATCCACGTTAGCACGGTCGTTCGACTCCCATCCACTGAGGTGTACGAGTTCCTCAAGGACTTTCCGCGGTACGCCCGCTACTCGGAGTATCTGACCCGCGTGGCCGCCGACGGCGACGGCTCCCCGGGGACCCGCTACCGCCTGCGGTTCGAGTGGTGGAAACTCACATACACCGCCCACACGGAGGTAACGGACACCGACCCACCGGAACAACTCGACTGGCAGGTGACCGAGGATATCGACGCCAGCGGGCGGTGGCGGATCGAACCGCTCGACACCGACCCGTCGACGCCGTCCGACGACGGTCCGGCCTGTCGCGTCCATCTGGAGGTCAGGTTCGACGCCGACTCGGTCGGCGGCGGGATTCTCGATCTGCCGCGGTTCGTCTCGCTCGACTGGGTCATCGACCGGGTGAAGCCCATTCTCGTCGAGGAGGCCGAACAGGTCGTCGAGCGCATCGTCGCGGACGTCGAGGGAGAACGGCGACAGGTCGACCTTGTTGTCCACGAGGTTCCCGGCGGCATCTGAACGCGGGGTCGCCGCCCACGACGACGTCGGTCGTGGCGGCCGAGAACGACCGCCAGTATCATGTGGGATAATTTGAGGCAAGGTTTTTGTTTCGCTGGGGCCAAGCGATACATGATGATACACCGGTCGACCGCGGCTTCATACCACTCTATACTCAACAATTCCGGTTCGAACCGGTTCAAAGGCCAACGTTCACACACGGCCCGGTTGGGATAATTCGTTTCATCGATGTATCCGTAATACAAACCGATTTTGCCCGACGGCGTGCCCGTGCACCTGCATGGTCGATCTGACCCGACGAAGTTTGATGGCAGCGTCCGTAGCAACAGCGCTTGGAGCAAGCGTCGCCGGCGTGGCGAGTGCCGACGAGGTGCCGGAGGCAGACACACCCGGCGCACCCAGCGTGGAAGGCGAACTGAAGCGTCTGTCGACAACGGCGTTCGGTGCCGAGGCGACCGGTCCGTTCGTTTTCGAGGACGGCTCCCTGTTGTACAGCCTCCAACATCCCGACACGCAGAACCCGGGCAAGTTCGGCCGCGCGGCGGTCGGTTACTTCAGCGGGTTCCAGTTCGCGTTCGACGGCAACAACGACGACTTTCCCGAAATCGGTGTTCCCGACACCGAAACAAAGCAACGGCAGGTCCGCTCGGAGGTCGGCGATTACGAGATCCTGCTCCAAGGGCGGGAACCGATCAACGACGGCGAGGAACGGATGGGCGTGATCCAAACGCCCGACGGTGTCGACATCACGCGGGACACCCTCGCGGGCACGCAGTACGGCGGGGCGGCGACCAACCCGGACTGCAACCAGTTCGTCCCGACGAACGACGAGGAGACAGAGGGCTATCTCTTCACCAACTGGGAGAACAGTCCCGGCTGTGTCTCGCGGATCTTCATCAGTCAGGACGAGAACGGGGAGTGGAGTGCCGACCCCGACGACGCGATGAACCTCCCGAACACCGAGGCGTTCCGCGACATCGGCGGAACGCGGATCAACTGTTACGGTGACCTCAGCCCGTGGGAGACGATGATCTCCTCCGAGGAGAATTACGCGCATCCGCGCGTTAGGTTCACAAACACCGTCGGTGACGTCGTCGAGGCCGGGAGCGGCGAGGGGCTGCTCGGTGCCGGCCAGTTCTGGAACCGCCCGAACCCGTCGGAGATCGGGGACGCGCTCGACAGGTACGAGGGTATCGACGCCTGGTACGCCCAAGGGTCGTTCGCGCTCGACGGCGTCGAATTTCTGGCCTACTACCTCGGTGCGGACCGGGTCGACCAGAACGACGACAACACGACAAATACCATCGACCCGATCGCCGACGTCTATCCGAACCTCTACCGTTACGGCTACCACGTCGACATCCGCGACCCGGCGGCCGAGGAGCCGACCCCGATCAAGTACTGGATCATGGGTCGAGTCTCCTGGGAGGCCCCCGACATCCAAGGCGACCGCAAGACGGTCTACGGGTGTTCCGACGGCGACAGCAAGGGGATCTACAAGTTCGTCGCCGACGAACCCATCGACAGTTACGACGACTACGAGGACATCGCAGGGACGCTCTACGCGCCGAAGATCACCAACGACGCCGCCAACGCCGCGGAGGCCGGTCAGCGCAACTCCCCGGCACAGACGCCGTTGGAGATCGAGTGGTTGGAGTTGGGTCACGCCAGCAACGGCGAGGCCGAGGAATGGATCGCCGAGTACGACGACGTGACCCAAGCCGACTACCTCAGCGCTCACACCGACTGGGAGGAGGGCGACGAGGTCACTCCCGAGGTTCTGGAGGCGGCCGACCGGACGGTCATCGAGAACGGCAATCAAAATTACATCACAAACGAGGAGATCATCGAGTGGGCCGAGCAGTACGAGGCGAACGGCCCCGACGGCGTCGACGAGGACCTCCGCAGGGTGCCGTTCCTCGAGACGCGTGCGGCCGCAAAGGAGATCGGTGCCTCCATCGAGTTCAACAAGGCCGAAGGCGTCAGCAGCGTCGACGACTCCCAGCCCGGCGACTTCATCTACTTCGGCATCTCCGAGTTCAACGACGACCTCGCGGACGATACGGGCGACATTCGGATGGACCGCGTCGACGGGGGCGTCGTCTACCGCGCCGAACTCACGCGGAACTACGACGTCACGCGGCTCGAACCGGTGATCACGGGACCGGACTTCACCGACGGTCCACAGGACGCCGACGACGCACTCCGCAACATCGACAACGTCTATACGATGCGGGACGGCCGCGTCATCTGTTGTGAGGACGGTTTTGGTGGTCCGGCCCGTTCCTACCCCAACGATGGACTCTACGTCTTCCAGCCGCGGATCTCGGTCGACATCGAGTCGATAGCGGTCGACAACGGTCGAACCGGAACGGCGACAGTTGAGGCGTCGTCGCTCCCGACCGGTGTGTCGGGCGCGCAGGTGACCGTCTCCGTCACCGACCCCGACGTCGCTACGATCACCGGGGCCGAGTTCGTCGAGGGCCTCGGTCTCACCGAACGGGAGATCGCCGACGACGGGTCGGCAATCAGGTTGCGGTTCGCGGACACGGACCGGAACGTCCAAGCCGGCGGTCGGCGGATCCCGCTGGCGTCGCTCACCCTCCGTGGCGACACCGCCGGAACGACCGATCTTGACGTGACGGTCGAGCGGATGGACGACGAGTCCGGGCAGTCCCTCGACGCCGAGGGACGGACGGGCGTGTTCATCGCCGGGCCACCGACGGTCACCGGCGGATCGGCCCCGACCGACCCCGACGGCGACGGCTACTACGAGGACCTCAACGGGAACGGCCGGCTGGACTACGAGGACATCGAGCTCCTGTTCAGCAACTTCGACGCCGACAGCGTCACGCTGAACGACTCGGCCTACGACTTCAACGAGAACGGTCAACTCGACTTCGACGACGTTGTCTCGCTCTACGAGGAGGTCAACTGAGCGGCCGTAGGGGCCACGCCCCGCGTCCGAGCGGCTCAGACCGGACCGTCCCGTCGACCACACCCCCCGTTTCCATGACTGCACGACGACCTATGACACGAATCCGACGCTCGATTTCGATTTCGATTTCGATGCTCGCCGACAGCCGCATCACCGGGACGGCGCTCGCGCTCGCCTTTGTGGCGCTCGCGCTTCTCGGCGCGGTGACGGCGGGCCCCGCGACGGCACAGAGCGAGCAACCGACCGTCCGCGTCGTCGGCGACACGGCGCCGGCCGACGGCACGACGACCGTCCGCGTCGTACTCACCGCGGCCCCCGATGGACTCTCCGGCTACTACCTCGACCTCACCGTCGATGGACCCGTACGCATCGAGTCGGCGTCCTACCCCGACAGGTTCGGGCTGACGAGTGACCCGGTCGTCGGCGACGACGGCCAAGCGGTGGCGCTTGAGGCCGCCGACGTCGATGGACAGGTCGAACCCGGTGCGACGGATGTGACGCTGGCAACGGTCGAACTCGCCGGCACCGCACCCGGTGAAGCCGAACTGACGGTTCGACCGCGGCAGTTCGACGACGACGACGGAACCGGTTTCGAGCCGGCCGTGCGACCGGGCACGGTGACCGTCACCGGCGACGACACGGCGAACCCGAGCGGCGACTCCGGAACCGCCACCGACACGACCACCCCGGACGCCGGCTCCGACGCGACGACGGCCGCAGGCGGGAACGCGGAGCCCGACGCCGAACCGACCACGGGAGACGGCCCGTTGTCGCCGGCGCTGGTTCTCGCGGCCCTCGCCGTCGTCGCCGCGCTCGCAGCCTGGCATCACCGACCGTAATCCGGACCGACACGACCCCCACAACCATGTCACACTCACCCGACGATGCGACGGACACGAGAACAGGCACCGAAACCGACACCACCCACCGCGAGTACGGCTTCGACGTTCGGATCACGAGGCGGGTCACAGACACCGGCGAGACGGTGTACCGATTCGACGCTCCGTACCACGACGGCGTCGAGTTCGACCGGCCCGAAACGGCGGAACTGTACGCCGACGTTTACTTCGACGTGAACGGGTTCGACGAGAACGGTGTCGGCGAACGTGGCGTCCCGCCGGAGATCATCCAAGCCGGCCGGGACACACTCGTCGCGTACTTTCACACGCAAGGCTACGGCGATATCGAGTGGATCGCCTCGTACTACGGCGTGAAACCGGAGAAGGTCGAACGGTACATCAACCGGGTACGAAAACGAGCGGGGAAGATCCGTGAGGGAGCCGCCGACCGCGGCCTCGACTGATCCCGGGCCGCGCAGGTATCATCTCTGAAAACTGTGGGCATAACGTTATACCACCGTATGCCCCCAGTCCACTTGGGCGCACCGACCCGATGTCGGCGCGGCGAGAGCTCGTGGCGCTAGCGCGGCGCGGCTCCGGGGGGAACGCGCCGCTCGTCGGATCGGATGCCCGTCGTGTTCCCTACCCTATTCGTCGACCACAATCAAGAAGTAACGGCAGCACGTCGCTCAGACCGACGACTCGACGGCGCTCGCGGCCCGGATGATCGCCCGTTCGCCGAAGGCTGGCCCGATCAACTGGAAGCCAACGGGGAGGCCGTCGGCCCGACCCGCGGGGACGCTGATCGCGGGGAGGTTGGCGAGATTCACCGGCACCGTGTTGGCGTCGGCGAGATACATCTGAAGCGGGTCATCGAGGCTCTCGCCGAGTTCGAACGGGAGCACGGGCATCGTCGGCGACGCCAACACGTCGGCATCGGAGAGGGCCTCGTCGAAGTCCTGCTTGAGCCATGCGCGGGCGTCCTGTGCCTTGGCGTAGTACTTGTCGTGGTAGCCGGCGGAGAGGGCGTAGGTCCCGAGAAGGATGCGGCGCTTGACCTCGTCGCCGAACCCCGCCTCACGGACCGCCGCGAACGACTCGTTCCAGTTGCCTTCCGCGTCGGTGTCGGGACCGTAGCGGACGCCGTCGAACCGTGCGAGGTTCGACGACGCCTCGGACATGGCAATGACGTAGTAGGCCTGCACGGCGCGTTCGATGGAGGGGAGGCTCACCTCGTGGGTCTCCGCGCCCCGCGTTTCGAGGTCGGCGATGGTCTCGTGAAACCGGTCGACAACACGGTCGTCGGCCCCCTCGATCAGTTCGGTCGGGACACCGATCGAAAGCCCGTCGACCTCGCCGTCGGCGGCGCTCGCGTAGTTCGCGTCGGCACCCTCGGCTCGGGTCGTCGCGTCGCGGTCGTCGGGGCCGGCGATGACCTCGAGGACCTCGGCAGCCTCCTCGACGGTCGGGGCCAGTGGGCCGATCTGTTCGAGCGAGTTGGCGTAGGCGACCAGCCCGTACCGCGACACCAGTCCGTACGTGGGCTTGATCCCGACGACGCCACAGAACGCCGCCGGACACCGGACCGAGCCGCCGGTGTCGCTTCCCAACGCGGCGTCGGCCTCGCCGGCGGCGACGGCCGCGGCGCTGCCGCCGGACGACCCCCCCGGAACGCGGTCCTCGTCGACCGGGTTCGTCGTCGGCCCGAACGCCGACGTCTCCGTCGTCGTTCCCATCCCGAACTCGTCCATGTTCGTCTTGCCGACAAGCGTTGCCCCGGCCGATTTGAGTCGTTCAACGACCGTTGCGTCGTACGGGGGAACGTAGTCCGTGAGCATCTCGGACCCGCAGGTCGTCCGGACGCCCGCCGTCGAGATGTTGTCCTTGATCGCGACGGTTCGACCGGCGAGTGGGCCGTCGTCGGCCCCGTGGATCGTCTCCTCGGTGATGAAGGCGTCGTGGCTCATGAGACGCTCGGTCCCTTGAAGTAGCCGTCCTCGGCCTCCGGCGCGTTCTCCAGAGCCTCGGCTTGGGTGAGTCCGTCACGAACCTCGTCGTCCCGCATGACGTTGACGAGGTCGGCCTCGGGGTCGACCTCGGGTACGTCGTCCAAGGCGTCGAAATACGAGAGGATGTCGGCGAACTGCACCGCAAACTGGTCCACCGCCTCGTCGTCCAGGTCGATCCGCGCGAGGTCGGCGACGTGGCGGACCTCGTCGGCGTCGACGGGCGTCTCGCTCATGTTAGTCGGGACTTTCGGCCCGGCACTAAGGGTTTCGGTCCACCGATCGGTCGCCACCGCTGTCGCCGACGGTCGACGCCGCCACCAAGCGAGCGGGAGAAACTCCACGTCGATTTGTTTAGGCCCGCCAAAAACATCTCGTTAGCGGCTCGTTCGGCTGTTCCTCGAACGGAGAATGTATAATTAGTTTCGTTTACCTACATCCACCTGACATCGGAGAGCACAAATAACAGTAGTCCAATATATTGATGCGTATATCCGATATAACTCCGTTTTAGACGTTCCTTTGCGGTTCCGAGTGATCCGTCGATTACTGATCGTCACTCGATTCCTCACATGGCGTAAATACAAATACTTATGACCCAGGGGAGTGGATACACGTCCGTAATGGTTCAATCTATCACACTCGACACCGCAACCGAACTGATCGACGCCGCCGAACAACGGGCCGACGAAATCGACAACCCGATGGTCATCGCGGTAACGAACAGCGAGGGGAACCTCGTTGCACAACATCGGATGGACGGGGCGTGGCTCGCCTCCGTGTCGATATCGCGAAACAAAGCGTACACCTCGGCGGCACTCGACATGCCCACACACGGACTCGCCGAACCGTCCGAACCCGGCAACTCCCTGTACGGTCTCCAGTCGACCGACGAGGGTCGGATGGTCATTTTCGGCGGCGGCTACCCGCTGCTGAACGAGAACGGGGATATCGTGGGTGCGTTCGGCGTCTCCGGTGGTGCGGTCGAACAAGATATGGAGGTCGCGGAAGCGGGTGTGGCTCACTGGGAGTCGATCCGTAGCGACTCCCCGGCGGAGGTGCACAACTGATGTCGATGAACGCCGTCGTTTACAAGGGCCCCCACGAGGTTGCCGTCGAGGAAGTCGCCGAACCGGAGATCCGGCACCCGAACGATGTTCTCATCGACATCACGACGACGTGTATCTGTGGGTCAGATCTCCACATGTACGAGGGTCGGACGTCGGCGGAGCCGGGAATCGTCTTCGGCCACGAGAACATGGGTATCGTCGAGGAAACCGGCGACGCCGTTTCGAGCCTCAAGGTCGGTGACCGCGTCGTTGCCCCGTTCAATGTCGCCTGTGGTCACTGTGAGAACTGCGAGAGCGGTTACACCGGCTTCTGTACCAACGTCAACCCCGGTTTCGCCGGTGGGGCGTACGGCTACGTCGCTATGGGCCCGTACAAGGGGGGCCAAGCGGAGAAACTCCGTATTCCGTACGCCGACTTTAACGCGCTCAAACTCCCCGATGGCGACGCACACGAGGACGCGTTTTCGCTTCTCGCGGACATCTTCCCAACCGGTTGGCACGGCACCGAACTCGCAAACGTCGAACCGGGTGATTCCGTGGCGGTCTACGGCGCCGGTCCGGTCGGTCTGATGGCCGCCTACAGTGCGAAGATCAAGGGCGCGGCCGAAATCTACATCGTCGACCGCGTACCCTCACGGTTGGAACTCGGCGAGGAGTACTGCGACGCGACGCCGATCAACTTCGAGGAGGGCGACCCGGTCGAACAGATCAAGGACCTGCACGGTGGCGGCGTCGACAAGGGCGTCGACGCGGTCGGTTACCAGGCGGTCGACCCCGAGAAGGAGGCCGACTCAGCCTACGACCCGGCCCGCGAGAACCCCGCGGTCGTTATCAACAACCTCATCCGGACGGTCAGGCCGACGGGTGAACTCGGCATCCCGGGCCTCTATGTCCCCGAAGACCCCGGCGCGCCGGACGACATGGCCGCACAGGGCCGGATCGGAATCGACTTCGGCCTCCTGTTCGAGAAGGGACAGGCCCTTGGCACCGGCCAGTGTAACGTCAAGTCGTACAACCGCGAGCTTCGCGACCTGATTATCGAGGGACGGGCCGATCCGAGTTGGGTCGTCTCCCACCGTGTTGGCCTCGACGAGGCCCCCGAGATGTACGAAGCCTTCGACAACCGCGAGGAAGGCGTTACGAAGGTGCTGTTGGAGCCGTAACGCCCCGACGACAACCCTATCACCGGTCGGCGATTCCACGGATGTATGTGCCAGTACTGTAGCTACCGCCTCCACGATGGCTGGACGCAGCTCCTATCGTACGACGACACCTACCGGACGGCAACGGCGGCGTCCGAATCGACATACGGGTTCCACGAGTCGTGGGATGAACTCCGCGACGACGTCGGACTCGACGCCTAGGACTCCCGCGGAAGCGGGTCGTCGGGGTACGACGCCTCCCGTTCCGCGTCGTCGGCCAGACAGTCGTCGAGACGGGCCGTGATCGCCTCGGAATCGAGGTTCCGGCCGATCACGACGAGTCGCGTCTGTGGGTCGTCCGCGCCCCACTCGCCGATCGGGCCGGCCTGAGCGGCCGGTCCGGCCTGGCTCACGCCGATTACCGTCTCCTGTCGACTCGCGACCCACGCGAACCCTTTCATACGGACGATGTCGCCGTCCCACTCGTCGAGCCACGCATCGAAACGCGCTGGATGGAACGGTTGTCCCCGACGATAGACGAACGATCCAACGCCATGTGCGGCGGCCGCCGGGCGGTCACCGTGGGCGTGTTCGCCGTGGCCGTCGGCGTCGTCGCCCTCGGCGAGTGTACGCTTCCACCCTTGCCGGCGCTTCGCCGCCGCGAAGTCGAAGGCGCCGGTACCGAGAACGGTTCCGGGATCGACCTCTGAGTGGGTCGTCCGGTGGATCGTCGCCCGGGGCTGGAGTTCCCGAATCGCCGCCTCGACGGCGTCGAGTTCCTCCTCGGGAACCAGATCACATTTGTTCAACAGGAGAACGTCGCAGAACTCGATTTGATCGACGAGTACCTCGGTGAGCGGCCGTTCCGGTTCGGGGGCCCCGTCGGGGAGCGACGCAGAGGGATCGAACGCCTTCCAGAAGCCGTAGGCGTCGATCACCGAGACGGTCGTGTCGAGATGAACGCCGTTCGGTGGCTCACCCTCGGCCGTCCCCTCGGTCAGGGTTCGGGCGATGGGTATCGGTTCGCTGATCCCCGAGGCCTCAACGACGAGGTGGTCGAAGGACCGCTCCGTGGCCAACCCACTCACCTGTGTCACGAGGTCGTCTTGGAGCCGACAACAGATACAGCCGTTCGAAAGGTCGATCACGTCATCGTCGGCCGCTCCCGCCAACAGTTCGGCGTCGACGTTCACCTCCCCCATGTCGTTCACTACGACGGCGATGCGCCGGTCACCGGGGTCGTCCAGCAGTCGATTGACCAGCGTTGTCTTGCCGGCACCCAACGGCCCGCTGATAACCGTCATCGGGGTTGTGGCGTTCTCGTCGCTCATTATCTCTATAAGAAGTCGGGGCAGCGGTATCAACCCCACGCTGGATGCTTGCACTCTTCCGTCAGATTTAAATATCTTTGGATTATTAGATTCTGTAGAGAGCCATTTTGCTCACTGATACAAACATATGACTGACAGCGTACGCGGTTACACGGCCGAGCGCTCACGCGCGCGCGAGAGCGAGGACGAAACCGAGGGCACCAACGGGGACGGCGAGCGGTTGCGTTGTCCGGAGTGTGAGGGCCAACTCACCACCGACACGGAACACGGCGAGACGGTGTGTGCCGACTGTGGACTCGTCGTCGAGGAAGACGAGATCGACCACGGCCCCGAGTGGCGAGCCTTCGACTCCAAGGAGAAAGATCAGAAGTCACGGGTCGGCGCACCGACGACCCAGATGATGCACGACAAGGGGTTATCGACAAACATCGGCTGGCAGGACAAGGACGCTTACGGCAAGACCCTCTCGTCGCGACAACGCGAGAAGATGCAGCGCCTGCGCACCTGGAACGAGCGGTTCCGCACCCGAGACTCGAAAGAACGCAACCTCAAACAGGCACTCGGTGAGATCGACCGTATGGCCTCGGCGCTTGGCCTCCCCGAGAACGTCCGCGAGACCGCCTCGGTGATCTACCGCCGCGCACTCTCCGACGACCTTCTTCCCGGTCGCTCTATCGAGGGCGTCGCCACGAGCGCACTGTACGCGGCCGCCCGACAGGCCGGCACCCCACGGTCGCTCGACGAGATCGCCACCGTCTCCCGCGTCGAGAAAGACGAGATTGCCCGGACGTACCGATACGTCGTCCGCGAACTCGGGTTGGAGATCCAGCCGGCGGACCCCGAGCAGTACGTCCCGCGGTTTGCCTCCGAACTCGACCTCTCCGATGAGTCCGAACGGCGGGCGCGCGACCTCCTGAAGACCGCCAAGGAACAGGGCGTCCACAGCGGCAAGAGTCCGGTCGGTCTCGCCGCCGCGGCCATCTACGCCGCCGCCCTCCTCACCAACGAGAAGGTGACCCAAAGCGAGGTCAGCGAGGTTGCCAACATCTCCGAGGTGACCATCCGCAACCGGTATCACGAACTGCTCGAAGCCGAAGAACAGATACAGGTTCCGTAGCGACGCGTGGGCGTCGCCGACGGACCGGCGGCCGGCGGCCCGCACGGTCGATTTCGGGACTCCGAACGCGCCGTCGACTGGGACCGTGGGGTTCGGTCGGTCCCGGTACGAGATGCGAAGATGAGCGCGGTCGATCATCGAGTGTCGCGGGCACACGAAAAAAACGTTCCGTCGGAAGGCCGATACGGGCGGCGACCGATCCACAGCCATGGAACTGACTCGCCACGTCACCGCGACGGTGTATGTCGTCGCGGACGGTGTGACCGCGCTCCACGAACACCCCGGTCTCGGCCTGCGACTCCCGCCCGGCGGTCACGTCGACCGGGGAGAACTGCCCCACGAGGCGGCACTCCGCGAGGCCCGGGAGGAAACCGGGCTCGATCCGACGCTGTTAGCCGACCACGCCGACATCAGTTCGGAGACGACGCGGTCGATCCCTCGGCCCCGACATCTGATGCTGGCGGACGTGAACGTCTGCAACGGCGAGGTCGGCCACCAACACGTCGATCACGTCTTCTACGCGACAGCCGAAAGGCGGGCGATCGACCCCGGTCCGGGGGAGGTGGGATCGGAGGCGTGGGCGTGGTACGACCGCGCCACCCTCCGTGAGGCCGACATCGACGACGACGTGCGGGAACTGGGCATCGAAGCCATCGACGCCGCCGAACGTCAATCAGGTGCGTGACCGGCGGTCGTCGACCAGCGACTCGATATACCGGTCGACGTGACGGTCCAGTCGTCGCTTGAACCCCGCCTGCCGGGCGAGGCGGTCGAGTTCCCGCGAGACGAGGCTGCCGTACTGGACGGCTTTTTTGTCGGCGTCGACGACCGTCGACGGGAGGCGGCCGGCCACGGCCCGCCGGAGCGCAATCTTCCGGCGGTCGTCGGTCGCCAGAAGGTGGTCGGGAAGGGGAAGCGCCGCCCTGACGACACGGTCGTCAAGGAGGGGAAACACCGGTTCGACGCCGGCGGCCCGGAGTGTGAGGGTGTCTCGCTCGATGCCATCGGGAAGGGTGTGGATCGTCTCCCGGACCGCTCCGCGAACGGTCGTCGCGTCGATCCGGTCGTCGTCTGCGGGATCGACGACCTTCGCGTAACCGCCGAACAGTTCGTCGGCCCCCTGTCCGAGTGCGAGGCGGTCGAACCCGTCGACTGCGGCGCGTTCGGCGACCACGTAGAGGGGAAGGGCGATGCTTACGCTCATCGCGTCGGTCCGGCCGGTCGCGGCGACCACCTCGGGGACCGCGCGTTCGAGGTCGGCGTGGTTGAGTTCCACCACCCGGAGATCACGGTCCATCGCCGCGGCGGCGTCGCGGGCGGTCGCCACATCGCCCGCATCGGGGAACCCGGCGACATAACAGGGAGCGTCGGGGACGCCCGAAGCCACAAGCGCCGAGTCGACACCGCCGGAGAAGGCGACGGCGAGATCGTTGCCGTCGTCGTTGACCGCCGCGACGGCTTCGGTGGCCGCCCGTTCGACGGTGCCGATGGCGGCGGCGGCGTCGGTTGTGGCCGGCGGGTCGGGGAGCGACCAGACGCGACGGTCGACCGGCCCGTCGGCCGTCGAATCCCGGACGTGGCCGGCGGGGACGGGAGTCGGGTCGTCGGTGTCGATGTCCGTGGGGACGAACCCCCAGTCGTCGGGGGTGCCGAAAACGGGGCGGCGGCCGAGCACATCGCGGACGAGGCGGCCGTCGAGTCGGCCGGCGAAGCCGGTCGCCCCCGGGAGGGGATCGCCCGAACCGAGGGCGCGACGAACCGTCGCGGCGTCGGTGCCCCGGATCACAACAGGTCGCCGAGCGCTCGGAGAACGCGTCGTTTCGCGCCGCCGGCGGCCTGCCGGAAGCTGATATGCCACGGTGTGCGCCGGCCGACGACGCTCGTCCGCCCGGCGACGACGGCGTCGAGAATGCCCCCGGCCGAACGCTCATCTGCGTGGACTTCGGTGGTCGCTTGCCCGACCATCTCGGCGATGTGGGCGTCGCTCCCGGCGGTCATCGGGAGGCCGTGGGCCGCGGCGAAGCGTTCGGCCTGGCGGTTCGCTCTCCCCGTCAGCAGGCGGGAGTTGTACACCTCGATGGCGTCCGCGCTCGCGAGGGCCTCCTCGGAGAGGTGTGTGGCAACGCCGTGACGGGACGGCTGGAACGGGTGGGGGACGACGGCGATGCCACCCCCGTCGTGGATGCGGTCGAGCGTCGCCTCGAAGGAGAGTCCCGACGGGACCGCCTCCTGGACACCGAGTGCGAGAACGTGTCCCACGGCGGTCGTAATCTCCATGCCGGGAATACCGATCAGACCGTGGTCGGGGGCCCGCTCGGCCGCGTTGAGGCTGGCATCTATCTCGTCGTGATCGGTGACTGCCAAGGCGTCAAGCCCGACCGACGCCGCCTGTTCTAGCAGGTGGTCGACGGGGTCGCGGCCGTCGTGCGACAACGACGAGTGTGTGTGCAACTCGACCGATAACACGGTGGTAACCTCGGACGCGGGCGATAAAAAACACGCCGGTCGAGGTTTCATAATGGTGGGTCTCCCACCGATGCCCACGAATGTCCCGAACGGTTTCGGCTGCGATCATCGAGGACCAGTCGTCGGACGGATTCACGCTGACTGACGTCGAGGTGGACGACCCGAAGCCGGGGGAAGTCAGCGTCGAGATACGACACGCCGGCGCTTGTCACACCGACTGGCACGCCGTCGAGGGGG